>NZ_JAPFCC010000001.1:5770000-6070000 GCF_025562715.2 Endozoicomonas gorgoniicola
TTTTCGAGGGAATGGGCGCAATACCCCTAGGAGTCATTGGCAATCACGGTCAGCCGGTTGATGGAGGCATCGTGCACCCGCTCGCCCCTGCTGTTGACTGGCAGACGCAGACCACGACCAATCTCCTGACGCTTTTTCATCACGCTGTTGGATTCGTTCAGGGTACAAATCTGGAAGACATTGGGGTTATCCCAACCTTCCCGAAGCGCCGTGTGGCTGAAGATGAAACGCAACGGCTCCGCGTCATCCAGCAGACGTTCCTTGTCCCGCATAATCAGGGCGTAGGTGTCATCGTCGGCCTGCGTCGTGCCTTTGGTGTCCTTGATCTTGCCCTTCTTGTCTTTGGAGAAGTAACCGTTATGCACCTCTTTTGCCGACCAGTTCAGCAAATCCTTGTATTCCGATTTAGCGGTTAGACGTGAATAGGCTTCTTCAAACCATCGGGCAAATTTGCCGGGAGTCTTGTTGCCCTGGTCGTCGTATTCCCGATAGCTGGCCACCTTGTCGATAAAGAACAGGCTGAGTACTTTAATGCCCTGGCCTTTCAGTGCCTTTTCCTTTTTCAGGTGCTGCTCAATGGTTTCCTCAATCTGGGCTTTCAGCAGGGCATCGCCGTAATCACCCAGCGGCTGGGAGAAGGTCACGCTACGGCCAGCGCCCAGAGTCAGTTTTTCAAAGCCCGGCTCGCAGCTAATATCTGCCACCTGATAGTTATCCTGATATTCCATGCGGAAGATGGGTATTCCGGAGCCATCCGGCCACCGATTCCGGTAACATCCGGCCACCCATTCCGTTAGTATCCGGCCACTGATTCCGGTACATCCGGCCACCCCATTTCCGACCAGTGGCGCAGTCCCATAATTCACCGCTACCCTCAAACTTGAGACCTCCTCAAGGACGAGTGGATAGCATCATGAAGAGACTGCCCATGCGCAAAATTCGTGAAGTACTCAGGCTCAAATTCGAGCACCAACTCAGCATCCGGAAGATTGCCAGTAGCTGCAATATTTCCAGAGCAACCGTCAGTGATTACCTTAACCGGTTTGCTGCCTCCGGGCTGGAATGGCCTTTGTCATCTAATCTGGATGAGACGACACTGGATCAACAACTGTTTCCCGTTCAGCCACCTGCTTCAAAGCGCCAACTGGCCTTGCCAGACTGGAGCGAAATTCATCAGGAACTTCGCAAGCCCGGTGTCACCCTTATGGTGCTCTGGCA
This sequence comes from Endozoicomonas gorgoniicola, assembly GCF_025562715.2. Taxonomy (NCBI): domain Bacteria; kingdom Pseudomonadati; phylum Pseudomonadota; class Gammaproteobacteria; order Oceanospirillales; family Endozoicomonadaceae; genus Endozoicomonas; species Endozoicomonas gorgoniicola. Next base: position 5,771,219 of record NZ_JAPFCC010000001.1, read on the forward strand.
GGAATACAAGACCAACCATCCTGAAGGCTATCAGTACAGTTGGTTCAGTGACCGCTATAGAGAGTGGCGAACGCACCTTGATGTTGTTATGCGCCAAAATCATATTGCAGGCGACAAGCTGTTCATCGATTACGCCGGACAGACGGTTCCTGTCGTTAATCAGCACACAGGAGAGGTTCAGCAGGCGCAGGTGTTTATTGCGACGCTTGGTGCCTCCAGTTACACCTATGTAGAAGCTACATTATCTCAGTCTTTGCCAGACTGGATAGGCTCTCACGTGCGTACCTTTGAATACCTGGGTGGAGTACCCAATAACCTGGTGCCGGATAACCTGAAAAGTGGCGTGAAGCATCCTCATCGTTATGAGCCTGAGATCAATCCTACTTATCAAGACCTGGCCGAACATTATAATGTCGCTGTCGTACCCGCCCGGGTCCGATCTCCAAAAGATAAAGGTAAGGTCGAGTCTGCTGTTCAGATAGTTGAACGGTGGATACTGGCGCGTTTACGCCACCAGACATTCTTCTCCCTGGCTTCACTCAATGAGGCTATTGCAGGGTTACTGACAGAACTGAATAACCAACCGTTCCAGAAACTGTCCGGTAGTCGTCGTTCATTGTTTGATTCTCTCGATAAGCCTTCACTGCGCCCACTGCCTGAAATGCGTTATCAATACGCAGAATGGAAGGAGGCACGAGTACATATTGACTACCACGTAGAGGTCGACAAACACTACTACTCAGTCCCTTATCAGCTGGTCAAAAAGCAATTAAGTGTACGCATGACCAGTCAGACGATTGAGTGCTTCTATAAGGGGCAGAGAGTCGCCAGCCACCGCCGTTCGCAGCATAAGGGCAGGCATACTACTCAAGCCAGCCACATGCCGGAAAAGCACCGTAAATATGCCGAGTGGACACCAGAACGAATGCAAAGCTGGGCGGCAAAAATCGGACCTGAAACCGCAGCCGTCATCCAACGCGTCCTTGCAACACGGCGTTATCCTGAGCTGAGTTACCGAAGTTGTCAGGGCATCATCCGTTTAGCCAAAGGCTACGGTAACGACCGACTTGAAAACGCCTGTCGTCGTGCACTTTATGCAGAAACCTGCACTTACCGGAGCATAGAGTCAATCCTGAAGCACAACCTCGATCAGCAACCGCTTCCGGAACTGGAGCCAGAGACGGTGTTGCCTGATGAGCACGAGAACCTTCGGGGTTCAGACTACTTTAACTAACGACGGCAGGAGAATAAAAATGTTAATGAACCCTACGATGGAAAAGCTTCAGGTTCTGAAACTTACCGGTATGCTCGAAGCATTAGATGAGCAGCTTAAAAGTCCGGATATAGAGCAGTTGTCGTTCGATGAACGGCTCGGCTTAATGATTGACCGTGAGATGACCGCAAGGGATAACCGGCGTTTAAAAACACGGCTTAAAAAAGCACGACTACGTCATGATGCCTGCATGGAAGACATAGACTATCGTCACCCCCGTGGTCTTAAACGAGACCAGATACAGCAGTTGTTATCCAGCCACTGGATACGGGAGCATCAGAACGTGATCACCTGAATTCGTATCATAAGTGCATAACCTCTGTAACCAGAGGATTGTTTCAGAACCTTTGAAGTGAATCAGAACTCAGGGGTATTCTGTAAAGCAACCAAACCATACAGAGGAAGCCAAGGATGGCCTATACACACCTGAGCTCTGAAGAGAGATATTATATCGAAACTGAACTCAAAAATGGGACTTCACAAAACAAAATTGCTAAAAAGCTTGGCCGTTCACAGCCTACCGTGTCGCGAGAAGTAAACCGCAATAAAGGGCAAAGAGGGTACAGGCACCAACAGGCTAATCGCACAGCTCGGCAGCGGCACAAAGATAAGCCAAAAGCTATTAAGCTGACAGACGACATTAAACAACGTATTTCAAACGATATCCGTTCAGATTGGAGTCCTGAACAAGTGGCTGGAAGGCTTGAAAAGGACGGTGTAATCAAGCTGCATCATGAGACGATTTATCAATTTGTAGCGGATGATAAACGGCGCGGAGGCTCGCTCTATAAGCACTTGAGGCACCAGAAAAAAACTTATCGAAAGCGATACGGTTCAGCTCATAACCGAACCGGTATACCAAATCGGGTTGGCATTGAAGAACGCCCCGAAGTGGTCAACAACAGAGAGCGAGTTGGTGACTGGGAAGCTGATACTGTAATAGGTAAAAATCATAAAGGAGCCATCGCTACATTAGATGAACGAAAAACCAAGCTTCGCCTTGCTGTCCCTCTACCAGGCAAGAAGGCAAAAGCGGTTAAACAGGGAATAATTGACGTACTCAAGCCTCTGAAAAGGTTTGTAAAGACAATAACATACGACAATGGAAAGGAGTTTGTTCAGCATGAATCAATTGCCAAAGCTTTAAAATGTGACAGCTACTTTGCTGCCCCCTACCATTCTTGGGAAAGAGGCCAGAATGAGAATGCTAATGGTTTGCTAAGGCAGTATTTCCCCAAGTCGATGGAGCTTAATGGCGTGACAGAAAAAGATGTCATCATTGCAGTGGATAAGCTGAACAACAGGCCAAGAAAGTGCCTGGGCTACAAGACTCCTTATGAGGCATTTAAAGAGTCAACTGGAATAGATGCAAGAAAAGTCATGGGTTATGCACTTATGACTTGAATTCAGGTCATTACAGGGCCGACGGGTGTAGGAAAAACCTGGCTGGCCTGTGCAATGGCACAGAAGGCCTGCCGGGATGGGTACACAGTGCAGTACCTCAGGCTGCCGAGATTACTGCAAGATCTGAACCTGGCAAGGGCTGACGGTCGCTATGTGAAACTGATGACAGCACTGGCAAAAACTGACCTTCTTCTTTTAGACGACTGGGGTCTATCACCTCTGACAGAAAGCCAGCGGCGTGACCTGTTGGAAATAGTAGAAGACCGGCACAATGTAAAAAGCACCCTGGTCACCAGTCAGATGCCGGTAGATCACTGGCATGAATTGATCGGTGATCCAACACTGGCAGATGCCATTCTGGACAGGCTGATTCACAACGCTCACCGGGTGCCACTTAAGGGTGACTCCCTGCGCAAGAAACAGTCAAAACTGGCAAAGTCAGAACTTACGTCCTAAGCTGCTATCCGATGCGTCGCTACGCTCCGAAAAGGGGTGGCCGGATACACTGGAACAGGTGGCCGGATGTTACCGGAATGGGTGGCCGAATGCGCTGGAATACCCAGAAGAGGCTTTTCTTCGCATCGCCAGACTTCAGGTACAGGTCATCCCCCTTTTTCACCCAGACCTTTTTGCGTTTCTGTGTGTTGCCTTGTTGGGCGTTGATCTCGACCTGTGCCTTGATGCCCTTGCTGTGATCCACTTTCAGCAGTTTCACATAGGCACTGTTAAAGCTCTCTTCTTCCCGCAGGCTGGCTACTTCAATGCGCTTGACCAGCTTCAGGTCAAAGGCTTGAACCGGGTCGAGCTTGTAAAGCAGGTTGTGCTTGTTGAAGTGCGTCGCGGAATAGCGCAGGGTAAGCATGGGTTTCAGGCTTTCCAGGGCTTCGGAACGCTTGGTGCTCCCCTTGAGGGTGTCGCCTTCCACCGATTGCGGCTCGTCAATCATCACAATGGGGTTGGTGGCACTGATAAAGTCGATAGGCCGATAGCCGGACAGGTCATCCCGGTCCTTGTGCATAATGGCGCTGGCTTTATCGAAGGCCTGAATGTTCATCACCATAATCTGCAACTGGTTAGAGGTGGCGAACTCCCGCACCTGGTTCAGTTCGGTGGAATCGTAAACAAAGTGGTTGAACGGTACATTGTCGTACAATGTCCGGAAGTGGTCTTTCATCACCTTAATGCTTGTCAGCACTCCTTCCCGCACCGGCACACTGGGCACCACGATGATGAACTTGGTAAAGCCGTAAGACTTGTTCAGTTCAAACAGGGTGCGCAGGTAAACGTAGGTTTTACCGGTTCCGGTTTCCATTTCCACGGAGAAGTGCCTGCCAGCCAGCTCGGGAATGGCAGGAATATCGTTTTTCTCCTGAATGGGGTGCAGGTTTTCCAGCAGTTTGTCGTTTTGAAGCGTCAGCTGGTTGGCAATAGCTGGAACCCCTTCCAGACCCTCGCCCAGGCTCATCTGGCTGCCGGTGTTGCCGCCTGCGCCCATGGTGACTTCAAAGGTACTGCGTGCCAGCGGCTGGCCTTTGAACAAGCCGACCACCGACTGAATGGCGTCCTGCTGGTAGCCCAGGGACGCATCGAATTTTAATTTCATGATTGCTCTTCCCTGAATGCCTTAAACCACCTTGAAGACAATATCGGTTTCACTGTTCTGGTTGTAAGCCTTTACCGTTTGTACCGCGTTCACCTTCAGCTGGTCGTTGCCAGCAAAGGCGCTGTCTTTGACGATGATTTCCGCAGGCTCGGCGGCCACCATGGCTTCCACGGTTTCTGGCTCAATACGGTCTTCCAGACAGATCAGCAAGGCATCTTCGGCAATGGAGAACGCCCTCTGGTTGCCAAAGGTTTTCTGTTCGATGGATTCGGTTAGTTCAAAACCGGCTTTCAGCAGCAGTTCGTATAGCAGGTCTTCCTGTTGGGTTTCCTGAGCGATATGGCTGGAGTGCAGCTCCAGATTGGCCTGGAGCTGCTCGACATTGCCGGGTTCTACTTCGCTTTGCCATTGGTTGAAGTGGGATTTGTCGAGTTTGTAGACACGGAAGCCTAAATCAATTTGATCTTTTTTTTCAATTTCTTCTGCAATCTTAATGGCTGAACGTCGGATTCGCTCTTTTCCAATTTCTGCAATTGTGTTGTAGCCTGCTTTCTTAGCTGATGTACTATCATCGCAGGGCTCAGGAAGTTGAACCATGATAAACTTCCGTTTACCGCCATCTTTAGCGTTAAGTGAATACAATGAGTGTGCGGTTGTAGCGGAGCCAGCGAAGAAATCTAGAACTATCGACTCTGTATCAAATCGACAAGCAGCTAGAGTTAGCTTTGAGATTAGTTTGCTAGGTTTTGGGAAACTCATCAAGTTCTGAACACCTAAAAGATCATGCAGCTCATCGAAACCGTCTTCATTTGTTCCCCAGCCATCTGCAAAAAGATCGTCTGAATGTAAAAAGCTTGTCCCTGTTGATTCCGTACCTTTCATGGGAAGTAAATCTTTTGTAACTGCTCAAAATTGACTGGCAAATCAACCTCTACAGGTCAAAGAAAGTTATCCTGATCTTTCGTATATTTCACCGTATGCACCTGCCTGACTCACTATTCTCCAGTACAGACAATGAACAGTTGCGTTCATTCGTCAAAAACCTTCTCGACACGGTCGAGAAGCAATCTGTGCAAATTGAAAGGCAGCGCGTTCAGATCGAACAGCTGGTCGAAGAGAACGAACAGCTTCGAGCAGAAATTCGCCACCTGAAGAAGCACAAGGGCAAGCCTAAAATCAGGCCTAATGTCTCGGACAAGGGCGATGATCAGGAAGACAGCTCTTCTGCGGAAGACACTGATCAGGCTGCCGGGAAAAGTGACACTGATCGTCCGCCGAAAAGTAAACGACCACGATCACAAGAAGCCGGTGAAACCGCTGCACCACCAATGACTGTTGACCGAGAGGAAATCTGTTCAATCGCTGCTCCCGGTGAGAACTGGCGCTTCAAGTGCTATATCGACTTTTTCCATACTGAGCTGGACTTGCGTTTTGTCACTACTCGCTACAGGCGTGAGTATTACACAACTCCGGAAGGCGGGGTGTCAGCCCCGCTACCTGATCATGTGAAAGACCGTTTTGGCGACAACCTGAAAGCCCATCTGCTGGATTTTTATCATTCATGCAGTACGACACAGCCACTACTGCTATCTTGGCTGCACGACCATGGATGCTCAATATCAGAAGGTTCCCTGAGCAACATCCTGACGAAAGGCCATGATATTTTCCACCAGGAAAAAGAAGAATTGCTGGAAGCAGGGCTGACTTGCTCTGATTATCTCCAGGCCGACGACACAGGTGCTCGCCACCAAGGAAAAAACGGCTACTGCCTGTTTATCGGCAACCCTTATTTTTCCTACTTCCATAGCAGCGACAGTAAGAGCAGGATTAATTTCCTGGGCTGTCTGCAAGGGCAGCAGCGGCTTTATCTTCTCAACGACGTTGCCATTGACTACATGGAGAATCAGGTTGATGTGTCGAAGAAGTGGATCACTGCGCTATCCGAATGCGGCGAGAAGCGTTTCTCAACAGAAGAAGAGTGGGAGAGCTTCCTTAACAGCATTGGTTGTGCTGCCCCGCAACAAAGGCGCTGGGCGACAGAGGGTGTTTTAAAGGCCGCATTGATGCTCAATCATCGCCTTGAGAACCTGATTATCCATAGCGATGGAGCCCGGCAGTTTGATACAGCCTTTCAGCATTCGCTGTGTTGGTACCATGCGGGAAGAAACATGGACAAGCTGATACCGGCCAATGACCTGGAACGAGCCGCCCGTGACACCGTGCAGGATCAGTACTGGTGCCTCTACGACGACATTGAGGCCTACCAGAAAAAACCAACGGACAAGGAGAAACAGAAGCTCTACCAGGAGTTTGATCGTTGGGTAACACAGCGGGTTGACTACCCTGCCTTGCAGGCTGAGTTGGGCAAACTGATGGTTGTCAGGGAAGAGCTGTTATTGGTTCTTGAGTATCCGTGGCTGCCACTGCACAACAACCTGAGCGAGAGGCAGATCAGAGAGTATGTGAAACGGCGAAAGGTTAGCGGTGGTACCCGGAGTAAACTTGGGAGGAAATGCCGCGACACCTTTGCCAGTTTGAAAAAGACCTGTAAACAACACGGGGTGTCCTTTGCCAACTATCTCAGGGACAGGCTGACTGGAACCAATCTGATTCCGCAGCTGGGGCATCTCATCCTGAAGGCATCAGGCTATCAGGAAACGGTTCTTGCCAATGGAATATGAGCAGTTACAATCTTTTAACATTTTTAAACGGGGTTCAGATACTACGCGCCTAAAATAAAGGTCTTGAGTAACATATAAGCTTTTATCATTTGAGTACTTATCTAAAAGCTCCTGAGAATAAATCCAGTTGCTCTCGACTTTAACATCTTCTTGTAATATCCCATTGCGAATAATCATATCGGATAGGAGTATCATCTCCATATTTCCAGAGCTTATTCTACTACCTGATTTAACGGTATGATTTTTTTCGCGGAACTTGCTTGGTATTCCCTTTTTTATAGTTCTTACACCCCTAGTGTTGGTTGTTTTTATAACTGGATATGTCTCCTTGTTTCTTGCAATTTCACCAATTAATCCATTAAATTCCCGTTTGTTTTTTGAACAAACTAATACATATTCTTTAATATTGGTTGCAGCACCAGATAAAAAAGCACCCTTTTTTTTCTTTTCCCATACCAGTTGAGAAATGAAATTTTCTTCACCAAAAATCTCATTACAAATCCGGCGCAAGTTCTCTACTTCATTATCATCAATAGAAATAAAAATAACCCCATCTTCCCGCAACAAATTCTTCGCCAGATAAAGCCGTGGATACATCATATTCAGCCACTTGGAGTGAAAGCGACCTTCGGTAGTGGCATTGGTGGAGAACTTCCTGCCTTCGTCGTCTACCAGACCCGCATAAGCCATATAGGTCTCAATGGTTTCCTGATAGTTATCCGGGTAGATAAACTCCTTGCCCGTGTTGTAAGGCGGGTCGATGTAGATCATCTTCACCTTGCCGAAGTAGCTTTTCTGCAACAACTTCAGGACTTCCAGGTTATCGCCTTCGATAAACAGATTTTCGGTGTTGTCAAAATTCACCGACTCTTCCCGACATGGCTTCAGGGTGGCGCGGGAAGGTTCCTGAATCACCTTCATGCAGTCCGCCTTGCCCGGCCAGGTGAGGCCATAGCGTTCCCTGCCGGTGTCGATGGATTCGCCCAGTACCCGCTGAAGTTGCTCAAAATCCACTTTGTCTTCGTTGAACACTTCCGGGAACAGCTGTTTCAGTTGCTGCCGTTTTTCTTCCGCAATGTCCATGGATTCCAGTGCCATACGAGGTGGCATTTCCATTTCGTCATTAATGTTGGGATTGCGCTCTAACATATCCGTGCTTGTCCTTTCAGGCTTACTTGCCCGGTTTCACTTAAAAAAGAGTTTAAAAAGCGTTAAAACAGCCGGTTACTTCACTTTCCAGCGTATCCGGAACAGTTCGGTCTCTTCAACAGCCATTTGCAGACGTTCTTCCACCTGATCGAGCAGATGGTCTTTGCGTTGTTCAATGCCCCGGGATTCGCTGTCGTATTCACGCCATGCGCTGTCCCGTTTGCTTTCCAGCTGGCGGGCCTGACGTTGCAGCTTCAGTTTGGCGGGCATGCTCGATGCCTGACGACCCTGCTTTTTCAGCTCTTTCAGTTCGTCATCCAGTTTTTTCAGCTGGTCTTTTAATCCACGGCGCTTGTCGTCTGCCCAGCGGTCCAGCTTCTCCATTTCCTGTTCGAACCACTCCCCGTAACGCTGTTCAACTTCCTGCAGAGTGTTGCCCTTGAGTTGTTCCAGGGCCTGATTCAGCTGTTCCTGTGCCCCGGCACCGATGCTCTGGCCCGACTCTTCAGCGGGAAGGTTCAGCAATCGCACAAAGGTGTCGGCGGATACGTTATCACCCTGGTCGGTAAAGCCTGCCAGCAGTAAAAAATCTTCCTGCTCGGCCCCGGCTATGGTCAGGTGCCGACACAGTAAGCTGCCGCTTTTTCCTGCCAGTGGTTCCAGCGCCACGCTGTTTTGCGGGTGGTTGCTGTAGTCAAACACCAGACTGGCAGGCGGTGTTTCCAGCCGTTTGCAATGTTCGATAACGTGCTGCGCCAGAGGGTGCCCCAGCCGGTAGGTGTGAGCCTCTTCTACGTTTTTGCCCAGCTGGTAAGTGCCGGTTTCAATGTTCAGCCCGCCGCGGGGGCTTTGTTGCAGGGTGAACTGGTAGCTGTTGGGCGTGAAGCGGGCGTATTGCTGCAAACCGTAGCGGGTCAGTTCCCAGAGCAGAGCGCTGTATCGGTCCAGGTAGTGCTGGCTTTCCTTCAGGTTGACCCGCAGTTTGTCGTGAACTTCGGCATCGAAGTTTTCCAGCAACTGCTGCCGGGTACGCTGCATGGCGGTGCTGATCTGGCTGTCCAGCTCGGTGCGCAGCTGTTTGAATTCTGCTTCTATGGCAGCGGGCGTCCGGCAGTTCTGGTAGATATCAACAATACGTTTTTCAAAGTCGATGCCGCCCTCAATGGTTCCCAGTACTTCATCGCTGGCACCGAATACCCCGCTGAACAGGGAGAATTTTTCTGACAGAAGCTCAAACACCCGCTGGTCAGCGGCATTGGCTTTGTTCAGGAAGTTAATCACCACCACATCGTGCTTCTGACCATAACGGTGACAGCGGCCAATGCGCTGTTCAATACGCTGCGGGTTCCAGGGCAGGTCGTAATTCACCACCAGAGAACAGAATTGCAGGTTGATGCCCTCGGCAGCGGCTTCGGTGGCGATCATAATGCGGGCATCGTTTTTAAAGTGATCCACCAGTGCGGCGCGCATATCGGCAGTGCGGGAACCGGTGATTTTATCGGTGCCCATGTGCGCCTGTTGCCAGTCTTTGTAGAGCTGTCGGGACTGCTCATCGCTGTTGCTGCCGTTGAATAGCACCAGCTGGTCGGCATAACCGTTGTCACTGAGCAGGCGCACCAGGTAATCCTGGGTGCGTCGGGATTCCGTGAAAATAATCGCCTTGTCGGAAGCGCCCAGTTCTTTTGCCTTGGCAAATCCGGCTTCCAGGGCTTCGAGCAGGGCTTCACCCTTGGCGTTTTCGCAGATGGAAACGGCCAGATCCCGAAAGACTTCAAGGTCGTCAATTTCCCGCTCAATGGCAGAGATGTCTTCGGGAGTCAGGGCTTCCTGTTCAGCCTGATCAACGCTCCAGTCATCTTCCAGTTCGTCCAGCAGTTCGAAATCACTGCCTAGCTCATCCATGCGGTGCACCAGACGCTGGTTGTCATTGAGTTGCCGTTGCAGTTTGCCCGCCAGTGAGTCAAGGGCTCCCGCAATCGCAAAGGTGGAGGACGCCAGCAGCTTGCGCATCACCAGCGTCATCAGTTTGCGCTGACCGAGGGCAGAGCCTGAAGATTGGGGCGGGTTAAATATTCCGACACCATATCGTACAGGTCCTGCTCTTCGTCGGTGGGCGTAAACTCCTGGGTGAGGGGTGTGCGGTTGGTGTAAGGTACGTACTCCAGTACCTGTCGACGCAGGGTGCGGTGACAGATGGGTTTCAGGCGTTGCTTCAGTTCTTCAAAGCAGGCATCGGAACCCAGCCGGGCGTATTTGGCGCGGAAGCTCTTTTCATCACCGAAAGCGTATTCGTCGATAAAACTGACCAGCCCGTACAGTTCCAGAAGGCTGTTTTGCAGGGGAGTCGCCGTCAGCAGAATTTTGGGTACGTTGGTGAGCGCAGTTCGTAAGGCTCTGCCGGTTTTGTTGCTGGATTTATACACATTCCGCAGACGGTGGGCTTCGTCCATGACCACTAAATCCCAGCGTACCAGCATCAGCTCTTCTGCCATTCGGGCAGCGAACTGGTAGGAACAGATGATGATTTCCGGCTGTTCAAACGGGTTGGACTGTCCCTGCTTCTGCGCCTGTTTGTAGCTTTTGCTTTCCAGCAGCATGGACGGCAGGAAGAACTTTTCCTGAAGTTCCTGGTTCCACTGTTTGCGCAGGCTGGCAGGGGTGATAATCAGGATTTTGCGCTTGTTCTCTGCCCATTTCTGGCTGAGTACGAGCCCGGCTTCAATGGTTTTGCCCAGCCCTACCTCATCAGCCAGTATCGCGCCATTGGACAGGGGTGACTTAAAGGCGAACAGCGCAGCTTCGACCTGATGGGGGTTGAGGTCCACCTGTGCGTCCAGCAGTGCGCCAGCCAGCTTTTCCATGCTGACGGAAGAACACTTTTTGGTGAGCTCGTAAGCGAAATATTTCGCCTGATGGGGAGTGAGTGACATTGTGCTTCCTGACGAATTGTTCCTGATGCTTAGTGTTGTTGCGCTGTCTGTTGCTCAATCCATTTCTGAATGGACGCACGCTGGAAGCGCCAGGAACCACCCACTTTAAAAGCAGGGAGGGAGCCGTCGGTCGCCAGTTTGTAAAGGGTTCTTTCGTTGACCTTGAGGTAATCCGCCAGCTCTTTGATAGTAAAAATCTCTTCTGTGGGATGGTTTACATCCATGCGGTGTTCAGTCCTGTCTTGGAATAAAAAGTAAAATATTCATGAAATTTCGTAATGGTTGCAAATTATTGCGGACGGGGTGCGGGGTGTGTATTGGTGAAAATACGAGGGTGATCCGGGTTTGTGGGTGTATTGAGAAAAATATTGAGGTGGGTCAATGGCTGAGAGGGTTTCGGTAAGTTGCTAAGAGGGTTATCTGGTGGCAGCAGGTCGAGTGTTGGCGTGAAGTGGTAGGGAAGTAGAGGGTTTTGTGTGTATAGCTGGCTGGGCAATAATGAAACTGAACTCTGTTTTTAATTTCTAATGAACACTTAAATTTGAGCTATTCTTTTTTTTGGAACGAAGGAACTGCTTTCTCAATACAAAAATAACCTTACGCATCGGAGATGTTCATTTTGATTTCGACAGCGATTGAAGACTTTATCAAAACTATTCCTACCAGCCAGATCACTGAGTATTTTATCTATGTTCTGATAGGTGTTTTTCTTCTCTCTTTGTTCTGGAAGCGGCAGAACAAACATCAGGCATTTACTCAATATACCCCTACGTTGCTGACATCACTGGGAATGCTGGGAACTTTCACAGGCATTGTGACCGGGCTTCTTGACTTCAACCCTGAAGATTTGGATAGCAGTATCGGGCCACTTCTTGAGGGGCTGAAGACGGCCTTTATAACCAGCCTTGGGGGAATGTTTCTTTCCATTTTATACAAAGGCGTAGTCTCGTCCGGGGTTTTCAATTCACCGGTTGCTGAGGAAAAAAATCCGGATGAAGTAGGAGCTGCTGATCTCTTGAACGAGATGCGGAACCAGTCTTCGGGCATAGATTTATTGAGAAAGTCTATTGCTGGAGATGGTGATGACAATTTGATGGGACAGTTCAAACAATTAAGGACGGATCTTGCAGACAATCACAGGACAGTTGACATGCACCTGAAGCTGACAGCCAAAGCTGTTGACAGGTTAAATACTACAGCAACCCGGCAAGAGGAAGCTTTTGGTGAGTTTCAGTCGAAACTGTGGGTAGCGTTGCAGAACTTTGGTGATTTGCTGTCTAAGTCTGCGACTGAGCAGGTTATGGAAGCATTGAAACAGACCGTCAAAGAGTTTAACCAGAATCTTGTGGATCAATTTGGTGATAACTTCAGCCAGCTCAATGATGCAGTCAAAGAATTGGTTACCTGGCAGGAAGATTACCGTCATCAACTTGCAGAGATGAAAGTGCAGTATGACCAGGGTGTAACGGCAATCACGAAAACTCAGGGTGCGGTGGAGAAAATTGGTTCTGAATGTCAGAAAATACCTGAAACAATGGAAAGTCTGTCCACGCTGATCAACAAAAACCAAGAACAGAACGAAGAGTTGGAAACCAGTTTTGGTGCCTTCGCCACAATAAGGGAGAAGGCGGCTGAGGCGATCCCTGTTATTGGTGAACAGCTCGATAAACTGCAGGATGGAAGTACCCGTTTGGCGAAAGTGCTGGAAGACGGTAGCACTCAAATCGAACAAAGCTGTTCTGAAGGTTCCGGAATGCTTAAAAATGCTGCGAATGAAGGGGCAGGAAGTATCAAGCAAGGATGCCAAGAACTGTTTGATAAGGTGACTTCTGGGGCAGAGGCTTTGAGTGGTGCGTGTAGTACTTCAGGTACTGAGCTGGCCAAAAAAATGGAGCAGGCTGGAAAGGAATTTAATGGAAGCTGTACAGAAGCGGGTACAGAGTTATCAGCAAAAGTAAAAGAAGGAGCTGAAGCGATAAATCAAGCTTGCACTACTTCTGGCAGCACATTAGTTGAAAAGGCAAAAGATGCAGGTAATGAGTTATTCGGTAGTTGCGAAGATGCTGGTACTCAGCTGATTGAAAAAGTAACGCAGGGGGCAGAAGTATTAAATAGGGAATGCACTACTGCTGGTGCCAGCTTGCTCAATACGGTAGAAACTGCAGCTAAGGAATTCTCAAGTAAGTGTACGGAATCAGGAAACAATATATCACTAAAATCTGGTGAAGGAGCTGACGCACTCAAGCAAGGTTGCGTTTCTGCTGCGCAAGAGTTTACAAGTGCTTTGAATGTTGGCGCAACAGACTTCCTAAAATCTTACAAAGAAGCTTGTAACGCTCTGAATGCTGAAACTGAAAAGGCATCAAAACTATTGATTAGTGAATGTAAAAATATAACTGATGTAATGAAGGATTCAATAGACAGACAAATCAAAGAGCATCAAGAGAAGACTGATCAGGCATTTGATGGACTTGAAAAACTAATTGAAAAAATTCTAAAAGATACAGCTAAAGCAGTAATTAAAAAAATAGAAATGCTTGATGAATCAATGGAAAAGGAGCTTAAAAGAGCATTGGAAGTGATGGGAGGGCACTTAGCCACCATTGTAGAAAAGTTTACGCAAGACTATAAAATCCTTGTTGATGAAATGGAAAAAGTTATCAATGACATAAATGGACGTAGGTTTTGATAATGAATAATAAATTCCTTTCAGTTCACGATGAACAAGAGGAAAATCACTGGCTGTCAGTATCCGATTTGATGGCTGGCCTGATGATGATTTTTCTTTTTATATCCATTGCCCTGATGAGAAGTGCGATTCTTGAAAGGGACAAGATAAAACAGGTGGCTGTTGCCTATCAGGAAAATCAGGTGGCTATTTATCAAGCACTAAAAACGGAGTTTGTGGATGATTTAAACCGTTGGGATGCTGAGATAGAAGAGGATACGTTAACCTTTATCTTTAAATCACCTGATGTACTTTTCAAAACAGGTGAAATTGAACTTAGCCAGAAATATAAAGAATTATTGAGTGATTTTTTTCCAAGATACATGGGTGCGGTTCATTTGCTACGACGCTCTACCCCAGCAAAACCAACCACTTTGACGACTGAGAGCAAAGAAAAAAGGGCTGTTTCGTGGTGATATAACGTCGCCAAACAAATAACACCGGAAAAGCAGCCCTTTGTGAACGCATCTTACGCCAATACTCTCGACTTTCAATTTTTTTCTCCTGCACAGGATCACTTTAATAGCATGATCCGCCACCTCGAATCTGCCTGCCTGCAGGAACATGGCACAACTGAAGAGTACATTCGAACCAATGGGGACGAGCTGCTTCGGCTAATGTTTCAGGGCTATCTCGATAAACAGGCTGAAGATGAAGAAAGAGCAGTGTCTGTCACTCCCGCTGACGGCATACCTCGTAACCATATTCGTCAAAATACCAGCCGGGTTCTCACCACGGTGTTTGGCAAGGTAACGGTCAAACGGTTTGCTTATAGCCAGCGCAATGTCTCCAACGAATTCCCACTGGATGCCGGGCTCAACCTTAATAACGACCAATATTCTGATGGTGTACGCAAGCGTGTGGTCACGGATGCTATTGATCGTTCTTATGACAATGTCGTCAAACGGCATCGTGAAAATTGCCCCGGCATAGTTGGCAAGTACCAGACAATAAAGCTGGTTGAAGGCACAGCTCAGGATTTTGTCGAATTCTATGAACAACGAACCATAGAAGATGAGCAAACAGATGACCTATTGGTTCTGAGCTTTGACGGGAAAGGTCTGGTCATGTTGCCAGATGGGTTAAGGGAAGCGACCCGCAAGAATGCAGAGAAAAGCAAGAAAAAATGTCAGACACGTTTAAGTCCGGGAGAAAAGAAAGACCGGAAGCGTATGGCTATGGTGGCGACTGTTTACACTGTGCGGGCAAACCCACGCTCACCAGAGTCCATCATGAACTCTGAAAAGAAAGCGGACAATGTCGTCAAATTTCGACCTCCAATACGCAACAAGAGGGTTTGGGCCAGTGTTGAGAGGGACGGAGAAACAGTCATCGAAGAAGCCTTTGATGAGGCTCTCAAGCGTGACCCGGAACGAAAACGACAATGGGTTGTCGTGGTCGATGGGCATCCGCATCAACTGAAAATGATTGAAAGAGTTGCCCGCAGAAAACAGGTCAAAACCAGCATCATAATGGACTTCATTCATGTGCTGGAATATCTGTGGAAAGCCGCTCATTGTCTGCATGATAAAGGTGATAAATCTATTGAGAAATGGGTTGAGCAGCAAGCACTGAAAATTCTTCATGGGCAGTCGGGTCGGGTAGCCAGGGGCATAAAGCAAAGTGCCACGAAACGAAAATTGAAGAATCGGGAAGCTATTGATAAATGTGCTAGCTATCTGCAAAAAAACAGAGACCGGCTTTGCTACGATAAGGCGCTACGCTCAGGCTTTCCTATTGCCAGCGGAGTGATTGAAGGCGCTTGCCGACATTTGATAAATGACCGTCTTGATATAACAGGCGCACGATGGAGCCTGCAAGGCGCGGAAGCCATTCTGAAGCTTCGCTCAATAAACTCCAGTGGAGACTGGGATGAATACTGGTCATATCACCATTCGTGCTCTAAGAAACGAAATTACGGTGAGTTGATGGTGAATAGGGAGGCTTCGTCGTAGCAAATGAACCGCACCCAAGATACATGAACGTGTTGACCCCTTATCGTGGTTCTATCAATGAAATACGAATAGAGGGTCATACCAGCAGTATCTGGAATAAATATACGGCAGCCAGCGAAGCGTATTTTAAAAACATGAGTCTGTCACAAGGGCGCACACGATCTGTTCTGGAGTATGTTTATGGCCTCAAGTCCAGCCAAAGTTATCTACAGTGGATCAGGTCAAATATAGCCGCTGTAGGGCTTTCATCCTCTAAATTGATTTTCGACAAAGCTCAAAGGGAAGATCGGGCAAGATCCCAGCGAGTCAGTTTCCGGGTTATTACCAATGCAGACATCCAAATAAAAAATATTCTGGAAAAAGCTAATGAAGATTAACGTAAATTTCAACACTTTGTTAGAAGCTGTTCATCGTATGGGAGCAAAGGAAAGCGGGCTGAAATTGGCAAGTATTTCGTCAGGTCGTGATCTTGAGTTTGATACGGAGCTTAGTTCTACCAAAGGGATTGAAATTCAATTAAGTGATGTTGATACCAAACATGGACTGTTAAGTTATAAGGGAAGGCAAATTTTGCTTTATATACCTGATCATGACAATAGACTTAAAACTGAAAGGGCTATTGAAAATGGATCAAAAGGGAAGAAGTTTCATGTGTGTGATTGTAGAACGCTTGAGGATATGCGCAATCAAAATAGATATGAACGTTACACGGTAACAAATAACCTTTCTGGATTGTTTTTTATATATGGTGGCGGTCTTGAGGGAGAAACAGAACTTAATGTGTGCTACAACTGCATGGAGAAATTAAACTACAAAAGTTTTTGTAATTTAAGCTACTCGGGTCGTTGGGGAACAATAAGAAATTTTAATATGGAAGAATTTTTCTCTAAATACAGTTCTATCTTTAGATATTTGCCTAAGTTCAGATCAGATAAAGAAAAAGGTTATACAGAAGACTGGAAAGAAAAATCCATCCACGCAAGAGAGAAAGCCGGATTCATATGTCAGCACTGCTCTGTGAATTTATCTCAGCCTGGGCACAGAGGTTTATTACACGGTCATCACAAGAATGGTGTGAAAAGTGATAATTCTGATAAAAACCTTATTGCTTTGTGTGCTGACTGCCATCGAAAAGAACCATATCACGAACATATGCATGTAAGCCGCCAGAATATTATGCAGATTAATGCTTTAAGGCGAGAACAAGGTTTGCTCAACCGGCTCGAAGATTGGAAAGATGTTTACAAGTTTGCTGATCCAGCTTTACATGGAGTGCTGAATCTTTGCCAGCAAGCAGGTGAGCATGCACCTGAAGTTGGTTATGAAATAAGAACTGAACAAGGTGAATACGTTACCACTCTTGATATTGCCTGGCCGAACTTCTGGATAGATGGTAGAGGACTGGGTGTGAGTTTAGGAGAAAAAGAGAATCTTCCGAACTGGGAGATTTTGGATTTGAGTGAAGCCCTAAAGCACTTTTCTTAACCGAGAAAAACGACTCCCGAGTCGTGTTCAAATGACTTTGATAGAGGATCGTTCTGACAAAGCCAGAGATCCACTGACAGATAATATGGACCCGACGGATTTAGCCTCGGAACAACTCCGATAAAGTTGAGAGTAACGCTTTTGCACAGAATGGATGCGGGTATCTCGCAAAAGCAGCCACTGCTGCTCAACCGGTCGTTGGTAATTGAAATCTCTTTTCTGTAACGCTTGAGCCTGTTCGAGGACCGCCCCTGAAACGGGTGGAAAAGAGGAAGCTATTTTAAGTAAGCGCCTTGCCGAGTAAATGCTGAATAGCGTAGGTTCGGCTTTGTAGAGGGCGTGCAGCTTCCGTAGCTGAAAATCTTCATGGGTCTCTGCAAACCGGGTTAACTGACGCCAGAAAGCAGGCATAGTCTTGCGGATATGAGTCTGTGGATTACGGACTTTCAGAGCCTGCAAAATATAAGAGATTGACAGACGCTGGTTTTCTGGAGGGCTTGTCATCATGCAGAGGACAAGTCTGCGAAGCCCTTTGATTGCTTTCCTCTGCCTTTTTTTCCAAAGGTCATGCTGATGCTTGTAACGGTGGGATTGAGCCTGAGAGGGTGTCAGCGCTTTTGGAAGGTGCTTATAAAGCCACTTTTTGTCATGGTTTCTCAACCAGATAAAAACCTCAGGGAAAGAGTCAGTCAGAGACTTTCTGGTCATGTCCGGATTGTTCTGAATGAGCGATAAAGCCTTGTCTCGGAGCTGGTTCAGTTGTTCTGTATGCCGGGTTTTCTTCAGCCTACGCCGTGCTGCCCTGATTTCAGGGTGAGATAACAACAAGTTATCCACAGTGCTTTCAGGCAGGCCAACTTTTTCACCGGCCATTTTCATGGATAGGCCGGTTTTTAGCAGTCCTGAATTCGTATCATAAGTGCATAACCTCTGTAACCAGAGGATTGTTTCAGAACCTTTGAAGTGAATCAGAACTCAGGGGTATTCTGTAAAGCAACCAAACCATACAGAGGAAGCCAAGGATGGCCTATACACACCTGAGCTCTGAAGAGAGATATTATATCGAAACTGAACTCAAAAATGGGACTTCACAAAACAAAATTGCTAAAAAGCTTGGCCGTTCACAGCCTACCGTGTCGCGAGAAGTAAACCGCAATAAAGGGCAAAGAGGGTACAGGCACCAACAGGCTAATCGCACAGCTCGGCAGCGGCACAAAGATAAGCCAAAAGCTATTAAGCTGACAGACGACATTAAACAACGTATTTCAAACGATATCCGTTCAGATTGGAGTCCTGAACAAGTGGCTGGAAGGCTTGAAAAGGACGGTGTAATCAAGCTGCATCATGAGATGATTTATCAATTTGTAGCGGATGATAAACGGCGCGGAGGCTCGCTCTATAAGCACTTGAGGCACCAGAAAAAAACTTATCGAAAGCGATACGGTTCAGCTCATAACCGAACCGGTATACCAAATCGGGTTGGCATTGAAGAACGCCCCGAAGTGGTCAACAACAGAGAGCGAGTTGGTGACTGGGAAGCTGATACTGTAATAGGTAAAAATCATAAAGGAGCCATCGCTACATTAGATGAACGAAAAACCAAGCTTCGCCTTGCTGTCCCTCTACCAGGCAAGAAGGCAAAAGCGGTTAAACAGGGAATAATTGACGTACTCAAGCCTCTGAAAAGGTTTGTAAAGACAATAACATACGACAATGGAAAGGAGTTTGTTCAGCATGAATCAATTGCCAAAGCTTTAAAATGTGACAGCTACTTTGCTGCCCCCTACCATTCTTGGGAAAGAGGCCAGAATGAGAATGCTAATGGTTTGCTAAGGCAGTATTTCCCCAAGTCGATGGAGCTTAATGGCGTGACAGAAAAAGATGTCATCATTGCAGTGGATAAGCTGAACAACAGGCCAAGAAAGTGCCTGGGCTACAAGACTCCTTATGAGGCATTTAAAGAGTCAACTGGAATAGATGCAAGAAAAGTCATGGGTTATGCACTTATGACTTGAATTCAGGAGTTTTAAAACCTGCTGCTCTTGCTCTGGAGTTATCTTTTTGGGCTTGGCTCTGTGCTGTATGCCGTGGAGTTTGGCTAACTTCCGAACGGTGTAGTAGGAGATACCAGACTCTCTGGCGGCTTTAGTGAGAGAAACACCATCCCTTAAGAGTTTGATTACCGGCTCATGGTTGTTGTCAGCCGTTTGTTGCTTTTGAGGTTTGGCATCAACAGAGTGCAGCCTGGCTACTCTGTGATCGCAATGGTTCAAAAAGCCACTGAGCAGAATATGTTTGACTGGGTGAGTTCGATGACTTGGCCTAAGAGCATCCCGAACGAAGTTGTGCTCTGTTCCTGAAGCCCTTACATTGGCGAAGTCTGTCTGATTGAGTAAATCGGACCAAAAACTTCTGATATTTGAGAGTAACTCTTGACGACGAATATAGCCTGCTGTGGATATATAGCCTGTACTCTCAAGCTGCTGTTTATAGTGCTTGACTCTCTCGGTGGCAGACTGATTAGCCCCTGTAAAATTTTGGCAGAGTTGTGCTGACAGCTGTGCAAAAAGTACTTCTTTGTCAGAGGCCTCATGAGTTTCTGCATAGTTTACATTTGGAATAGCCAAAATCTTTGGGCGTATTTCCGTTCGGATTAATTTGCACTTATGGATATGGCAGGCTGAGACTCCAGGCAGGGCATGTATTTGATGCCAGTAAGCAACTCCGTGGGTTTCAATATCGTGCTCAGCGCACAAAGGGCAAAAAGAGTGATAGCCTGGTATGCTCAGGCGACTGTTCACAGAACCGGTTTCGATTTCCAGCACTTTGGGCTTATCACCGGAAATTGCCTTCCATAATGATCTGGCATATTTCTCAGGCATGTAATGGGCAAAATATGGGTAAGCTGTAACTGCTCAAAATCCGTAGGCAAGTCAAGATACACACGTCAATGCTTCCGGCATCCAAACCAGGCATAATTCCAGCCCATGAACCCATCAAAAACCTCAGCGCTTGAAACCGAAGTCAGTGACCTAAAAAAACTTGTCAGCAATCTGCTCGACAAGGTTGAAAAGCTGACGGCTGAAAATACTGCCCTGCGCGAGGAAGTCCGGCACCTGAGAAAACTCAAGGGGCAACCAAAAATTCGTCCGAATAAGAAGACACCGGAAGACGGTAAAGATAAGAAAGACAGCAAACCAGCATCATCCTCTGGCAACACAACACCACCAAAGAGCAAACGACAGCGTTCGCAGAAACCCGGTCAAACCGCCAAACCCAAACCAACTTCTGTGCAGGAAAAAATATGCCAGGCAGAAGGTGTGCAGGACAACTGGAGAAGCAAGGGTTATCAGGACTTTACGCATATTGACCTGGAGCTGAAATTTACAACAACACGCTACCGTCGCGAAGTCTGGCTTACCCCTGAAGGCCAGACTGTCATTGCACCGTTACCCGCGCATGTAAAAGGCCGATTCGGAGACAACCTTACTGCCCTGGTACTGGATCTTTACCACTCTTGCAGTGTCACCCAGCCCTTGCTGCTCGATTGGCTGCATAGCCATGGTTGTCCAATCTCTGAGGGAAAGCTCAACGACTTGCTGATACACGGCCATGAACAGTTCCACCAGGAGCGAGAAGACATTCTCGAAACAGGTATTGCCTGCTCCCGCATGCTGCTTGTAGACGACACTGGAGCCCGGCATGATGGCAAAAACGGTTATTGTACTGTTATCGGTAATGATGCCTTCACCGTGTTTGCCTCAACTCCCAGCAAAAGCCGCGTTAACTTCCTGACTCTGCTTCAGGGGAAGTGCCGGTCTCACGTACTGAATTCGGTTGCAATCAGCTACATGAAACAGGTAAAGATGGCTGACAAATGGGTTGACGCCCTGGCTGCTTATGGTGAAACCCACTTCCTGAATAAAGCCGCCTGGGATGCTTTTCTGGATGACCACAAGATGTCTAGCAAAGAGCAACGGCGTAAGGCGACAGAAGCCGTACTCAAAGCTGGCCTGTTGGATAACGGTTTCCCGGAAGCCATGATCATCCACAGTGATGGAGCCCGCCAGTTCGACACTGCGTTTGACCACTCACTGTGTTGGTTCCATGCCAGCCGACCCCTGGCAAAACTGATTCCTGCCAACAAGCAGGAACGAGCTGCCAGCGACTGGATTGAAAAGCAATACTGGCACTTATACGACGACATTGAAGCGTATTGCCTGGCCCCGACAGAGACCCGAAAGGCTCAGATTACGCAGGACTTTAATCACTGGGTAACGACACAGGTTGACTACCCTGACCTGCAATACGAGCTGGGCAAATTGCATAGGGCACGGGAAGAGTTGCTTCTGGTGCTAGAGTATCCATGGTTGCCTCTGCACAACAACCTGAGTGAACGACAGATCAGGGAGTATGTAAAGCGCCGAAAAATCAGTGGCGGCACCCGGAGTACTCTCGGTCAACGTTGCCGGGATGTATTTGCAAGTCTTAAAAAGACGTGCAAGCTGCATGGCGTGTCATTCTCCAGATATCTAACGGATCGAATTTCTGGGGGTGAGATTATTCCCCGATTATCAGACCTGATACGAGAAAAATCTGCTCAGCTCATGAACAGTTCTGCCTACAGTTTCTGAGCAGTTACGGTAAGCTGTATGCTCCGTGATTATTTTATCGAGATCCATACGCAGGAGCTGTGAGAGCTTCTTTAAGCGGTATGTAGCCACACCGCAGGTTTGGGTGTAGCTGCAGTCCAGAACGGACTGATAGAAGCTATCAGCCCGCTTGTGGATGGCAAGCAGTTGGGTTCTTGCCATGAAGCTGGGGATTGTTTCGTTTGGTAATAAGCGCATTTCAGGTGAGTAACTCATCAAATGACTTGCAGAAAAAATTATTTTGTTTCAAACGGTTGTAGCAATCTTTCGGAGATTCTTTTTTTCGCTTGTTTTGTTGATACCTGTTTGGAGATATTGTTACTTTAGGTTCGTTATTTTCAGTGCCATTATCTTTTTTGGGTGTGCTTTTTTTGGTATTAGATTCTGGTTGCTCTCTCATCCTCTTCACTCTCTCGGCAAGAGGCATTAGCTCGTTGTATGCTTGATAATCTTGATCCTCTAAAGCTTGGAGTGCCGGGTGTAATAGCTTGAACTCCTTATTGTAAACTCTGTAAAGAAGGTCTGCATTGATAGTTTCCAGCCCTTGTTCAATTGCATACACATTAGCATGTTTTAGTAGTGTTGTAGTGCAAACGGTAATGCCCTGAGTACAAAAGTAAATTGCTTCTATAACATTTTTCGCAATAGCTTCATCAAATTCATCATCGGTTTTACCTTTTGATCTGAATATTTTGATGGGGTTTTGAACCCATTGCACTTCCCATAATTTCTCTACAAGCTTTAACCATGAAGGGTCGTCTATCTCTGGTTGCATCAGGTCGACAACTCCATCTTTTGACATTCTTCTTGCAACACTAAAGTTTCCATCATAAAGATCAAAACAATCATAAGTAGGCTCTTCCTCAATTTGAGTGGGTGATTTATTATATTCTGAAGCACTCAATGCAAGGATGCACCGATGCGTGATAAGCAACTCTATTCTCAAATACTGGGTATTGAGTCTCCTTGGTTCGTTTCTGAAGTTGAATTGTCATTACAGGATCAACAGGTTCGGGTATTCATTGAACACAATGGTAAAAAGGCCTGCAAATGCAGTGTTTGCGATAAGCCCTGCTCTGGCTACGACCACATCACTCAGAAGTGGCGTCATCTGGATACCTGTCAGTTTCAGACTATTCTAGTTGCCAGGGTTCCACGGACCCAGTGCCCTGAGCATAAGGTGTTAGCCATCAATGTGCCCTGGGCTGAATCTGACTCTCGATATACAGCTCTGTTTGAAGCCCTTGTTATTGACTGGCTAAAGGAGGCAACTACGAAGGCAGTTGCACGACAAATGAAGCTTGGTTGGAATGCCATAGACGGTATTCAGCAGCGTGCAGTGAAGAGAGGACTGGCTCGTCGTGATGCTAAGCCACCAAAACGAATCGCTGTTGATGAAACCTCATTTCAAAAGCATCATGAATACGTCACAGTGGTCACTGACCACGACCAAGGCGTTGTTATTCACGTTTCTGATGACCGTAAAAGTGACAGTCTCAACGAGTACTTTGACACACTGCCCTATGACCATAAAGAGGGGATCGAATGCGTGACGATGGACATGTCCAAGGCTTACATCAAGTCAGTCAGTGAGAATGTTCCAGACGCAGATCAGAAGATTGCATTTGATAAGTTTCACGTTGCTCAGTCTCTGGGTAAAGCTGTCAACAAGGTTCGGATAGAAGAGAACAAAGCCCTTGTAAACCAAGGTGTAGAGCTGCTTAAGGGGACTCGCTACGACTGGCTGACTAACCCTGAAAACATGTCTGAAGAGCAGTGGGATAACTTCGAACCACTGAGAAACTCGACACTTAAAACAGCTCGCGCCTGGGCCATCCGGCAAATGGCAATGAGCTTATGGAATTACAAGTCCAGAGCTTGGGCAATCAAGGCCTGGAAGAGGTGGCTATGCTGGGCGCAGAGATGTCGGCTTGAGCCCATAAAAGAAGTTGCCAGAACGGTCAAAGAGCACTTGTGGGGTATCATCAACGCTATTGTCCTTGAGGCTAATAACGGTCGAGCAGAGGGAGTGAACAGCAAGATTCAGAGTTTGAAGAATCGGGCTTGTGGCTTTCGAAACCGTGAAAGATATAAGACAGCGATCTACTTTCATCTTGGAGGCTTGGACTTGTACCCCACTGGCGTACATCGTTGAAAACTACCCACTTAAAACAGGGAAGAACCCATAAGTACCTATAAATACAATTGAAACAAATGCTTCACTGGCAATACTCTCGAAAAATTGCATGGCAGATTTAGCGCCACCTGCCTTCGCTACTGATAAGTTTTGCAATTCATCAATTACAATCAATCCTATATGATGATCCATACATACTTTTTTCATATTATTTTCGAGATCATGAATTTTAAGATTGTGGTGGTTGTTTTCTTTTTCATAACTGGTACTTTGGGTTGAATTGTCTACAGCTTTAAAAAAGTTTAACAATAGTGCTCTTTTTGATGCATCCCCAGGACAGTTGAATTTAACATAAACTAATTGCTTGAAATTTAAACGTACAAGGTCGCATTATCAAAAGTGACATTGGCCGGATTATTTGCCTGTATCACACCTTCTGAAGCGCGGAGTGATTCACCAAAACGAATACCATAGGCAGTCACAGTCAGGTTGTTGTCGTCTGCACGAACCTGATACGCCCCAGAGCCAGCTCCGCCAATGGCTACCGCATCAATCAGACCACTGTTGTGCAGGTTCGTATCTCCCTTCAGGACGATGCCATAGGCTTCTGCTTTGTCATCGGTACCATTTGCACTACCTGCTTCTGCCCTGACATTGATATGGCCTGAATTCGTGAACTGCCCACTGACTCCATTGCCATTATTAACCCCCGCCGGAGTGATGTAGCCCACACCAAAAGCTCTTGCGGACGCATCAAGCTGACTTGAGCTTGAACTACCCTGTACCGTGCCACCTATCGCTTCAACATAAAGCGAACCACTGTTGCTTCCCATGCCTTTTTTGGATCCAATGGCCAGTGCATAAGCTTCAACGGATTTATCAGCACTTGTTCGTGCACTGCCTCCCTGTGCTTTCACATAAATCTGTCCTTTATTCTCCCCCGTCAGGCCATTGTCAATCCCTGTAATATCTGCATAGGCATAAGCAATGGCATCTGCATTGGCGATGGCTGTTCCACCATATCCTTCAGCTCTGATTGTGCCAATATTGTCACCTTCAAGATCCAGATAAATGCCAATCCCCTCAGCCCGGGCACGGACAGTATTTGTACCACTACCTGTTGCAGATCCAGCTCGGGTATAGCTGGTCAAAGTGCCATAGTTATTACCATCGACGTCACCATCCACGGCCTTTGCAGCGGCATCGGCATCGGCAAAGCCACTGTCTGCGCTAGCACTTCCTCCCTTGGCAATAGCAGAGATAATACTGTAATTACTACCTTCTACATCGGAATCCAAGCCATCAACAACGGCTTCAGCACCTGCTGAACCACTGCCGGTGGCTATCGCACTGCCAGCAATACCCGTCACATCGATGGGTGCACGGTTATCACCTGAGATATCACCGGTAAGGCCTTCAGCAGACACGTTGGCTGCTGCATCGGTACCCGTACCAGAGCTATCAGCTCTTCCGGCCTGTGCATGAAGATTAACGCCTCCCAGATGAGGACCATTAATATCACCATCAATACCAAAAGCGGACGTATTGGAATTGGCAGAGTTGCCTGTAGCATTTCCCCCCAGGGCTGAAATATCTATCTTGCCGGATTGACCTGTCAAAGCTGTACTTCCCGCCCGTATCCCAGTGACATTGATCCCTTGATTGTTGGATTCAGCAACGTTATTCCGGGTAAGGTGCAGGTTAATACCCACTGTCGAATCCACTTTACCCGCCATACCGGAGGTAAACCTTATGCCATTGATGAATGCTACCGATGATGTATCAGCAATCGTTATCATAGCCTTGTCTTCTTTGCTGCCAGCATTCACCTGCCCAGCTAATGTAATGTCAGTACCACTATTGATTAGCTGGAAAAGACCGGGGGTACTCTCACTGCTGCCATCGAACCCTGCGTACGCACCTTCGGCCGCTTCAACCTGTCGTTTATCAATGTTTAAAGTGTTTGCTTGAACTGGAAGGGTAAGAGTGACACCTGAAAGGGCCAGGGATATACACGACGAAATTAACTTATGCCGGGAGGGAAGCATGATTATACGACTCTTATAATTGTTTTTTGTCACTAAATATCATACTGATAAAAGAATAAAATACCAATCACCGGATTCTTCGAGTGAAAATGGTCGTTTCGTGAGCGCTCACGAGCCTCACCACCCCGCTCTTCCCATAATACCGGCCTGGCATCGTGGCTCAATTCTACTTTGTATTCATCTTGAAGCTGTATGGTTTGGGGAGAGCTGGAGAGAAACCAGCTCTTAGCCGATTAGCCGCATTTTTTTGGATTAAGTTTAACAGCCTGTCTGTTCAGACATAAAGATTAGCCCGGATATTTCATAAAAAGAGGCAAGTTCCGCCCAATCACTTGATATAATTGGGTCGACCAAAAAAATGCTTCGGAAGAAGCAAACCGGAACTTGCCATGAACAAATTTACACAAGAACAGCTTCGTTTTCACCCCTCCAACGGAAAAACTATCCGGGCAGACTTCAATGGCGGAGAATTATCCTCTGATTTTGGCGCCCTGATGCTACGTGAAACAATGCTTCACAGCGGTATCATATCCAGGCTGACTGACGGCATTGACGATAAACGTCATCAATCCTACATCGACCACACCCTGCAAGAACTCATTGCCCAAAGAGTTTTGCAAATGGCCTGTGGTTATGAAGATGCAAACGACAGCAACCATCTGCGTAAAGACCCAATCTTTAAGCTTGCCAATGGAAGAAACCCACTGGACGATGATAACCATCTGGCTTCCGCTCCAACGTATACAAGGCTTGGTCAGTCCATGACCAAACGGGATATTTATAATATGACCAAAGCACTGGCTGATCACTTCATCAGCAGTTATGAATACCCGCCATTAGCCATCATTATCGACCTGGATCATACGCCTGCTATCACCCATGGCGGCCAGCAGATGAACCTGTTCAACGCCAAATATCAAGACTACTGTTACTTGCCCTTAATGATCTTTGAGGGGCTCAGCGGCAAGCTGATCACTTCGATCCTGCGTCCTGGAAAAACACCCACAGGCCGAGAGAATGCAGCTATTCTCCAGCGCCTCATTAAGCTGATCCGTACAAGATGGCCGAAAACCCATTTACTGGTTCGTGGGGATAGCCACTTTGCCCAACCAGAGTTAATGCAGGTTGTTCAGGATGACCCTCACTCCGACTACGTGCTGGGAAAAGGCGCAGGACACAAGACGGCCTTGCGACCTAAAGCCAAAGAGTTGCTGGATGAAGCGCGGAAAGCTCTCGACGTTAAAACCGGGCTGGCAAAACTGAACAACATGCCAGAGCCTGAGCGACTCAGGCTCTACGGAGAAACGGACTATCAGGCAAAAAGCTGGAAAGGGCTGGACACCCGGATAATCTATAAGGCAGAGGTCAACCAGAAAGGCGACAATCCCCGCTTTATTGTGACTTCGATGATGGAGGCTTCCCCCGAGGAAATATATGAAGACCTTTATTGTCCCAGAGGGCAGGATGAGAACTTCATTAAGCATCTGAAAAGTGATTTGTCCGGTGATCGCTTGTCAGATCAAGGCTTTCTGGCAAATCACCTGAGAATGTTTTACGCCTGCGCTGCTTATGTTCTTCACTATGAGCTGAGAACCAAGGCACTGAAAGGTACGGAGCTGGAAAAGGCACAGCCATCAACCGTGATCACAAAACTTTGTAAGGTCGCGGTTAAAGTGGTTGAGTATAAAGACCGAATCAAACTTCACTTGCCCCGCAGCTGTCCAATAAAAGGGCTTTTGCAGCATATAACCGAAGTCTTTTATTCAATGCCGCTGCCTCGACCGGGATAGTCAGCTTCATAAACTCAATCAGAATAAAATAGCGACCAACAGAAAGAGTGTTGGGGAATTCTGTTGTCCTGAAAAAGCAGGTGCTGATCAAAAAACATCCGAATTAATGGTGAGTTCGGGTTGTAATACCTTTTTCATGGACAGTAGAGCAACAGACCTCCGAAAAAATCAGAATGGGATGTTTTTTCCGGAACTTGTTGCTCATTTATGAAATATTCGGGTTAGGATAAAATACAGGCAGACCACCCTTTAGTAGAATTTTTTCCCTGGCGCTGTGTACCCTGATCTCTTCGATTTGATGACCCATGGCAAACCCCAGAAATCATTCTATTAGTGACTTTTTCAAAGTAACGAACAGTTTTTGATCAACCAGAACATAACTTTTTTGATTGCTTTTCGTACACTAAGTAGTTATAAATTAGCTATCGAATATTTTTGACCGTCCGGTTACTAAAAATAGTTATTCCAATTCTACCGGCAGCGCTCAGTGTAGTGATTATACTCCAGCTATCACCAACAACACCTGCGTTACTGCTTCAACGAAAATGAAAACCGTTTTACCTATCACAGATGGGGCCATTAGAGAAACCCTGCAGATCGCCAGGAGTCATGACCCAACACCCTATGTCAGAGAAAGAGCACACGCTGTACTGCTCAGCTCTCGTGGCTTTCCTATGGCTCAAATTGCCGATATCTTTGAGGTTCAGTACCAGACGGTATCACGCTGGCTTGATGACTGGGAGGATTATGGTATTCGAGGGCTATACAAAACACACGACGGAGGGAAGAAACCTATTTACAATTCTGAAGAAGAACTGCGCATTAAAGAACTGGTGGCTAAGGAACCCCGCCGTATATCATATGTCCAATCCAAAATCGAAGAGGAAACAGGCAAATCCGCATCAAAGACGACAATAGGTAGAATAATAAAAAAGCTGGGGATGGTTTACAAAAGACTCCGTAAATCATGCAAGCATAAAAGAGATGAGGAGCAGTTTCAGCGTAGTAAGGCAGCATTGAAAGATGCTCAAGAAGCTGAAGATAAAGGTTTAATTAATTTGTTCTATTTTGACGAGTCAGGGTTTAGTCAGGAGCCTTGCGTACCTTATGGCTGGCAGGAGAAAGGCAAACAGCTCCGTATACCTTCAGTAAAAAGTAAAAGAATCAATGTTCTGGGGTTTATGAACCGTTCCTGTGAACTGTTTTATTACCCTGTAATTGGATCAGTTGATAGCAAGACAGTCATTGATATTTTCGACTATTTTGCCTATCAGATGACAGCTCCAGAGTACGGAGGAGATGATCGTTACACTGTGGTCATTATTGATAATGCCAGCATTCACACCAGTAAAGCGTTCCGAGCAAGAATTGATGACTGGATTCTTGAGAAAAAAATGATTGTTTTATTTCTCCCCACATACTCTCCCGAGCTCAACCTGATTGAGATTCTATGGGATAAGGCTAAATATGAATGGATCGATATATTATCAATTGTGAATTTCAGAGGCTTTGAGAAAGAGGTAAAGCGAGTTTTTGATGGGGTCGGTCAGGAATATATGATTTCGTATGCATGACTACTTACAAACCTTAAGAAACATCTCAAATACTGGATAAAAGGAGACATGACTAATGGCAAAAGGTGACAAGCATGGAAAAACAGGCTCTTACGTCTACACCATGAACCGGGTAAGCAAGGTTGTTCCCCCCAAACGCCAGATTCTCAAAGATATTTCCCTGTCATTCTTCCCCGGTGCCAAAATCGGTGTACTGGGCCTGAATGGTGCCGGCAAATCCACCCTGCTGCGCATCATGGCGGGTGTAGATAAAGAGTTCGACGGTGAAGCCCGTCCACAGCCAGACCTGAACGTTGGCTACCTGCCTCAGGAGCCGGAACTGGACCCGGCTAAAACCGTTCGTGAAGTGGTTGAAGAAGCACTGGGTGAAATCAAGGAAGCCCAGGAGAAGCTGGAAGCCGTTTACGCTGCCTATGCTGAGCCAGATGCAGACTTCGACGCCCTGGCTGCCGAGCAGGCAAAGCTGGAAAACATCATTCAGGCGGCCGATGCCCACAATCTGGAACGCAAGCTGGAAGTCGCTGCCGACGCCCTGCGTCTGCCAGACTGGGATGCCAATGTTGCCAACCTGTCCGGTGGTGAGCGTCGCCGTGTTGCCCTGTGCCGCCTGCTGCTGTCCAGCCCGGAAATGCTGCTGCTGGACGAGCCAACCAACCACCTGGATGCCGAATCCGTTGCCTGGCTGGAGCGATTTCTGGTGGAATATCCGGGTACTGTGGTTGCCATCACCCACGACCGTTACTTCCTGGACAACGCCGCTGGCTGGATTCTGGAACTGGACCGTGGTGAAGGTATTCCTTACCAGGGTAACTACAGCGCCTGGCTGGAGCAGAAAGAACAGCGTCTGGAACAGGAACAGAAACAACAGGACGCCCGTCGTAAAGCAATGGAACACGAACTGGAATGGGTTCGCTCCAATGCCAAAGGCCGTCAGTCCAAGTCCAAGGCACGTCTGGCACGCTTTGAAGAGATGCAGTCTCAGGAGTTCCAGACCCGTAACGAAACCAATGAAATCTACATTCCACCCGGTCCACGTCTGGGCGAGAAGGTTCTGGAACTCAACAACGTCTGCAAAGGCTTCGACGGCCGCCTGCTGATTGATGACCTGAGTTTCAGCGTACCTAAAGGTGCGATTGTCGGTATTATCGGTGGTAACGGTGCCGGTAAGTCCACACTGTTTAAAATGATTGTCGGTGAAGAACAGCCGGATTCCGGTTCTATCGAACAGGGCGACACCGTTAAAATCTCCAACGTACAGCAGTTGCGCGATGAACTGGATGATTCCAAGACCGTTTGGGAAGCGATCTCCGATGGTCAGGACATTCTGAAAATCAACAACTACGAAGTACCTTCCCGTGCTTACATTGGTCGCTTTAACTTCAAGGGCGGCGACCAGCAGAAGCGTGTCGGCGAACTGTCTGGTGGTGAGCGTGGTCGCCTGCAACTGGCTGCCACCCTGAAGCATGGCGGTAATGTGCTGCTGCTGGACGAACCGTCCAACGACCTCGACGTGGAAACCCTGCGCGCACTGGAAGAAGCGATGCTCGCCTTCCCCGGCTGTGCCATGGTGATCTCCCACGACCGCTGGTTCCTGGATCGTGTAGCCACCCACATTCTGGCTTATGAGGGTGACTCCAAAGTCACCTTCTTTGAAGGTAACTACACCGAGTACGAAGCGGACCGCAAAGAGCGTCTGGGCGAAGAAGCTGCCGGGCCGCACCGTATCAAGTACAAGCGCATTGACGCTTAATACCTGTTACTGACACCTGAACCCTTGCAGACTGCAAGGGTTCAGCTTTCTGGTTATTCTTCTTTCTTATCGTCCCGGGAAATATAGTTATCCAGGTAATATTGCTTGCAATCATTCCAGGAAATCTTTCCACAAATACGATAATAAACTTCTGCCCTGATGTATCTGCTCGTATCCACAGCGCGATTCAGGTAATCAACTCCACATTGCCGGATACCTTTCTCTCTACAAGCGACTTGCCAAAGTAGTCGTTTAACACTTTCCTTAACAGACGGATGGGTTGCACCAATCAGTAAAACACTCACAAAGCTGGCTTTGATCACGTTACCCGCGAAAGAGTCGGTACTATAAGTTTGCCGGAAAAAAGTTTGCCGGAAAATATCCTGATTTTTCCATTTGGGTCGGACTTTTCTGATGCTGCGCGGATTTAACCTGGGCGCATTTTTGCTCTTAACGGGTACTGCAGAATAATCACCACCATCGGTACTGACCAGAGGGCGAACAACCCTTCTGTTCAGGTCAATATGCAGTGGCTGGGACTCGCCAGACCGTGCAACATGAACAGGTGTTATTGGAGGAAAAGGCAGAACAGGCATTAGTTGAGGTGAAACGATAAAGTGAAGATTAGCCTGGAATGTCAGGCTTCTGATCAACTCATGTACACTGTCTTCATTCAGCTGCAGATTTGTAACTGTCTGGGTTTCGACAGACAAATGTCCATGACTCCTGCGGATGATGGTTATATGCTGTGTGTCTTCCTGCCTGTCATCAACCACCAGTATGGATCGTCGTGTTGCCATTGCCAGCAAAACAAGTATTTCAAGATTGTCCATTTGATCCAGCCCCAGCCTTATATCATTCAGCAGCTCGCGAGTAATGAGGTGTCTGGTGCTGGTTGAAACACCTTCATCCAGCCACTGAAGGGCTGTCATGATAATACTGTTTTGAGCATTTGGGAGGCTGGCCAGCGCGGAGCGTAACATTTCAAGTCGAAAAGGATCAGCTAAAACGCCCTCAAGATGGTTAGCAAGATAATGGCTCACAACCACCAGTCGCGCGTATGGGCAGCTCCTGACCTGAATATTGACATTATGATAAATAGAAGAAGGGGTACTTCCCTGGAAACGATTCATAATACCGGTCAACAAGTCTCTGCCTTCGAGTGCTGCAACTATAGCGGTGGGCAGACAGGACTGCTGGCCTTCCAGCATCTTACATTTGATAAACTCGGCTCTATGGACTGAGTTCCGATCTCTTACAGCCTGAACAGAAACAGAAAAAACAATGCAAAGGAAAACCGGGACAAAACGGAAACAGAACATAAAAAGTAACACCTTCCGACTATTTTAAAATTTCTGCTACCTGAGATTGACCTGAAAGCTTATAGTTCCAGCCAGAATAACAACCATAATGAGACCTGCAGGAATGAACCGATTGAAACAGACCCTGTCTGATAATGAGCAGGCTCCCGGGCAAAGCTCTGAATAGCTAACGCCTGCTTCTCAGGAATCTGGCAGAATCCCATAGTGCTGCAACAGTGCGTCACAATATTTTTCCCTGGCAGGAATCGCCTTGCAGCGGGCAATAAAACCCTGACTGTAAGCATCCTGATCCACGAAGTTCGACACGGTTCTGTCATTACGCCACTGATACAGGAAATCCAGAAGCTGCTGCTCCGATTCAACCGAGTCAAACCGTTTTTTTCCCTCCAGGTAAGTACACAGGACGGGAACATAAGTTATGTCAGAATCAAAGCTCATCACAGCCTGCTGAACGCTATCGAGATGACGGTCATGGTCGTCTACCAGCATTACCCGCTCTGGTTTCGGCAGGAGCTTGTTTTCGATCAGGGCAATCAGAACTTCTCCTTTCCTGTTGCCCTGCCCGGCCAGCACCACACCATGCTCCACTACAAACTGCCTGTCTCCCGGCAGGGCAATAAATCGTTCAGCCCCTGTATCTGAAAAGGTAATACCGACTTCTTTTAGCTGCCACCGGGTCGCATCGGCAACGGGCAGCCCCCGGGCGGTCATGCCAATAACCGTGACACCTTTGCTGATCAGTTGGTTAATGGTGTCGGGTAATGTCTCATCAGTGAGCTGCACAGGGACTTTGCCATAAACCAGCGTCAGCAGAGGATCAATCTCATCGACAATAGACTGCCTTGTCCTGCCGGGGTTGCGTTGCATCTCCTGGTCAACCAGATAATAGAACATCTCTGACCGCCCCAGCCATTGCCCTTCAGGCGTGGTAATGGTGGTATCGTCCAGATCCAGAATCACCAGACTCTGGTTGTTGAGGGTTCCGTCATTAAACGCCTGCTGGAGAAACAGCCCCGGTTGCGATGTTGTCGCCGCAGATGTCTGATAAGGGTTCATGATCAAGGCCATAAACCAGATAGCGACCAGCCAACGTATAAATTTATTGCTTTTCAACACCGGACAGACACCTTGCAGCTTTTAGTTAAGAAGTGACTAACAGACGCTCAAAAATAGCATATCCACGATTTCATACTGCAAAGGCACCGCATTAGCCCTTACAATATTGCGCGGAAGGTAAGCCTGGAGAGGACAGTGATCAGTAAGCTGGACAACAAAACAACAAGTACTTTGTATCAGTCATTTGCAAAGGCTGTACAGTCAGCCGGTTTTCTGGGTGATATCGAGCTGGGATACGCTGATCGCACGGTACTGGCAACAGACAACTCCATTTACCAGTTACTACCGGAAGGCATTTTTTACCCTCGTTCTACCGGCGACTTGAGCCTTATTCTGACCCAGTCAGCCCGCCCGGAGTTTCAGCAGATTGTGTTATCACCCAGGGGAGGCGGCACGGGTACCAACGGACAGTCTTTAACCACTGGTTTCATGGTAGATACCAGTCGCTATATGAACCAGGTACTGGAAATCAATGCTGAAGAGCGCTGGGCAAGGGTTCAGGCCGGTACAGTAAAAGATTACCTGAATGAACGGGTGGCAAAAGACGGTCTGTTCTTTGCACCGGAGCTGTCCACCAGCAACCGCGCCACTGTTGGGGGCATGGTCAACACCGATGCCAGCGGACAGGGTTCGGTGGTGTATGGCAAAACCCGACACCATGTGCTGGAGCTTACCTCAGTGCTGGCAGACGGCACCGTCTGGACTTCATCAGCCATCAACGATGATGAACTGAACCAGCTGTGTCAGCGTGAAGACAACATTGGAACGATTCAT
This sequence comes from Endozoicomonas gorgoniicola, assembly GCF_025562715.2. Classification (NCBI taxonomy): domain Bacteria; kingdom Pseudomonadati; phylum Pseudomonadota; class Gammaproteobacteria; order Oceanospirillales; family Endozoicomonadaceae; genus Endozoicomonas; species Endozoicomonas gorgoniicola. Next base: position 5,805,590 of record NZ_JAPFCC010000001.1, read on the forward strand.
AAAACGGTTCGTCAGGCACATGATGATCATAAACAGCAGGTAGAAGACATTTTCCCGAAGCTGAATCGCAACCTGACGGGCTATGACCTGGCTAATATCCGCAATAAGCAGGGCGAATTTAATCTGAACGCTATATTGTGTGGTTCCGAAGGCACTCTGGCGATGGTCAGCGAAATCAAGGTTAACCTGCTGCCTGTTCCTGAAACATCTGCCCTGGTGCTGGTCTTTTACCAGAGTTTTCAGGAATCACTGCAGGACGCCCAGACCCTGATGGCAGCAAAACCCTGTTCCATTGAAACCATTGACTCCAGGGTACTGAGGTTAGCCAAAGCCGACACCATCTGGGAGAGCGTTAAGGGCTTCTTCCCACAAAACAGCGAAGCTATCGACGGCATTAACTTTGTCGAGTTCACCGGTCACAATGAGGATGAAATAAACAACGGCATAGCCCGCCTGGTCACTGAACTGAACAAAAGCTCTGAAATTGAACGTTCTGGTCATCAGATCGTGATGGGGACTGATAACGTTAAGAAAATCTGGGCGATGCGCAAACAGTCCGTTGGACTGCTGGGCAATATGAAAGGCGACGCACGCCCAATACCTTTTGTAGAAGATGTTGCCGTACCTCCGGAAAATCTGGCTGCCTTTATTCAACAATTCAGAGCCCTGCTGGATAAGCATCAACTGACGTATGGCATGTTTGGCCATGTCGATGCTGGTGTTCTGCATGTACGACCTGCTATCGACATGAAAGACCCGCAGCAGGCTATGCTGGTGCGCTCAATCAGCGATGAAGTGGCACAACTGGCACAATCCAATGGCGGTGTACTCTGGGGAGAACACGGCAAAGGGGTTCGATCTGAATACTCACCGGCTTTCTTTACCGACCTCTACCCGGTTCTGCAACACATCAAAAACGCCTTTGACCCACATAACCAGCTGAACCCCGGCAAAATTGCGACGCCTGCCAGTCAGGAGCTGCTGAAGATTGACGGCGTGCAGACCCGGGGAGAACTGGACAGCACCATTGAGCGCAAAGCCTTTGAAGCATTCACCAGTGGCATGTATTGCAACGGTAACGGTGCCTGTTTTAACTACAACCCTGCCAGCGCCATGTGTCCGACCTGGAAAGCCACTTACGACAGAACCCACTCACCTAAAGGCCGATCCGGTCTGGTCAGGGAGTGGTTGCGCCTGCAAAGCGCGGCAGGTACCGATATTGCCGAAGAAATCCACAAGGTACGACAGGGCGGTCTTTTCTACAACGCCATGGACAAAGCCCGTAATACCGTGGACAAGCTCAGGGGCAAAGAAGACTTCAGCCATGAAGTCTACAAAGCGCTGGACCATTGCATGAGCTGTAAGTCCTGTGCCGGACAATGCCCGATTCAGGTCAACATACCTGACCTGCGTTCCCGCTACTTTGAGCTTTACCACAGTCGTTACCCAAGACCTCTGAAACATCATATAGCCGGGCTGCTCGAACCCATGCTGCCAGCACTGGCGAAAGTAAGACCAGTTTATAATTTTACTGCCCGATCACAACTGGCTAACTGGCTTGCCAGCAAAACTGTTGGACTTCAGGATCTTCCAGCGATTACCAGCACCTCACCACTAAATGACAGTTGTCGTTCAGGTGCCTCGGTTGCCACACCGCAGTTACTGGACTCCTTACCCGAAGAAGAACGACAGCGGACAGTGATTATTGTGCAGGATGCCTTCACCAGTTTCTTTGAAACGCCTGTACTGACTGAACTGGTTGAGCTGCTGGTCAGACTGGGCTATCGCCCTCTGGTAACGCCTTTCCAGCCTAATGGCAAAGTACTGCATGTTTATGGTTATCTGGGCCGGTTCGAAAAAGTAGCGCGAACGAATGGCACAGAACTGAAACAACTGGCTGAATCCGGCGTCAGTCTGATAGGCATCGACGCTGCCGTTACTCTTACCTATCGCGATGAATATCATGAAGTGATGGGGAATAACGCACCAGAGGTATTGTTGCTGTCTGAGTGGTTCGCCAGAGAAGCTGAGCAGATTGCTGCGCTTAACCTTGGATTGGAGGGTGACTACATTTTGCTGGGGCATTGCACCGAAACCACCAACGTTCCAGCCACTCCCTCGCAGTGGCAGGCATTGTACAAAGCCTGTGGCCTGAAGCTGACCTACCAGCCAACAGGCTGCTGCGGTATGGCTGGTATTTACGGTCATGAAACCCGTCATCAGGACGTTTCCCGCAGGGTTTATGAACTCAGCTGGCAGGACGTAGTCGAAAAGCCTGAAAATCAGGGCAGGCTGGTTGCAACGGGGTATTCCTGCCGCAGTCAGGTCAAGCGCCTGAGTGACTCTCGAATCCCCCATCCCGTACAAGTACTGCTGCACCTGCTAAAAGACAAATAAAAGTCACTTGTCGTATTAGTAAATAGCACTGCCCCTGCAGTGCTATTCATATCAAATCATAAATGCGTTATTTAATTTACTTTTATGCTTTCAGGAAAGGCTTATGTTTTCCCGGCCTGCATGCAGTTGAATCAGCAGGCCATTCTTCTTATCCAGCGCATCAGCCAGAGAGTATTGAGCCAGTACATTAAAAAAGGCATCCATTGCCTGATTCATAATATCTTTCAGCTGACAGGCAGAACAGTCGGAGCAGGCAATTTCCTCGCACTCAACCAGTGTAATGCTGGATTCCATCGCTTTAACCACGTCTCCAAGGTTAATGTCTTCCGGCTGCATGCCCAGGCGAAAACCGCCACCTTTACCCCGAAAAGTCTGCAGATAACCCAGCTGACCCAGCTTTTGTACAATTTTCATCACATGAGTGCGTGGCACCTCAAAGGCGTCCGTTACTTCCTGAACTGACAACAGGCGCTCTCCTGTTTCCATTGCAGAATAAACAAGAATCCGAAGGGCAAAGTCCGTGTGTTTAGTTAATCTCATGATTTGATAGGGGGGTATCTATAAATGTTCATCTTTAATATCAGAGAAACGCTCATGATGCACGCATTTCAATCCGGTTTCAGTGCATTTAGGTTCTTTTAACTATGAAAATGCAGCTCACCCTGACTCCTCAGTCATTTTCATATTTCGGGGTGAGCCGCATTTTCCGCCCATGGCTATTTTATTTAATAGTCTATAATCGCCTGCTTTAAATCACTTATACCGGTATTGCCTTTAATGGAGCGCATAGCCTGTTTTAACATTCGATATCTGTTACTGGTTACACTGGTTTCAATATCAGTTTCAATAACAGTCGCAATAACAGTCGCAATAACAATGGCTACTGCTGCCAATGCCAGCCCTTCCGAAGCACCTTTGTCGTTTTTAGTTTGCAGTTTTTCGCCTGACCATCAGGACATAAACAAAGAAAAACTGGCGAGCTCCATACCTGTTTATCTTAATGTGCATAATCAAACTGTTCAGATGTTACAGGATGAAAAGGTGTGGCAGTTTCAAAGCTTAACCACACCCATGACGGTCCTTTGTACGATAAAGCAAAAGCAGGAAAAGAAGCCGCCAGCCGGTTTCCGGAATCCGACTTCTCCCAACGATAAAAAACCCTCTGATAAAGGTGGTCACAAAAAACTGTCCACCAGGTTCACTCTTCCTGACCAGCAGCTGCCTGCATCTCTGCCTGAACCTCAGCCCTCTCTGCCAGTCATAAACAGTAAGGGCTCCCCAGCCCGAGAATTTGAGCCCGTTGCAAAACCGGCAACACATTCTTATCAACCCGCTATTGAGCCTGCAACTGACCAGCAGAATTACCTGACCGTATTGCCTGCAAACCAACAGGACAAGCAATGGTGGGACAGTGTGGAGTTCATCTTTCTGACACTGCTGCAAGGCGGTCCACATATTTACAACCGTTTTTCTCAATACTGGCAGCAACTGTTGCACCTTCCATTAAGCCAACTGAATGAACTGGCTGGTGAAATATACAACTACTCCATGCAGGTCAGGGGTGAGCCCTGGTTCAGGGATACCCTGACCTCTTTGGAGGCGCACTCTTTGGGGGCACACTCTTTGGAGGTGCAACGTTTCAGGAAGACAATGCTTGCCTTAATCCGGCAGGAACAGGAAATAAGGGAAGTTATTGACAGAGCCCGCCAGCAGGGTATTTCAGTGGATTTACAACGCATTCAGCAAAACCTGCAAATGGTTCTGGAAGCAAACCTTTCCGATTCACTGGTCGCGGTGATGAACACCGATCACCAGCCGCTGACCACAGAGCAGAAAAAGGCTGCAGGAGAATCATTTTTGCGGGCAGCCATGATGGCTGTTGATGACACTGAATATGACCCGCTTACATCCAAACCAGTCTTAACACCGGTTGAGACGACACTGAAACATCAGGACTCCGTCTTTTACAAGCTTGCATCCAGTCACAACGATCACAACCTGCTGCAAATCCTCCAGAACCGGCTTATGCTGCTCGAGGTCAAACTTGATGAAGAACTGTGTCGGCTCTCCACAGAGCAAGGCACAGTTTATGCCTCAGGCACTGCTGATGGATGCGGAGGTATTGTTTTAGGTATGGTGGCGCACCCGGAAGGAGAGGATAAAAAAGAAGCGGATAAAAAAGAAGAGGAAAAAAAAGTGGCAGGTGTCCAGAACGGTCAGCCAACAAATTCCCAACCTTCCAGCACAGGTCAGCAACCTATCGGGCAGGGTTACTCTTCTGATACCGGAGCAGGAGGACGCGGCAATAACAATGAACCATGCCATGACCATGTGGGATCAACTTGCCCACACCCAGACTGCAACAACGGTCCCTGCCGCTGTCATGAGTGTTTGCAGGCCGGCTCAATTCAAAGTGAGGGAATACGAAAACAGAGACTTTCTGCCAAGTACCTCCACGATAGTATTCCCAGGCCTTTTCAGGCACTTCTTGAGTTAAAGCTGCCCCCGGAAACCATTATCAGGCAGCTCTACCCGCTGGCACACATTATCAGAGAAACCTCTGATACAGAGGCGGTTACCGAAAGACATCCTCCCCGACGCCCGCGCCGCTTAAGCGCCCCCGATCTGGCTATGCCAACCACCGGAATGGCAACGGCCTTGAGTGTCGTTCAGGCAAGTACTGAGGGCGAATCTCGCTATACACACCTTGAAAACAAAACCATCAAAGAGATTCTTAAAGAAATCAACGATGAAGACTGGCGTGTACCAGTAGCCTTAGAAGCTTCAAGCGGAACGATTTTAAAGCTTCTGCAGAAAGTACAGGAAACCATCAAGCGTAAGGGCAGGGTATTCCTTATCGGGGCTGGCAGCAGCGGTCGGCTCGCGATAGTCAGTTCAATACCTGACCCACAAAAGCTTGTTGCACTGATTGCCGGAGGTGACGAGGCTATTGCAACATCTAAGGGCGGAGCGGAAGACAATTATACTTCAGCCTGGCGTGAACTTTCTGAAGTACACAACATCAACCGGAACGACCTGCTTATAGGGATCACAGCCTCTGGCAGAACACCCTATGCGGTAGGCGCTCTCGCGATTGCCAGAGAACAGGGGATTCCTACAGGCTCTATTGCATGCAGCAGAGATACAAAAATATCCCGGCTGTCTGATACCCCGGTCGAAACCTATGCGGGTCCGGAATACATTACCGGCAGTACCCGGATGAAATCCGCCACTACACAGAAAATCATTTTAGATATGATTTCAAGGGTCGCCATTGAACCGGACCAGGACTTAAACGCACTCTTACAGAGATTTATCAAAGGCAGTGCTGAAATTGCCCGGGCGCTCTCCCACCAACTGCCACAGCTTGAAGCGCTGGTAGAAAAGGTTGTTCCTGTCATACAAAATCAAGGGCGTCTTATTTACCTGGGAACGGAGTCGCCCGGTCGACTGGTTGTTATTGATGCCTCAGAATGCCCACCAACCTTTGGCGTTAAGCCTGAAACCGTTACCGGGCTGATTGAGGGTGGTAGTGAAGCACTCAGGCGTACGCTTACCACAGCACAAAAAGAAAGAACCAATGCCTGGGAAGACCTTCAGTCACAGGGCGCTTCCAGTAATGATATCGTGACCGGTGTTGGCATAGAGGGTCTTCCGGAGTACGTACAGAAGGGCTTGACCAAAGCAAAAGCTACTGGCATAGCAACCGCCTCCATAATGGTTCAGAAGAGTACGTCTGAGAAAAGTGATCACAATGCTGTAGTCATTTCATTACCGGTTTCTGAAAACCCGGCAGAATACGAAGCACTGGCGGGAACGGCTATCAAGCAGGCTCTGAATATGTTGACAACAGCAGTCATGATTAAACATGGAAGAGTCGCCGACAAGTGGATGTCGCACATGCAGGCGTCAAATGAAAAGCTGGTTGCCAGGGAAGCCGTTAATCTCGCCAGGATAGAAGGCATTACGCTATTAGCGGCCAGAGCCCTGCTGACGATTTTCAAATCCACAGCGGCTTCAATCGAATATCGAAAGAAAATGAGGGAGCCTCCAAAGCGCCAATAGTTTTCCTTCTGCCAGCCTGATTAAGGCTCACAACCACCATAGCGGAAAAGAATACCGCCTGTTACCTGCAGCGGTTATTATGAGCCTTTACCTGACAAATACTCTTTATGGCAAAATCGAAAACCCGCAAGGCCTACGTCTGCACCGAGTGTGGCAGCGAATCTGCAAAATGGCAGGGGCAATGCCCTGACTGCAAAGCCTGGAATACTTTTAAAGAGGTTAACCTTGGCCCTGCCGCTGCGCCTTCAATTGCTGCCGCCAATAAAGCAGGCTTTGCCGGAGCCCTGTCTGGCCTGCAAACACTCAGCGAAGTGGATGTTGCCGAAGCACCACGTTTTTCCAGCGGCATGTCAGAGTTTGACCGTGTTCTGGGCGGAGGCTTTGTTAAGGGCAGCGCGGTTCTGATCGGCGGTCATCCCGGCGCAGGTAAAAGTACCATCCTGCTACAGGTGCTTTGCCATGTTGCCCGGCAAATGGATGCGCTCTATGTTTCCGGCGAAGAATCATTACAACAGATCGCTGCCCGAGCCAGACGACTGGGGCTGCCTACCGACCGGTTGAAAATGCTGGCTGAAACCAGCGCCGAAAACATTGTTGCGGTTGCCGAACAGCAAAAGCCGGGCATTATTGTTATTGACTCGATTCAGGTCATGTTTATGAACGGTGTAGATGCAGCACCCGGCGGCGTGGCCCAGGTAAAGGAGTCTGCAGCATTTCTCACCCGTTTCGCCAAACAGACCGGAACCGTTCTCTTGATTGTGGGGCATGTTACTAAAGACAACTCACTGGCGGGGCCAATGACACTCTCGCATATCATTGATACCCAGTTAATGCTGGGTAATACCGACGACTCCCGTTTCCGCATTATGCGCGCTACCAAAAATCGCTTTGGTCAGGTTAATGAGCTGGGTATTTTTGCCATGACGGAAACCGGTATGAAGGAAGTCAAAAACCCTTCTGCCATCTTCCTGTCCCGAACCCCTGAACCCACTTCCGGAAGTATTATCAGTGTACTCTGGGAAGGTACCCGCCCACTTCTGGTTGAAATTCAGGCACTGGTGGTTGAATCCCAGCTGGGCAATCCTCGTCGTGTCACCGTTGGTCTGGAACAAAATCGTCTGGCCATGCTGCTGGCGATTCTTACCCGCCACGGCGGTATTTTTACCAGTGATCAGGATGTGTTTATCAACGTCGTTGGAGGCGTTAAAGTCAGTGAAACCTCCGCCGACCTTGCCAGCCTGCTGGCAGTGGTTTCCAGCCTGCGCGATACTCCGCTGCAACAGGATCTGATCGCCTTTGGAGAAGTAGGTCTGGCCGGTGAAATCCGTCCGGTTGCCAATGGTCAGGAGCGGCTGGCAGAAGCAGCCAAGCATGGGTTTAAGCGGGCCATTGTTCCGGTTGCGAATAAGCCGAGAAAGCCCATTGAGGGGTTTGAAGTGGTGGGTGTCAGTAAACTGTCCGAGGCTCTGGAGGCAATTTAAAATAACCGCAGGTCTTTATGGGGTTTTGTGTTCCCATGCCCCATAAAATGTTCCCATGTTATCTTTGCTCTGTACACTCTGTTGATCATACTTGACTTGGGAGTGTTCCCAGAAAACCGAATCCAGGCTACCAGTGACTGAAATAGACTTTCCCCTCTCGCAATTACCGGGATTAAGATCAACCCAGTTCAGACCAGTGAACATTTTCCCGTTTACTTTCGTATCCCCCCCTATACATTCCGATGTAAACTGACCAACTAGTTTTGATGATCCCAGAATGGTATACCCCTTTCCATCAAGCCGATAAGGCCAGACATCGTGCCATTCCAGTTGACCCGAGGTTATATCCCGTACATGCCATGCAGGAATAAAGGCAATGACCCGGGTCTGCCCCTTAAGTTTAATATCCCGACCTCTGACGACAACAAACTTTTCAGCCCGGGAACGTTTTGCAAGCAGCCTTCTGACCGCTTGACGACTGCACTCTTCCTGCCACTTTTCATCAGGCATTAAGCCACAATAGTCGACTACGCCGCTGACTATTTCTCTGAATAAACCATCCTGACCACCGGCTATCCAGGCAGACCTGACTCCATTTAATATCTGCACCAACTGCCCTTTTTTCATTTGCCCCAACTGATGGTGTCCTGAATGCAGCATTAAAAGACGGCGATCCTGTAATTTTTCTTTTTTTCTCCCAACCTTCGAAAGAGCGTTTTGACTCAAAGGATTCATACTCCCCTGACTGAGATTGACCGAAAAAATACGATAGTTTACAACCCTGTGTTTCTCAGATAGTTCATCCAGCACTTGCAGGATGTCGTGATTCAATCCGTCGTCATTGTCGAGACCTTTACAAAGAAGCCTGATATTAAGATGGCTGATTTTTTCACAATCAGCAGGAGCCTGCCCCCAGAAACCTCTTATTTTATAACCAAGATAGCCTGCGGCAAAAACTAGCAGGACTTTGCGCGCATAATTGTCTCGAGTATGGGTATACTGCGTCCTGCCTTTAGGTTCGGGTTTTGTATTGACACCTGCTTTTTTATGTTGCGCTTCGGCAATTTTCTTAACTCTACTGGATCTTTTAATAAAGCTTTCATCCACATTGCGAGGTTGAGAATTTTCATTTTTATACTTTTTTAAAGCTATATTTTCTACGCCAAGATCTTTTATGATTTGTTGCAAAGATCCAATTTTATTATTGAGTTCCTTTTTCTTTTCTCTTAAAACCTGTTGTTCTCCTTCCAGTTTTTTTATCTTGTCTTTAAGCTCAGGAACTACATTATCCATCGGTTTTTGATTAATCTTCGCTTTTAAAGTGCTTATCTTTTTTTTATGCTTTGTATTTTCTTCCACAGTTGCCTGAATAATCCGTTTTAACTCTGCCACTTCTTCATTCAGCTGTTTATTTTCAGAAGACAGGATGATATGTTCTGAATCCTTCGCTGCAAGCGTTTCCTCTAACATCGATACTTTATCACCCAAATGTTCTTTCTCTGAAGACAGGCTTACATATTCTGAATCCTGAGTTTTCACAACCTGCTCTAACTTCGATAGCTCTTTACTCAAATGTTCATTTTTAGAAGACAGACTTGTATGTTCTAAATTCTGAGTCTTAATAACCTGTTCTAACTTCGATAACTCTTCATCTAAATGTTCGTTTTTAGAAGACAGGGCTGCTCTTTCTTCCATACCCGCATTAACATACCGTTCTGATTCAGAAAATTTATCAATCAGACGTTGATTTTCAGCAAGCAGCTTGACCTGCTCAGAATCTTTCATTAAAAGACTTTTTTCTAAGCTTGATACTTCACCCTTCAAATTTTCATTATTAGCAGACAGTGTTTGAACATTTAAACTTAACTCCAGTATTTCACTATTCAGACTCTTATTATCAGAAAGCAAACTTTCTATTTTTTTTGTTTTTCCTTCAATTTCCTTAAGTAATTTTGACTCATTTTTATCAATGACTTCATTCTTAGCTGATAAGTTTTTTATTTCATTATCTTTTTTATTTATTTCTCTCGTTAACTGGAGAATTTTTTCCTTACTCTGTTTTTGTAGTATCTTAATAGTGGCTTTTCTTTCTTCTTCAGTTTCAGAAACAAGTTTGGATAAATACTCAATATTTTTAAGTGCTTGTTTTAATTTTTCTGTTTTTCCATTCAAATGATTGGACATTGATTTAATTTGTTTTCCATAGTTATCTAACTTTGTAGCCAATTCGGCATTCTGAACTTGCAGCCTTATGCTTTCCAAACGACTTCTGAATACAATATTTCCAGGAAAAACCTCATTTAACAAAAGGAGACGATCCCAATGTTTTCCCTCCTTGCGTATAGTATTGGTGCCACGCTTGCGAGCCTCAAAACACAGCCCTCTGTTAACACACTCACTAATCACTTCTGCCTCACTAATAAAGGCTGACAGTCTTTCGGACTGAATCATGGCTACGTCCAGACTCGGGAGATAATCATTAAATTTTTCCCATGCTTTCACTCCTTTGAAATTTAAAACACTGTGCATATAAGGTGCATTCTCATTATTTTTTTCAGGAAAGGTAAACAACAAATTTTCTTGTTTAAAGCCTGAAATTTCAAAACCAGATTTTTCAAGTTTTTCTCTCACAGACTCTTTAAAAGAGTCCACAAACTCAAATGGCCATGCGATCAAAACATCAATATCATTTGTAATGGGCAGGTTTCCCTCATGCAGATCTTTATGATGAAGGGGATTATTGAGAAAAAACAGTCTTGCTAACCATCCACCATAAAAGCGGCTTTCTATTTTTTTTTCGTCACAGAAGCTGGCAACAATCCATTCCAGGTTACTTTGCAATTGTCTAATTACAGAGGCGAATTCACTGAACTCATTAAATCTTTCCAGAATTTTGTTGAACATTGCCTGAGTCATTTTTACGGTATACCCTCCATCCTGACCAGTCTCATAAGAAGAAGCAGACTGGGCAGGAAGGGAAAGATTGATATAACGAGCAAGTCGCCTGCTGACTACCATCGGCCATTGATCTCTGATCACCCCCTCAACAGGCAAAATCTGAAGCATGCCTGCACGGCTTAATGTGTAAACTAAATCTTCGATATTCTGCAATGTCACAACAAATGAAGCTTGTCCATTCATCCTGCTATTGAAATAGAAAGACTCTGTTGCCCGCCACAGAAGACTCTTTGGAGTGGCTCTGTAATTCGGCAACTTGTTATCAGTACGAAATGGGGGCTCCTCATCATCTTTATCTTCTTTCCTCCAGGGTTCTCCAGCAGCCTTTTTATTTAACGAGTTGGGCTTATGTATTGTGCTTTGCTGGTTGAGTGGACTGCCTCCGGATCTGGAAGACGTAGTCCCTGAATTGGGTGATTTTCTTATATGCGACTCCGGAACATTATCGGGCAAATAAACCGGCTTCCCCTTCCAGTCAGGGCAGTACAGACAGTCAGAAACAGTGGCCGGAGTAATCGTGTTTTTTATTTCCGGGTCAGCTTCCGGATACCTTGACGAACGTGCTTTAAACACCGGCTCGTACGCTAAAAAAGAAGACTGGCACCATCCAATAAACAGCCTTTTAAACTGTGCGATCGCCATAGCAGAGTTTGCCGCCAACAGTCGCTGACTCAACCAAAGAGGAACCGTCAGTTCTATCGACACCCCCGATTCTCTGGATTTCATCGAACCGACCAACTGAATGGTTAAATCGGTGGTGTTACTTCCTTCTTCAGGTTCACTCCAGGCGATTTGCAGATAGCGTTCAATATTCATCCCGTCAAATCGTTTTATCCAGTAAATACCACTATGGCTACCCACTTCGAAGGTACGGGTTGAATTGTCATGGTCTGGAAGAGTGACTGATAATGTGAGCCCGGACGCATCCTGTTGCAAAACGTCCAGCTCTGCTCTCCAGTCATCACTTCTTACCGTTGACTGGCCCGGTGCTAACTGTTGTGTCATCTCAGAAACATAAGCCACCAGACTGTGCAGAGTGCCAAAATTTTCCCGCTGCAACTGGTAGTGTGATTCAGCCTCTATCTGTGTCTGATAACCCAGCACCGGATTGGTTGTAAAAGCCTCAGAAGTGGCACCAGGTATCGCAGCAGGCGTCCATCCGGGATCAGTAAACAGCAGCTCGTAAACCCACTGTCGAAAAATGTGATATAGAAGAACGCGATGCGAGAGAAAGGAAGTAACGCTATTAATTTGCAGGATAGCATCGGTTGTGCGCTTTCTAAGCAAGCTCGCATTCTGTAGAAAATGAGCAGGTAAAAGGAGCGCAAAAGACACCGCCAGTTGAGCAATAGCTGTTGACTTCATAGCCTCAAGATCCAGCGGAACCTTTATTGAAATCCCCGGAATAGAGAACTCTGCATGATAGAGCGCAGGATCTTCTGAATTTTCAGCAGCGAAAAGACGAGCAGAGTGTGTGCCGGACACCAGCAATAACAGAAAGAGTAGTTGTAAGAAAAGCGTACCTGTTTTTATTCTAAGCAGCATTTGCCCGACATCCTTTATAGGGCTCCCAGTATAGACCTCAAATCAAGAGTTTCTCCTCTGAATTGTCTACTCCTCTGAATTGTCTGCTCCTCTGAATTGTCTGCCAATACCTGATGGCACACGGTATACTTCGGCTCCATTGAGGATAAGACAGGAGGCCATCATGCTCAAAGGTCTATATGGTGTTACTGACAGCCATCTGCTACCGGACGACAACAGCCTGCTGCACGCAGCAGAACAGGCTTTGCATGGTGGTATGAAAGTTCTCCAGTACCGCGATAAAAGCGACGACCAGAAAAAACGCCTGCGCCAGGCCGGAGCCCTGAAAGTACTCTGTCACCAGCATCGGGCGATCCTGATTATTAATGACGACGTAGAACTTACAGCAGCCGTTGAAGCCGATGGCGTACACGTCGGCCAGAGTGATGCGTCCGTTACCGAAGCCAGAAGTCGTCTGGGCGATTACGCCATTATAGGTGTAAGCTGTGGAGGCTCTATAGAGCTGGCACAAAAAGCCGTTGACGCTGGTGCCAATTACATTGCCTTTGGCAAATTCTTCGACTCCAAAACCAAACCGGATGCAAAAACCGCCAGCCTGGCTGTGCTGCCGGAAGCCCGGCAGCGTTTTGAAGTCCCTGTGGTAGCTATTGGGGGAATTACGGTAGATAATGCTTCCCAAATAATAGAGGCAGGTGCAGACATGATCGCTGTTGTAAACAACCTGTTTGCAGCACCCGATATTCAGCACCGGGCTCGTGAACTCAGTGAACTTTGCCAGTAAGGAAAACAGTCATGGCTCGATCCGACAACCGATCCAACGCTTTGTTCAGTGAAGCGCAGCAAGTTATTCCCGGCGGAGTAAATTCACCCGTTCGCGCGTTTAAAGGCGTTGGCGGCAAACCCGTTTTCTTCCAGAGCGCCCGGGGAGCTCATGTAAAAGACGTTGACGGCAATGAGCTTATTGATTATGTCGGCTCCTGGGGGCCAATGATTCTTGGTCACAACCATCCGGATGTGGTGGCCGCCGTGCGTGAACAGGCGTTGCAGGGGCTGAGTTTTGGTGCGCCTACAGCACTGGAAACCGAACTGGCCCTGAAGGTACGTCAGCTGTTCCCGTCTATGGAGCTGCTGAGAATGGTGAACTCCGGTACCGAAGCCACCATGAGTGCTATCCGTCTGGCTCGTGGTTTTACCGGGCGGGATCGCATCATCAAGTTTGAAGGCTGCTACCACGGACATTCCGACTCCCTGTTGGTTAAAGCCGGTTCCGGTGCCCTGACCCTGGGCGTACCCAGTTCTCCCGGTGTGCCTGAAACACTGGCAGAAAACACCATAACCCTGACCTTTAATGACCTGGATTCTGTCGAGGAAACCTTCAGGGAAGTGGGTTCTGAAGTCGCCTGTATTATCGTTGAGCCTGTCGCTGGCAACATGAACTGCATTCCTCCGGTTCCGGGCTTCCTGCAGGGGTTACGCCAACTCTGTGACGAACACGGAGTCCTGTTGATTTTTGACGAAGTGATGACCGGCTTCCGGGTAGCCCTCGGGGGCGCTCAGGCGTATTACGACATCAAGCCTGATTTAACCACTCTCGGCAAGATCATTGGTGGCGGACTGCCTGTGGGCGCCTTTGGTGGTCGCCGGGATATCATGGAACACCTGGCACCACTGGGACCAGTCTATCAGGCAGGTACCTTGTCAGGTAATCCACTGGCCATGGCGGCAGGTCTGGCAACGCTGAACAACATTGTTCAGCCGGGCTTTCATGACGACCTGACCGACAAGGCAGAACAACTGCTGAAAGGGTTAAGGCATCAGGCAGACCTGGCAGGCATTCCTTTGCGAACCGTTCAGGCCGGAGGCATGTTTGGTCTGTTCTTCACTGAACAGGAAACCGTGGAGCGGTTCGATCAGGTGATGGCCTGTGACAGCGAACGGTATGGACGCTTCTTCCATGCCATGCTGGACGAAGGGGTTTATCTGGCGCCTTCTGCCTTTGAAGCCGGTTTCATTTCTGCCGCCCATGGTGATCAGGAAATAGAACAGACCGTTGCTGCCGCTGGCCGGGCTTTTCAATCTTTATTAAACTCTTGAATTACTCTTTATCACCGGGCGTAATGACTCATTGTTTACTAAAAACCCGTTCGATGAATAATCGTTCTTCGCTCATGGCTGTTTATGATTTCTCTTGCTATTTCTGATGCGGTGCTGGCTTTTGCCAGCGCCTTTCCTGTTTTCCTTTTATCCCAGCAAAAGGACTTTGATCCGGCACATAAGCTGCCCGCCAAAGCAGCTTTGTTTGGCTTTCTACTGATGACGGTCGCAGGTGGCCTGGGGGCACTCAACTACGGTTTCTCTACTGCCTGGGCCGGGTCATACTGGATGTTCAACAATATGGCCACCTTTATGTCCCCTCCTCTGGTCACCATTGCCATGGGACAGATTCTGATGGCAAAGTTCTGGAGTGCCGCAGCCTGGTGGAGAACCATTCTGGCGATCTGCCTGCTGTTCGAAGTGTCGCGCTGGTATGGGCTGGAAACGGTTTACCGGGATCTGCAACTGACACTGTGCATAATCGCAGGTCTGGTGATGGTCACCCGTTCCTACATGAACGCAGGCACCAAAGCCCTGATTATGGTGTCCTTTGCCAGTTTCTTTGTCGGCGGCATGCTGATTGGCAATGAAGGCACCATCGCGGGCTATCTGCGTCTGAACCTGTTTCGTTACTTTATCGCCCTTGGCAACCTGATGCTCGGTACCGGGCTTTACTTTCTGCTCCGCCAGAAAAAGCCAGAAAAGCTCTGAGGGTGTCGCAAAACGCCCTCAGTCTGCTAACTCTGCCCGGTTAAGAGTCAATTGGAGTTCAGAGGCGGCATTGGAAACGAACGCACGTTGCCACTTTTGGCTTCAGTCACTTTGGCCGTACCTTCTTTTTCCACTTCATCAATTCGGATAATAGACGTCAGTGGAATATAGCTGCGCTTAACACCTTCAAAGATGTTTTTCAGTTTCTCTTCGCTGGGGTCAACCAGCAGCTGGCTGCGTTCGCCAAAGGCAAACTCTTCCACTTCAATAAAGCCCCAGAGTTCGCTCTGAAAAATCTGGCGGGCATAGACTTCAAAGACTTCGCCTTCGTTTTGAAAAATAACTCGAAAGACCTGTGTTTTTGACATCGATGATTAAAACCTTCTTGATCACTTCCACCGGTTTGCTTTGTTGTCAGCAAAGGTGGCTTAATAACGCGGCAAGCATAACACACTCATCTTCCGGTTAAATCTGTGGAAAACAGCGGCTTGATACAGTTTTGATACATCTTGGTAGTTGACCGACAAACTCTGCCATTCAGTGCTGTTTATACTGACTGCGGGAATGAATACAGCAATCTATGAACTCAAGCTTCAGCACCATGAATCTTATAAAGATCAGTCTCATCGTATTAGCAAGCCTTTCATTCATACCGGAGGCCTTTGCCAGAGGCAGCGGTCAGGAAAGGGGGCAGGGAAACAGTGTGATTGTCGATGTTCAAACCGTTCAGGCACAGACCTGGCAGGAAGAACTGACGGCACTGGGCAGCGTTTACGCCAGAAACCAGATTACCCTGACCAGCCAGGTAGCGGGCTCAATCAATAAAATCAATTTCACTGATAGCCAGGCTGTCCCGGCTGGTTACCCCCTGATTGAAATAGACAACCGGTTTCAGCAGGCTAAATTACATGAGGCTAAAGCCAGGCTTTTGGACGATCAGCGTCGCTTACATGAGATGCAGCTGCTGGCCGCTAAAAAAGCCGTTTCTCTCTCTGAACTTCAGGCTCAGGAAGCGCTGGTTGAACAATCCAGTGCATTGGTTGACGCAGCCGTAACCACTCTGTCTTTTTATACACTGGAAGCACCTTTTGACGGTATTTTAGGTTTAAGTGACCTCAGTCCCGGACAATACGTGAAAGCAGGTGACAGCCTGGTCACTTTGACAAACCTGAAGCATCTGTATGTTGACCTGAATTTTCCTGATAAGTACCTCAGCCAGATCAAGACCGGTATGACCGTGGACCTTCAGTTTGAAGCCTGGCCAGACCTTCACTTTTCAGCAACGATTTCAAGCCTTGATTCTGTCATCAACATTGAAAGCCGTAACTTTAAAGTCCGTTCCGAACTGGACAACCCGGAAGGCTTGCTGCGTCCTGGCCTGCTGGCACAGGCTACTCTGCCATTAACCCCGGACAGTGTGATCACCATACCCACCAGCAGCGTTTTTTACCGGGGTTCTCAGGCTTTCGTTTACCTTGTCATTGACAGCAAAGCGGTGGAGCGAGCCGTCACTACTCTGCAGATTGTGGGTGACAAAACCTATATCCGTTCAGGGCTGACAGCAGGTGACGAGATCATTACGGCAGGTATCAATAAAGTCAGTAATGGCATGATCGTGACGCCTTCCTCTGTTACGAACAACAAACATCGACAGTTTGCCCAACAATCTACCCAACAATTTACCCAACAATTTACCCGGCAATTTACCCGGGAAGGTGCTGCATCCATCCAGAACAGTGAGGTTCTGACTCAATGATATTATCGGATCTTGCCATTAAGCGACCCGTTGTCGCCTGTGTGATTAATCTGCTGTTGATTGTTTTTGGCGTACTGGCTTTTAACAACCTGCCCCTGCGTGAATACCCTGATGTTTCTACGCCCATTGTTTCCGTCAGTGCAAACTATGAAGGCGCATCCGCTGACATTATGGAGTCCAGGGTTGCCAAGGTGATTGAAGACCAGCTGTCCGGTATCCGTGGTGTCCGGTCAATTGACTCCCGCAGCTCCGATGGTCGTACCCGAATCAGCATTGAATTTGAAAATGGCCGGGACATTGAAGCGGCTGCTAACGATGTGCGTGATGCGGTCTCCAGAGCTAAACGACGGTTGCCAGAGAGCATGGACGACCCGACGGTATCAAAAAGTGATTCCGACGGGGATGGCGTTATCAGCTACACGGTGTCATCAGACCGGATGTCGCCAGTCGACCTGAGCGATTACATCAACCGCAAACTGCTCGACCCTCTGAGCCTGATTGATGGTGTCAGCTCTGTTGAGACATGGGGTTATAACAAGCTGGCGTTACTGGTCAAACTGGACCCGGTGGCCATGGCCAGTCGCAATGTGACAGTGGCCGATGTTGAAAAAGCGCTACGGGCAGAAAATCTGGAAGCGGCGGCAGGCAGCCTGACCGACCCTGCCCGAAGTTACACCCTGCGTTTGCAGCGCAGCTATCAGACCGTTGCCGACTACCAGAATCTGGTTATTCGTAAAAACAGCGATGGCTCCATGCTTTATCTGTCCGATATTGCCAAAGTAGAAACCGGCTCTGAAGATGAAGATCAGATATTTCGCTTAAATAATCGCAGCATGGTGATGCTGGAGTTCCTGAAACAGTCCGATGCCAACACGCTGGACGTTGTTGAAACCGTTAAGAAAGAAGTCGAGCAACTGAAGCCGTTTCTGCCAAAGGGGATGGAAATGGCTCCACTGTCTGATAGCTCTGTCTTTATTAAAAGTGCCATCAGCGAAGTGTATACGACACTGGGCATCACTTCGGTGCTGGTTATTCTGGTTATCTACATTTTCCTAGGTAACGCCAGAGCCACCCTCATACCAGCCGTTAGTGTGCCTGTCTCCCTGATTGCCACGTTTGCCGTACTGCTGTTGTTTGGTTACTCCATCAACCTGATAACATTGCTGGCACTGGTTTTGTCCGTTGGCCTGCTGGTTGATGACTCGATTGTGGTACTGGAAAACATCCATCGCCGTATAGAAAACGGGGAACCTCTCATTGTTGCCGCTTACCGTGGCACCCGTGAAGTGGGTATGGCGGTGGTCGCCACCACCCTGGTACTGGTTGCGGTGTTTCTGCCCATTACCCTGTTGACCGGCAGTGCGGGCATGCTGTTCAAGGAATACGCGGTCACCCTGGCTGCCAGTGTACTGTTTTCCAGTATCGTTGCCCTGACCATGGGGCCGGTACTGGGCAGCCGTGTACTAAAGCTGAATGTGCAGCAGGGGCCTTTCACCCATTTTGTTGAAAAGCAGTTTGCTCATCTGGAAAACGTCTATCGTCGGGTATTGCACTTTACCCTGAGGCACAACTGGATTGCGGTTCTGACCGTTGTTTTAAGTCTTGGCTTTATGGGCTATACCTACCAGCAACTGCCGCAGTCGTTTGTTTCCCGGGAGGATCAGGGACGGTTGTATGTCATTTTGAGCGCTGCTGAAGGCACCAGTTATCAGGCCCTTGAGCCTTTGGTTGATGAAATCGAACAACGCATGAAGCCTCTCACCCAGCCAGACGGCCCGGTCCAGTCCATGGGGATACGGGCTCCGGGCAGGAGTCAGAACCAGATGTTTCTGATCATCGACCTGAAGCACTGGGACGAAAGGGATGTCACCGTATTTGAGGTGGCTAATCAGATACGGCGCCTGTTACGGCCCATCGCCCAGCTGAGGGTTTCGCCAATCGTGCCTTCCAGTTTTGGCACCCGCGCACGCCAGCCGGTTCAGGTGGTTATCGGCGGTGGTTCCTATGACGTTGTGCAGCAATGGGTTGAGCGGCTGAAAGAAAAAGCCGGAGAAAATCCGGGCCTGCGGGAGCTGGATACCGATTACAACGAAACCACCCCCCGCATGAATGTCACCATCAACCAGGCTTACGCCCATGAGCTTGGGATTCCGGTCTCCGATGTTTCAGGTGCCCTGGAAACCGTACTGGCTGGCAGAAATATCACCACTTTTATTCAGAACGGTGAAGAGTACGACGTCAACGTTCGGGCACCAAAGGATGACTTCAATTCCATAGCCGACCTCGCCCGTATTCATCTCCGTTCAGCCAGTGGTGAACTGGTGCGGCTCGACACCCTGATTGACGTCACCATCGAAGGGCAACCCCGACAACTCAGCCACTACAACCGGCGCAAGAGTATTACGCTGTCTGCTGAACTGGTGGGGGATTATTCTCTGGGCGAAGCGCTGGCTTATATCGAACAGCTGGTGATTGATGAGCTGCCCGACGAAGCCACTATCGACTACAAAGGTGAGTCCCTGGAATACAAGCGTTCCAGCAGTTCCCTGACCATGACGTTTATTCTGGCCCTGGTGGTCGTTTATCTGGTGCTGGCGGCACAGTTTGAGAGTTTCGTGCATCCAGCAGTGATCATGATGACGGTACCCCTGGCACTCACCGGAGCCATGGGGGGGATGCTGTGGGCAGGTCTGTCACTGGACATCTATACCCAGATTTCGCTGATCATGCTGATCGGGCTTGCCACGAAAAACGGTATTCTGATTGTCGAGTTCATTAACCAGCTGCGTGACCGAAAGGTCGCTTTTGAAGAGGCGATTATTCAGGGCTCTGTTGCCCGCCTGCGCCCGATTCTGATGACGGCTATCACCACGCTGGCTGGCTCAGTCCCACTGATACTGGCCAGTGGCGCAGGTTATGAGTCCCGCTCAGCAATTGGCATTGTGATTTTCAGTGGCGTTCTGGTCGCCACCTTTATGACCCTGTTTGTTGCACCGGGGCTGTATCGTCTGGTCGCAGCCAGAACCGGTTCACCCAAGGCTATGGAGCATAAACTGAAAGCGGCTCTGGAAAACTGTCCTGCCCATTAATTTTGACTTTACGTAACCGGACGCACCGGGACAGCCATTACAATACAAGGCCGAGCGTGTTGTGGCTGTTCCGGCATCCGGGAGCGTAAAACTGCCCTGCCTTCTTATCAGTCACAGCCTGTCTGTCAGAGTGTATTTACAGCACCCGAAATAAAAAAATCGTCCACGACATTGACCATATATTGAGTAGGTCATAGGCTTCAAGCGGGGAAGCTTAGCGATCATTTGCAGTATTAGGTGGAGAAAATATTCGTTCCTGCACGATCCGTGAATCAACGTTCAAAATAGCACTCATTCCACGCACCTAACTTTAGTCAGAGCGAGTGTACCTATTATGCCTTTATTCAAAAACTGGCGAAAAAAAGCGCCGCAGCCTGAACCAAACTGTGAACGTATAGCGGGTGCGCATGGTGATATTTTATTACATTCTTGTGGGACTGCTTTTAACTTAATTATTGTTGCCTGTGCACGCTACTTCCATGAAAACCACAACTTCACGCAGGAAACATCGAAAACAATTAAAATACCAAACTGGACGACACTGTTTTTTTATAGCCCCATGCACGTCAGGATAGCTACTAATATTTACAGATTCATGACAGGCATGTACAAACCTGTTGATGTGTATGGACCAGGTCAGTCTACCCACCAATATATTTTATTTTCTTTTTTTGATTCTGATTTCGAGCCACTAAACCAGCTTTGCCGGGCAGCAATGTTTTTTTCCAGTAACACTCAAAAGCAAAACAAGAACGCTGATCCTGATCCATTTGAATTATACGATATAGCTTATGTGGTAGGGGGGGACATATATAGCCTTTCAGACTTCTTAAATGAACTGTATTCACAGGGTAAAATTTACCAGAAGATTCATTGCATACTTGATCGCATCAGCTTTGGAGTCGATAAGTATACGGTACCTTTATACGATTTAGGGCGTACACCCATTACTATTGTCGAGGAGGGTCTGGGTCAGTGGCAGATACTTCCTTAGCTGACTCGTATCACTGGAAGATGCCCCGCAACAGCCTGTATCTCAGAGTGTATTTACAGCACCCGGGATCAGAAATATTGCTCACTACCCTCCCCGTCAGCCAAAGGCTATAACGTGCCGCTTTTGGACAGATAGCAAACAGCCGTGAGCGCAAAAGTGGCCACAGATTTTACTGACGAGTCAAAATATTTAGCAGGGCAGTCAAGATCATACTTTGATCATAACCCACCAGGTACCCTGATGGAGAAAATGGAGATGATAATCTTCGAGAACTGATAAGAGTAAACGCAAGGGGCCTTCGTTAGGATAGCTAGTAACAAAAAGACCCTGATCAGGCTCGAGTAATTCCCATTCCGTACTGGATTGGCAGCGCATGCCTAAGGCATGGTTTTTTTGCATTTCATCCTGACCAATAAGGCATAGCAGGCAACAATGGCTGCCTGGTTCTTCATTGACCAACCATTCAAATGCATTACCAAGTACATCATGATCATGCAATAAGCCGCCTTTTGTACCGCTTACTACCAGATTCTGGGCGATCATAAACTTCCTTAAGGAATTCACTGCATACACATCTATACCTATGCTGGGTATGCTTCTAAAAGGGCTAACATCGATGTTGGGTCTGATTATGCGAGTAGGCCGGGTGTCTGCAATCATGGCTCCATAGCAGTTCGACGCAATCTTCTTGGCAGCCGAAAAGCCTGAACCTGTGGCAATTGCTGTTTTTAGCCAGTAGGCGACCATTGCCAGATATACCCTGCCTTTCCAGTCACACATGGGTGTTACACGGTTTGTCCCCATCATGCTGGCTCCATCAATCCATCTGAAACTTCTCCAAGTCTCGCGGTCTTCTATTTTGTATAACCTATGAGCCAGGTGCATGTTCTGTCCAACTTTCTTCATACTGATGGATAGCAAGCATAATAGTTCAAGAAGCCAGCATTGATAGAGTCTTTAAGATCAATTGATAGGGCGAAAGTCTCATATTGACAGCCTTTTCCTGGCTTTCAGCTCAAAGAAGGGGGGTAAGCTCCCAACCCACATCAGAAATATTGCTCACTACCCACCCCGTCAGCCAAAGGCTATAATGTGCCACTTTTGAACAGATAGTAGACAGCCGTGAGCGCAGAGACAGCCATGAGCACCAAAAAGCTATACATCAAGACCCACGGTTGCCAGATGAACGAGTACGACTCTGCCCGTATGGCAGACCTGCTCGGAGAAACCCATACTCTGGAACTGACCGACAACCCGGAAGAAGCCGACGTACTGCTGGTCAACACCTGCTCCGTCCGTGAAAAGGCGCAGGAAAAACTGTTCCACCAGCTCGGCCGCTGGAAACACCTGAAAGAAAAAAAACCCGATCTGGTGATTGGCGTTGGCGGTTGTGTTGCCAGTCAGGAAGGCGAAGAAATCCGCAAGCGTGCACACTACGTTGACGTGGTGTTTGGTCCACAGACCCTGCATCGCCTGCCGGAAATGATTGACGCCACCAAGCAGGACCATATCCCGGTTGTAGATGTCACTTTCCCTGAAATCGAGAAGTTTGACCGCCTGCCCGAACCAAGCGTTGATGGGCCAACCGCCTTTGTATCCATCATGGAAGGCTGCAGCAAATACTGCACCTACTGCATTGTGCCATACACCCGGGGGCCGGAAGTCAGCCGCCCAATGGATGACGTACTGGCGGAATGTGTCGGTCTGGCAGAGAAAGGGGTTCGTGAAATCAACCTGCTGGGTCAGAACGTTAACGCTTATCGCGGTGAAAAGTACGATGGTTCTATTTGTGATCTGGCAGAGCTGATCACCATCGTTGCCGCCATCGACGGCATCGACCGCATCCGTTTTACCACGTCTCACCCGCTGGAGTTCTCCGACAGCCTGATTGACGTTTATGGTGAAGTACCGGAACTGGTCAGTCACCTGCACCTGCCGGTTCAGAGCGGTTCCAACCGTATCCTGAAGCTGATGGAGCGTGAACACGAAACCAGCATCTATCTGGACAAGGTTCGCCGGATTCGCGAGCATCGCCCGAACATGAGCATGTCGTCCGACTTTATTGTTGGCTTCCCCGGTGAAACCGATGAAGACTTCCAGGACACTATGGATCTGATTGCCGAAGTGGGCTTCGACGCCTCCTTCAGCTTTATCTACAGCAAGCGTCCGGGTACTCCGGCGTCAGATATGCCAGACGACGTAACAGCAGAAACCAAAAAGCAGCGTCTGCATATTCTGCAGGATCGTCTGAACCAGCAAACCATGCAGATCAGCCGCCGGATGGTGGGTTCTACCCAGAAAATTCTGGTAACCGGTTACTCCAAAAAAGATCCGGGTGAGCTGATGGGACGTACCGAGTGCAACCGCATTGTTAACTTCAGGTTTGACGATCCACGCCTGATCGGGCATTTTGCCAACGTTGAAGTGACCGATGCCTTTGCCCACTCCATGCGTGGCAGGATTATCAGCTCCGAGCTGGACTGATACACAAATCCAAATGGTTTGATACGCAGGTTGGGGCGAACGAAGTGACTCCCAACCTACGCCAAATTAATGCTGACTGTTCGCAGCTACCTCAGCTCCTCACTAAAATCTGTATAAAAATCCTGTAAAATAGAGTCAATATCCCGGTTATGATCTACCCAACCTTCAGACTGCGGTATATGCTTACCCCTAATAATCGCAGTAAGAGCTGAATCCCCGACTTGAACGCCAAAACCCGAAACACTTCCAATACTCTGGCAGAAAGCCACTGTCAGTTTATCCTTGAGCCCGATGACAGCCAGCGCTTTGCTGAGCTGTGTGGTCAGTTCAACCAGAATCTGAAACAGATCGAACAACGCCTTCACGTTAAAGTTCGCAACCGTGGTAACAAGTTTTCCGTGTCAGGTCGTGCAGACTCGATCAAGGCAGCTCAGGAAATTCTCAAGCGGCTGTACAGGGAAACCGGCAAAGAACATCCGCTGACACCAGAAACTGTACACCTGTTCCTGCAGGAGTCTGCCGTTGAATACATTGCGGCACCTGAAGGCAATGACGACGTTGTTTCCCTGCGTACCCGAAAAGGGCTGATTACGCCCCGGGGGCCTAACCAGCAGAACTACGTTAAATCCATTCTTGAACACGACATCAACTTTGGCATTGGCCCTGCGGGAACCGGTAAAACCTACCTTGCCGTTGCAGCAGCGGTTCAGGCGCTTGAAGATGAGCAGATCCGTCGCATCCTGCTGGTTCGTCCTGCGGTAGAAGCGGGCGAGAAACTGGGTTTCCTGCCCGGTGACCTGTCCCAGAAAATCGACCCTTATCTGCGTCCCCTTTACGACGCCCTGTATGAAATGCTGGGATTTGAGCGGGTCGACAAACTGATCGAAAAGAATGTGATTGAAGTCGCTCCCCTGGCCTACATGCGCGGTCGAACCCTGAATAACTCGTTCATTATTCTTGATGAATCCCAGAACACCACATCAGAACAGATGAAGATGTTCCTTACCCGTATCGGCTTCGGCTCAACCGCTGTCATTACCGGTGACGTCACCCAGGTTGATCTGCCACGCGGTACCCGCTCAGGTCTGCTCAGTGCCATTGATGTTCTGAAAGACGTAGACGGCATGGGTTTTACCTGGTTCTCTTCCAAAGATGTGGTACGTCATCCTCTGGTTCAGCGCATTGTTCAGGCTTACGACGCATTCGACCAGAAGCAGGAACAGGAACAAAAAAAGCGCCGTGAAGAACGCAAGACTCTGCACGAACAGCGCCAGCAGCAGGTGCAGCCACAAACTGAGGCACAAACTGAGGCAAGTATCTCATCATGAGCGCCAGCGTGTTTATTGATATCCAGATTGCCAGTGACAGTCAGTTGCTGCCCTGCGAACAGGACTTCCAGCACTGGGCAGAAGCTGCCGTCGGTTCACACCGGGACAAAGCGGAAATCAGCCTGCGTATCGTGGATACCGAAGAAGGGGCAGAACTGAATCAGCAGTGGCGACAGAAACAGGGCCCCACTAACGTGCTGTCATTCCCGTCTGAACTGCCAGCCGAACTGGAGCTGCCCTTGCTGGGCGACCTGGTGGTCTGCGCCCCGGTGGTTGAACAAGAAGCCGGTGAACAGAACAAAAGCCTGCAGGCACACTGGGCGCACATGATTGTGCATGGCACACTGCATCTGCTGGGCTATGACCATATAGACGACAGTGAAGCGGAAGCAATGGAAGCCCTGGAGACTGAGATAGTTAAAAGTCTTGGTTTCCCTGACCCTTACGCAGAAACCGTTTAACGGACGGCACTCTGTCGGGGTATAGTTGCTACACGATAGCTGCTACACGACAGATGCCAGACAGAAGCGGAGATATTCTCCGTTTCTGCCCATAAAGATTTCTGACCATGAAGATGGCACAACTGCTTTTTAAACAGGCACACTTAAAGAAAAGGTAATGAACGACGAAACCCCAACGGGCGAAGAACCCTCACCATCGTGGATGGACAAACTGTCTGGCATTTTTAGTCAGGACCCGAAAAACAGAAGTGAATTGCTGTCAATCCTGAACGAAGCAGGCAGCAGGGGCATCATAGACACCGAAGCCCTGAGCATTATTGAAGGGGCTGTTCAGGTGGCCGACATGCAGGTACGGGAAATCATGATTCCCCGCTCCCAGATGGTCTGCGTGGAAGAAGACCAGGAACCCCGGGATTTCCTGCCCAAGATTATCGAATCAGCCCACTCCCGCTTCCCGGTGATCGGGGACACCAAGGATGAAATCATTGGCATTCTTCTGGCAAAAGATCTGCTGCCACTGATCCTGCAACATAATCGCTTCAACATTAAAGACCATCTTCGCCCTGCCACATTTATACCAGAAAGCAAGCGTCTCAACGTTCTTCTGAAAGAGTTCCGGACGAATCGCAACCATATGGCGATTGTGATTGATGAGTTTGGTGGCGTCGCCGGGCTGGTGACCATTGAAGACGTTCTGGAACAGATTGTCGGCGACATTGAAGATGAACACGATGTCGAGGAAGACAGCTTTATCAAGCCCGTCGAAGAAACTGCCAATACCTTTATCGTTAAGGCGCTGACCCCTATCGAAGACTTTAATGAGCATTTCAATGCCAAATTCAGCGGCGAAGAGTTCGATACCATCGGCGGGATTGTTATGCAGGAGTTTGGACACATGCCCAAGCGTAACGAATACGTGGAAATTTCCGGTTTTCGGTTTGATGTGCTTAACTCCGACGGTCGCCGTATTCGATTATTGCGGGTGACAGACTCCCACGACTAACTCTCGCGACTGACTTTCGCGACTGACAGGCCGATGATATTGAAGAATAAACTGCCCGGACACCTGATGGCAGCGCTTGCTGGTGCCCTCTTCACATTTGCTTTCAGCCCTTATGATTACTGGCCGGTGCTACTGCTGGCCAGTGGCTGTATTTTTTTTCTTACCCAGAAGGAAGCACTGCGCCCTGCCTTGATTCGCGGATCACTGTTCGGCGTCGGGCTGTTCGGAGCTGGCACTTCATGGGTTTATGTCAGCATCCATCAGTTCGGTTCAGCACCCGCTCCCTTTGCCATCCTGCTGACCCTGCTGTTCACTCTGTTCCTGACCAGCATCTTTATCACCCCTCTGTTTTTTGCTTATGTGAAACTCAGGGATCGCTATAACGTTGTAAAAACCTGGCAGCGGGCGCTGTTGTTTGCCGGTGTCTGGGTTCTGTTTGAATGGATCAGAACCTGGTTCCTTACCGGCTTCCCCTGGCTGTTACAGGGTTATGCCCTTCTGGACACACCATTCCAGAGCTGGGCGCCTGTGGTCGGAGTTTACGGCCTGAGCCTGTTACTGATAACAACGGCCTGCCTGCTGACCTCTGTTCTTATCGATAAATGTCGTCTTTCTGCCGGACAGGTGATTACCCTGATGACCGTCGCCACAGCCTGGCTGATCAGCCTTCCACTGAACCAGGTAACATGGACCACCAAAACCGGTGAGCTGAGCTTCAGTGCCATTCAGGGCAATATTCCCCAGAGCCTGAAATGGGAGCCGGGCTATCTGGAAAATACCATCAGAACCTATTTCAAACTGACCGAAAAGGAGTGGGGACGAGACCTGGTGATATGGCCGGAAAATGCCCTGCCCATTTTCTACAGCAGTGCCCGCTCTGTGATACAGCAGATTGATCGTCAGGCTAACGACAGTGGAAGTGCGTTTATCACCGGTATTCCAATGGATGATAACAGTACCGGCGAACCCCGTTATTACAATGCCATTATTGCCATCGGTACAGGTGATGGACGGTACGATAAACAGAAACTGGTTCCTTTTGGTGAATACGTGCCGCTGGAGTCCATACTGAGAGGGCTGATTGACTTCTTTAACCTGCCCATGAGCGCCTTCTCCCAAGGTGCGGACAATCAAGAATTATTAGAAGTACCGGAAGCCACCATTGCCCCCTATATCTGCTATGAAGTAGTGTACCCGGACTTTGCGGCGGAGCAGGCAAAAGACAGTGGTTTATTAATCACGATCAGCAACGACACCTGGTTTGGCCGCTCCATTGGCCCCTTGCAGCATTACCAGATTGCCCGTATGCGTTCACTGGAAACAGGACGCTATATGATTCGCACCACCAATGATGGCAAGACCGCCCTGATTGATGACCGGGGGCAAACCGTTAAAAGTATTGAACGTTTCAAGGCGGGTATTTTGCGTGGTGACGTTCCGGTTATGAAAGGCGTCACCCCCTTTATGCGCTTTGGCTCATCCCCGGTATTGCTATTAAGCCTGCTGATGATTGTTCTGGTTGCTCACCGAAGCCGTCGCAGGGCATAAACTCTTTTCAGACGGTCTCTTAGCAGGAGCATTTACAATGCTCCTGCTAATCACCTCACCCTTTGGAAAAATCCCCCCAGAGTTATTAACCAGATCAAAAAGATCATTAACGCTATAGACCTTAGTCGCAGTAAAGGTGGTTAATGACATCCTCCCGCAGGAAGAGATGCTATTTTATAGCCAGCCACTTCAAGCCACTACCACAGGGCTATAAGAATGAAGACATACAGGCTGTCGATATCACTTGTCATCTTTTCGCTGTTTATCTGCTCCCTGACGATTCGGCCTGCGAACGGACAGGGCGACGACTACGAATTGCAGCCCCGTAACACCGATAAACCTGACGGACAGCCTGCGGAGCAAGATAAAGAGGTTAAGCAGAACAACGGAGCCAGAAATCGTAATTTGTACTGGCTTACTTTTTCTGTCCCCCATAATGATTCCGGTACAGGAATCTCAGAAAGAGACGTCAGTTTTCTTGTAGAGTTATCAGGCCCTGAGCGAGTGATTACGCGGCAAGATAGGGTTCCGCGACACCCTGCCAGCCTTTCAGCCCAAGGGCGCAGAATAATCACAGACCCTGCAAATCAACCATGCTGTTCCCATGACATAGTCCAGGAAACGCCCCACCAACCTGTAAGCACTGCGTTAGTTACCTGTGATCCCACCACAAGAGGTGTGCAGAACCCTGTTGTACAGACTTATTCAGGGTATACCTTAAACGAAGCCCCTGAAAGCGAACACCACCCCGACCCAATACCCATGAGCCGGGAGTCCATCGATACATTTATCATGGTTGCCCGATCATTAAGGGGGCATGTACACCGGCTGATCGACCAGAGAAACTGCCTTCAGGATTTACTTCAACTAGCTTGCACCATTGGCAATTGTCGAAGACGTCATCATACCAGCATTATATGCACCTGCGGTTGTGGAGGGTGCGGTGGATTAGTATCTTCTCAGGTAATAGCAGGTGAATGTGCTGTATCAACGGCTGTGCAAGCCTCAGCCGCGACTGCATGTGCTTTATGTTGTAGCCTGCTAACTTGTTTGACAGCCGCCTGTTACTTCAAGTACAAATATTTTCAACCGTCTGAACTCACTATCTCCATCAGACACGAACTGCCACCTCATGGAGAACTGCCGGAAACAGGCATCAGTGAGGATGTGCAGGAAGGCCTCAGGAGAATAATCTCCAGTTTTGACAGGATCGGCTCATCGCCTGCTTTGATTTCACTTAACTCAACCGCTCAAAACGATAGAGTCATAGTAACAGACCTTACTATTGAGATAAGAGCACCATTTCGATTTTACAGTTCAGAGACTGAATTTCTGAACTATTACGGGCTAACAGACATCATGAATATTCCGAACATTTTGATAGGTTACAGCTATATTGGTTTGGGCGTAAGCGGTTGGTGAGCCCCATCTACCCCTATTTCATAGATGAGGCAGTAATGAATAATATTGACGGACGCAAAATCTCGGATCAGGTCAGAGAACAAATACGATATGAAAGGCGTCACCCCCTTTATGCGCTTTGGCTCATCCCCGGTATTGCTATTAAGCCTGCTGATGATTGTTCTGGTTGCTCACCGGGGCCGTTGCAGGGCATAACTCTTTAAAGTATTTCAACCCATTCTGAAATATCCGGAAATATTCGTTCACCGTCCTTTAAATTGCCGGATTTAAAGTCAGTGCTAGTCTTTGGTCTTCGGTAAAACAAACACTGGAAATAGAATGAATTTATACACCGATATTTTTCTGGTTTTTAATCGCTGGTTGCTGCTGGTCACTCTGCCAGGGTTACTGTTCGTAATTTCTCAAAACGCCTTTTCCCATCGTATTGCTTGCCCCATCTGTTGTTTATCAAGTGAACTTACAGATGAGAATATAAATTCCCGTACCTGCGCATGTCCGCATTGCACTTACGTTATTTTCGGAGAAGAATTTCGAATTATTTATATTGCCGATTCACGGGATCAGAATTTACCGCCCATACAGCCAGCGGTTTCCGGATTAACAGCGTCGGTGGGAGAGCTTTCATTAGAAAGACCAGCTGCCTTGGCTACACCAGCGCATATAGGCAATAATCTGGATTTCTCCACAGAGCTTGCCAACATTTTAAGACCCGAAGGTACCACCAACCGTAATCTGGTTTTTTCCCCCACCGCCACAGCCTCACTCTTAACCTTGCTGACCGTTTCAGCGCATTTGCAGGAAAACCATGATGTCGCCAGACAAACCAACAGAGTCAGAAATTCTGACCGCCTACTTGCCTCCGGAGGTCGGCAAGGTTCAGGGTATCGTGATGCATCGTGGTTTCTTGCAAGAAATGGTGCGACATTTTCAGACATCCTTAAAGATCCGCAATTCAACCCGGATTCACAAACATCCTATCTGCTCCCTGGTGGCCTGAATCATCCTGATAGTGTTAATGGGCAAATCAATCAATTCTTACAGGAGGGTTTTCCTGATAATGACCGTCCTGGCAATCTCTCACCACGGCTGATGTTTTCACCTACTGCCCAACTGGTCGCAATGACCGTTGCCACCTTCAACCATAACTGGAGAGATGTGTTTACGCGTGACACGATGAGCTTCACAACCCTCTCCGGACAGACTCTTCAGATTTCAGCTATGACATCTGCTGAGCCCGTCCGTGTGAACTATGCTCAGGACTCGTCTGGCTGGGAAGTTATAATTCTCCCCTATCTCAACGAGGGCGACCGGATGATTATTCTGATTCCCCCCAACAGGGCAACACCCACTCCTCCCTCTGACCTCGATTCAGCGAGGATAAGGCAACTGGTCAACTCTGCCAGCAGTACTTATATTCGTTTGACCATGCCCGCCTTTTTAGTGAGTGGCACTCATGAGTTGCATACTGTGCTTCAAGGCACATCTTTATCCTGGATGGTCTCCCCTGAGAGCTTTAGCCCGAACCTTACCTCTCCGGCAATCAATGTCTCAAATATAGAGTCCAGACAAATAATTGTATTTGAATCCGATGAAATAGGCTCAAGGGCCGTAGCAATGACAGAAACCGGAATCGACGAAGCTTATATTGCTACGAACCATAATATAATAGTGAATCGCCCTTTTACTGCACTGGTCGTTAACTCTGAGGGAATGGTGTGCTTTCATATTGAAATTAATAACCCCGATGAATAGAGGGCTTTACACCACCATGAGTACATCAGCCAACTCAAACGATGTCAGAATCGAAACAGACAGCCTGGGAGAAGTCGCTGTACCCACTAATGCGTTATATGGTGCGCAAACCCAGCGGGCAGTGAATAACTTTCCGGTCAGTGGACAACCCCTGCCCGAAGCGTTTATCACCGCCATTGCCCACATCAAAAAAGCCGCTGCGTCTGCAAACCTGTCGCTGGGTTTGCTCTCAAACGACAAGGCAGAGTCCATCACCAAAGCGGCGAACCAGATCATTGCAGCCGAGTACCCTGGTTCTTTTTACAGCCAGTTCCCCATTGATGTGTACCAGACTGGTTCCGGCACCAGCACCAATATGAACGTCAATGAAGTCATCAGCCACCTTGCCAGACACAACGGTACAGCGCCTGTCAGCCCAAACGACGATGTGAACCTTGGTCAGAGCAGCAATGATCTGATTCCCTCAGCCATTCATGTAGCTTCTGCCCTGCTTGTGGAGCACCAGCTTCTGCCTGCGGTTTCACACCTGATCAGAACCCTTGAAGGGCGAATCAATGACATCGGTTCGATTGTCAAAACCGGACGCACTCACACCATGGACGCCATGCCGGTCACCTTTGCCCAGGAAATGGGGGGCTGGCAAGCGTTACTTCAGCAGGACCAGGAGCGTTTGAAAGCCACGCAGAAACGTCTGTTACAACTGACGTTGGGTGGAACAGCGGTCGGTTCCGGCACCAATACTCACCCCCACTATTCACAGACGGTCTGCGATGCCCTGGAACAAGACACCGGGTTACGGTTCACACCCGCCCCGAATTTTTTTGCAGCCCAGAGTGTTCCTGCTACCGCTCTGGAACTGTCTGCAGGCCTGCGGGGATTAGCGGTCAGCCTGATGAAGATTGCCAATGACCTGCGCTGGATGAACAGTGGCCCGCTGGCAGGAATGGGGGAAATTGAACTGCCTGCACTGCAACCGGGTTCCAGTATTATGCCCGGCAAGATCAATCCGGTGATTTCAGAGTCCGTCACCATGGTGGCAGCCCAGATAATCGGGCTGGATACCGCAGTGACTATTGCCGCCCAGTCCGGCCACTTTGAACTGAATGTCATGTTGCCACTGGTGGCGAATAACCTTGTGCAATCCATTACGCTTGCCAGTAATGCCAGCTCAATTCTGGCTGACAAGGCCATCAAGGGGTTCAGGGTACGGGAAGCGAACATTAACAAATCCCTTGACCGTAACCCGGTTCTGGTGACCGCCCTTAATCCGATTATTGGTTATATGAAAGCAGCGGAAATTGCCAAACAGGCTTACCGGGAACAACGCTCTATTCTGGACGTTGCGAAAGAGAAAACCGACCTTTCAGAAGAGGAGCTGAGGAAGATTCTTAACCCTGCCCAGCTCACTAAAGGGGGCATTAGCAAACATTGACATCCTCCCCGCCCTGAAGGACGGGGATTCCTGTTAGTCACCTAACAGGTTCCTGTTTCACAGTTCGTTGCTCAGGGAACAGCTTGGTTATCGCATAAAAGTTCCACAGTGGGAACTTTTACGGTGACGAGCCAACCCATGTTCCCCAAGTCTCACACGAACTCCGCAGGCTTAACATTCCTCTAGCCCAGAGGTAGGTCTGCAAGAGACAAGAAGAAAATAGTGCATAGGCTTACTCTACGCAAGCCCCACTTACATCCCCGCACTAAAAGTACGGGGTTTTACGTGGATTCGATAAAACGCTTGTTCAAAATGATGGCTCAGTTATCGATATGAAGCCGGTCACTGAGCCAGTACCAGATCAGCCCCAGATATTCGTGCAGAGCCAGTTCACTACTTCTCAGGTTGCGTGTCTGAGGCAGCCAGTATCGGAGTTTTTTCCATGGAACCTCTGACCATGTGAACAGGGTCGGTGCAGGAATGACCTCAAAGCCCATCTTCTGATAGCTTAAAACGGACCGGGGCATGTGCCAGCTGTGAGTCACCAGAATAATGCGAAGGTTTTCCTTCCCCAGATCCCTGCTCAGCATGTCATAGCTGTAAAGAGCATTCTGCCAGGTGGTGAGGCTTTGCTTTTCCTGCCAGCGAACGTTGATGCCATAATCTTTGCGCAATATTTCCGCCATGGTTTCAGCCTCTGAACGTTCGCCACCCCCACTGGCCAGCAAAGGCACACCACACTGACGATGCACCGTTGCGCCATAACGAATGCGCTCCAGAGACAGGGCGGTTGGTTGAAAGCCCTCGTACTCCGGTGTTGAGCGGGGGTATCCGCCTCCCAGAATCACAATGGCATCAGCCTCCTGACAGGACGACTTGGTATCAAGGGCTTCATACCACTCAAGCCCCTTACTGAGAACGGTTGCAACCGGCGTTGTTGACAACCCATAGAAAACCAGCAATGCCAGCCAGGGTAACCATCCCAGTGTTGTTTTAAAGATCAATCCCACGGCAACCATCCATATCAGCAAAACCGGTGGCAGCAGGCTTTGCTTTAAAAACCATCGCATTACAGGTTTCATAAAAGACCAGAATTTGTTTATTAAAATAGATTAATCAATGTATTCTTTTTTTTAAATGCCTGATTCCAAATAACAAGATGCCCGCCCCCATGCTGAAAAATTGTTTTGACGTGTTTATCCGCTTTCTGACTCTGGGCTGCTATGCCTTTGGAGGACCGACGGCACACATAGGTTATTTCCACCGGGAGTTTGTTGAAAAACGACAGTGGTTAAGTGAACAGGAATACGCTGATACCGTTGCCCTGTGCCAGATGCTGCCGGGACCTGCGAGCAGTCAGGTGGGTATCAGCATTGGCTTTGACCGCGCAGGTTTGCCGGGTGCGTTGGCGGCTTTTACAGGCTTCACGCTGCCTTCAGCCATTCTTATGGTCTTGCTGGCAATGGGTTACAGTGAAGTGTCTGGGCTTTCCTCCGCCATGGGAATTTTGCACGGTGTCAAACTGTTTGCGGTGGCTGTGGTCGCTGATGCGCTGATTAAAATGGGGAAGTCTCTCTGTCCTGACCGCCCACGGGTGACGATGGCGATCATCACCGCCGCTCTGATGTTAATGATGCCCGGTGTCACCATGCAGATGACAGTGATTATCGCTGGCGCGATAGCCGGTTATGTTATTTACAACCAGAATACCGACACAAACCTACTGCCTGAAGTTAAGGGACGTAAGCGTATAGCCTTTGCTGCAGCCGCTTTGTTTGTAGCAGGCATTCTTGTAGTTCCGGTTATCGCCGCACAGTCTGATAACGCAGCATTACAGTTGTTTGACAGTTTCTACCGCTCTGGCGCTCTGGTGTTTGGCGGTGGTCACGTGGTTTTGCCCATGCTTCAGGCTGAACTGGTACACGACGCCGGAGTCACAGCTGACGCGTTTCTGGTGGGGTACAGTGCTGCCCAGGCCGTGCCGGGGCCAATGTTTACTCTGGCACCTTTTCTGGGTGGTGTTTTTGGTGGCAGCTTTAACCTGAGTTACGCTCTGGTTGCCCTGGTGGCCATGTTCGCACCGTCCTTTTTGTTGCTGGCTGCCGCCTGGCCATTCTGGAACCGCCTGAAGGCGATGCCAACACTGCGTTCTGCCATCAATGGTATCAATGCCGTGGTCACGGGTTTGCTACTCGCCGCGTTGTACGACCCGGTTATTACATTGGCTATTAAAGGGGCGGAAGATGTCGCGCTGGCGTTGCTGGCCTACCTGCTGCTGGCTGTCTGGAAGTTGCCGGTTGCTCTGATGGTACTGCTGTACGCAGGCATTGGATTCGCTCTGTTTTGATGGGGTGGGTTCGGAGTGCAGCCGATGGCTGCTACTCCGGTTGGGGGGTTGGGGGGTTGGGGGTTAGTCAAACAGGCGATTAAAGCCACCCTTAAGGCGGTTCTTAATAGCGCCAGCCTGCTCTGTTCCTTTGTATTGCAGATCTTCTTTCTGTTTTTGCGCTTCAAGTCTGGCTCGCTCCAGTTTTGAACCAGCGACTTCTTTACGCAAATCATAAAGTCCCTGCTTAGCCTGATGCTTTGTATCTCTGCCAAGCTTGGTAAGGCTCTTCCATTGTTTACAGAGAAAATCACCCAGGGGTTTGAACGACTCTGTCAATCCCTCAAGTAAATTGCTCAGGGCATTCATCAAGCCAAACTTTTGCTCAACATTGCGACCTGTCCGGGTCTGCCCGCTAGATGTCGTGTTCCTGTTATGAGCCGGTAAGCGGGTCTGCCGGGTTGTAGTGTTAACAGGTGATCCGATTCCTTCAAACATAAACTGTACCTCCTTGTTCAGTGGATGAAGAAGTTTCCTTCACTTTTAAGCCTAGTTCTGAATGGTTCAATTTACTGCTGAAAAAGTTAGCAGCTCTAACAGACTGGTTATCATTAGTCAGGTATTGTGGCAAACTCTGCCAACTGACCGTTGCGATGGAACTTAAACGGTTTGGTTATTTTTCAACCAGAGTTTTCTCGTTACCGGTGAGAGGGGCGGTAGCGTAATTGATGAACGGGAAATGCTGGTCAGTCGGTTTTCCAAGTGTTACATGCTATTAAATAACAAGAGTTCAAAATGCAATTAATTGAGCCAAATGAAAATTTAAAAAATGAATTTTCTATTTTTATAACTGATATCAGAAATAACGATCCTGATCGATATTTCATGTATACAGATGCTGAAATCGATTTATCAAAATATATTAACTCACTGTCAGAACAGAAAAAGGGCAACAACCTTCCTCAAGGTTATTCACCATGCAGTCATTTCTGGTTGATAGACAACAATGATAATATTTTAGGTGCATTAAGGGTACGCCATAACATTAATAGTAAATATCTTGCAGAAGAACTTGGTCACATCGGCTACGATATAGCACCAAAATATAGGAAAAATGGTTTTGGTACTTTAATGCTTCAATTGGGTCTTTTAGAAGCAAGGAAATTAAACATAAAAGAAATTCTTATCACGGCTGATGAAAATAACGTTGCGTCAAGAAAAGTTATTGAAAAAAATGGTGGTGAATACGAATCAACCAGGTTTGGGAAAACCTCAGGTATAAATATTGCCCGCTATTGGTCACGAGCATGAATTGACATCCACGAAAGCATTACCGATCTGCCCTGCAAGAAGCCGCATTAGGGATAAGGGTTAAGCAAACCCAGACTTGATACTGCTCCGTTCAGCTCTGTTACCTCCGGTAGCAATCATATGAAATTATCTGGAAGGAAAGTTCCGAGTCGATATCTTGACCAATCAATCTGGCGGTCAGGATCATTCTTTGCAAATCTAACCTTACATCTCTCAGGGTATAAAGAAGTATCGAACCAACAGTACTGTACAGAGACCATATGGGAAGCACGAATCTTCTGGCACTATGGGGTTCTGGATAAATTTCAAGCTTTATTATAAACGGATTATTATCTATTTGGACGTTGTAAATCATTATATCATCACCAACCAGTAATGTAGGGAAAAGAGATAGTGATATGTATAAAGTGGCTTTTTGTATAAAGCTCATGCGCCTGTAACCCACAGAGAAACAGTATATCTTAGATGATGGAATAGGCACCGTAAAAAAAAGAAATGTCATATTTCTGTCGTATAAATGTCGTCACCGACAGACAGACTTTTATGCGACGATGCTCTCCAGCCGTAGAAGGAATATTTATGATTGTCAGGAAACTAAGGCTTGAACGTGGCTGGTCGCAGGAACAGCTATCAGAACTCAGTGGATTGAGTATCCGAACCGTTCAACGTATCGAACGGGGACAAAAGGCCAGCCTTGAGTCATTGAAATCTTTAGCTGCGGTTTTTCAGATTGACCTGTCAGAACTGTCCGGGGAAAATGAGATGAGCACTGAAACAAAGTTATCAACAGAAGAGCAGCAAGTAATAGAGCATGTTCGTGATATCAAGGCATTTTACTCCCATGCCACTTCTTATGCTTTGATCGTCGGTGCTCTTTTTATTCTGAATTTTTTCGTATCGCCTGATTACTTATGGGCTAAGTGGGTCGCATTGGGTTGGGGAGTTGGTGTTGTCTCTCATGGTCTCAGCGTTTTTGAAGTCTTTAACCTTTTTGGGCCGAACTGGGAACGGAAACAGATAGAGAAAAGACTCGGTAAAAACTCGAAAAACGACAAATGACAAATATATTCCACTCGTTCACTTAGTCGTCAATGGCTCTTACCAGTTTCCAGACTTCTGATGATGAAGCCTGGAAACTGGTAAGAGCTTTTTATTGATCACAACTGACTGATGAGCTATTCAGCTTCAGCTCGCTTTGCAGAAACAGCCGGATTCAGGCGGGCAAATAAAATACCTATTTCAAACAACAGCCACATCGGCCCCGCCAGCAGTGTCTGGGAAATGACATCCGGTGGTGTTAGCAACATCCCCAGAACAAAACACCCGACAATGACATAGGGGCGTTTCTTTGCCAGAGAATCAATATCCGATACGCCAGACCAGATCAACAGCACCGTCGCAACCGGAATTTCAAAAGCCAGGCCAAAAGCAAAAAACAGCTTCAAAATAAAATTCAGATAACTGTTAATGTCAGTCATCACCGTCACGCTTTCAGGGCCAATACTGGTAAAGAAACCAAATACCAGTGGGAAAACCACAAAATAAGCGAACGCCATTCCGCCGTAAAACAACAGGACACTGGCGATCAGCAGCGGTACCGCCAGACGCTTTTCATGTTGATACAGCCCCGGTGAAATAAATGCCCAGACCTGGTGCAGAATGTAGGGGACAGCGATAAACAGAGACAATACCAGTGTCAGCTTGAAGGGAGCCAGAAAAGGCGATGCGACATCGGTCGCAATCATGCTGGCACCTTCAGGCAGATAGACCCGCAACGGCTGTGATATGAACTCGTAAATATCGCTGGAAAAGTAAAACAGTCCGGCAAACACAATCAATATAACCACTGTGCTGCGAATAATACGGGTTCTCAGCTCCAGCAGATGCTGGATCAGTGGCTGCTCCCTGTCGCCGGTACTTGCACTGGAAGTCATGGTTTGCCTCCTGACTGACTCTTAACCGACGAGCCTTCCTTGCTATCAAGCAGCTCCTTCTTATCAAGCTGCTCCTTCTTATCAAGCTGCTCCTTGCTATCAAGCTGCTGACTGAGAGAACGATCAAGTTCTTTCTGCAACTGGGACGACATATTATTCATACTCTCCCCTGCCTCAGAAGCCTGCTGTTTTACACCCTGCAATTGTCGTTCAATATCCTTGAAATGCAAATCCTGTTTGATTTCTTCAATATTAAGCTCGCTTTCCATGGTTTCCCGAACATTACGCGCAGTCTGCCTGAAGTGATGCAGCCAGCGGACAGCGGTACGTATTACCTGGGGAAGCCTCTCAGGCCCAAGAACCACCAGCCCCAGAAGAGCAATGACCAATATTTCGGCAAAGCCAATATCAAACACCGGGCATTACCTCAGGATTTATCGTGTGGGATTTCCTTACCGGAAGCCTGGCCTTCATTCTTTTCATCGGCGGTAGCGTCCTTAAATCCTTTAACCGCACTACCCAGATCACTGCCCAGTGTCTTTAGCTTTTTGGTACCGAACAACATCACGACAATCAACAGAATAATCACCAGCTGCCAGATACTGATTCCACCCAGACCCATAACACTCTCCTGAAAAATTACGAACTCAACGAAGCATACTCGACAGTACAACGACAGAACAATCAGTAGTCTCAGCTAGTCATTAAGAACAATACAAATAGTGGATAGTAGATTCTTAACCATCCACAGCTAAAAACAACAGGAATCAATACAACCCCACCATAATGCAATAGGTTTGTTGATCCAGATCAACCCACGGATGCGAAGTCCTTACAAAGAGATTGTACCATTTCACTTATTGCACTTTTTTGTTCGGTTTTGTGCAAAGCTTTTCTAAACTTTGATGCAAGGCAACATACCAGATAGCCAGTCTGGCACAATCAACAGTATGATGAGTTCACTGACGTGGTGCGAAAGTGGCTAATATAAAAGATGTCGCAAAACTGGCGGGAGTCTCCATATCTACTGTTTCCCGCGTTGTAAACAATACGGCAGGTGTTGCACGGAGCAAAAAAGAGGCTGTAGTGCGAGCCATGTCTGAGCTTGACTACAAACCGAACAGCTTTGCCAAGGCTCTGGTCAGCAATAAATCCGATACTCTGGGCCTGGTGGTCGGCGATCTGGGTGATCCTTTCTTCAGCCTGCTTATGCGCGGTGTTGAAAAGGTTGCCAGTCACTATAACAAACAGCTGTTAGTCAGCTCAGGCCACCACGATCCGGAAAGGGAAAAAGAAGCTATCCTCTCTTTGATTGACCGCCGATGTGATGCCATTGTCGTTCATTCCAAAGCGCTCTCTGACTATAAGGTGATGGAACTGCTTGAGTCTCAAACCAGCTCGGTCATTATCAATCGAAGAATGCAGGGATTTGAGGAACGTTGCATCTATCTCGACAACCGTAGAGCCGGAGAGATGGCGACCCGCTATCTGCTTGAACACGGACATCGGCATATTGCATTTATCGCCCGCTCTTCAGAAAACAAACACCTTGAACTCGAAGATACCCGTGACCGCTATCAGGGCTATCAGGATGCCTTGCTGGCTCACAGCATATTCCCGGACGCTGGATTGCTCAGTAAAAACCAGCCTGACGAAAAGGGAGGCTATGACGCCACCATTGAGCTGCTGAACCGTAAGGTTGAATTTACCGCTATCTTTGCTTACAACGACGCGATGGCGGCTGGTTGCATGATGGCATTAAGGGAACGCAAAGTTCAGGTGCCAAACGACGTATCAGTGATGGGGGTTGATGACGTACTGCTGGCACACTTCCTTAACCCTGGCCTGACCACTGTCCGCTATCCCATTGAAGCGATGGGCACAGCGGCTGCGTCTCTGGCTCTGGCACTCGCTGGCGAACATGAGCCTGAGCAACCAAAACTGGTCAGGGAGTTTATGCCTGAGATTAAAATCAGGGAATCGGTACGCTGCCTGAAGTAAATCCCTGACGGCACTTATCGAAACTAGCGGAAAACCCCGTACTTTTAGTGCGGGGATGGATAGCGAGCAGTCTGGAAGACTGCTTATAGAAGATACTTGAAGATTTTACATTTTTTGATATAAACTTGTAAGCATGAATAAACGAGCTTTCAAATACAGATTTTACCCAACGCCTGAGCAGGAAACCTTGCTTGCTCAGACGTTTGGCTGTATTCGGTTCGTTTACAACCATATCCTTCGCTGGCGTACTGATGAGTACTACAACAATGGTTGTAGTATTAATTACAATGCCGCCTCGAAGCAGCTTACAGAGCTGAAAAAGAACCCTGAGTACCAGTGGTTGAAAGATGTTTCTTCTGTACCTGTTCAGCAAGCACTACGACACCAGCAAACCGCCTTCAAAAACTTCTGGGAAGGTCGGGCGAAATACCCCACTTTCAAAAAGAGACACGCAAAGCAGAGTGCTACTTTTGCCGCTTCTGCTTTCAAGTACAAAGAAGGTCAGCTATTCATAGCTAAAAGCAAAGAGCCTTTGAATATCCGCTGGAGCAGAGAGCTATCGTCAGAGCCTACCAGCATAACCATCAGCAAAGACAGAGCTGGACGCTACTTTGTATCCATGCTGTGCGAGTTTGAAGCTAAACCAATGCCTATTTCTAACAAGACAGTGGGCATTGATTTAGGCTTAAATGATCTGTTCGTCACTTCAGACGGCCAAAAATCCGGTAATCCAAGACACACCAAGCGCTACGAGCAAAAGCTCGCCTACCTTCAGCGTAAGCTGGTGAAAAAGCAGAAAAGCAGTAACAACCGAGCTAAAGCAAAGCTCAAGGTTGCCCGCCTTCATGCGAAAATAGCTGATTGCCGGATGGATGCTACTCATAAAGCATCCCGCAAACTAATTAACGAGAACCAAGTTGTTTGTGTAGAGTCCCTGAATGTGAAAGGCATGATCAAAAATCCAAAACTGGCAAAGCATATAGCTGATGCAAACTGGGGTGAATTTGTACGGCAGTTGCAGTACAAAGCCGAGTGGGCAGAAAGGATTGTTGTTCAGATAGACCGATTCTTTCCCAGCTCCAGGCGTTGCTCCAGTTGCGGATTCATCCATGAAAGTTTGCCGTTGTCTATCCGTGAATGGAAATGCCCGAAGTGCAATACCCTTCACGACAGGGATATTAATGCGGCAATCAATATCAAAACCGCCGGGCTGGCGGGGTTGGCCTGTGGAGCGACTGGAACGGGGGTTGCAGCCTAGCTGCAATCTAGAGAAGGCGTGTCGAAGCAGGAAGCCTGTTTGGTGACGAACAGGAATCCCCGTCCTTCAGGGCGGGGAGGATGTCAATGAGGTATGAATCACA
Organism: Endozoicomonas gorgoniicola; assembly: GCF_025562715.2. Taxonomy (NCBI): domain Bacteria; kingdom Pseudomonadati; phylum Pseudomonadota; class Gammaproteobacteria; order Oceanospirillales; family Endozoicomonadaceae; genus Endozoicomonas; species Endozoicomonas gorgoniicola. The sequence continues at coordinate 5,847,043 of NZ_JAPFCC010000001.1, forward strand.
GCGCATCCATAATGAGTTTTGCACCGGTTATCAGCAGCCCGGTGTAAAGCACCTTGTAAAAAATATCCTCACGGATGCGATGCACCAGTTTCATGCCTGCAAAAACACCCAGTGGACAGAGGGGTAAAAGAATAGCCGACAGTATGAGGTTATCGACACCCAGCTCACCCAAACCGCCATAAGCTGGAATCTTCGAGAGATTCACCACTCCGAAAAATATCGCCATCGTACCACTCAGTACCTTTTTATCTAATTTGAGGGGCAGCATGTACACACTAAGCGGCGCCCCTCCTGCATGGACACCAAAACTGGTGAACCCACTGACTGTTGCCCAGAAAACGCCCTTAAGGCGGCTGGGTTTATCGGGCGCGGTACCTTTTGAGAAAAACTGATGGAAGCAAAACAGAATAGCGATGCTACCAATCAGAAAGCGAACGGCATTCTCAGGCAGTTGATAAAAAATCAGTAACCCAAGCCCCACCCCCATTAAGCCCGGTAGCATAATGACCTTCAGAATATTCCAGTCAACAAACCCTCTCCACCCCCAGATGGCAAACAGATCCATGATGAGCAGTAACGGCAGAAGAATGGCAGCCGCCTGAATCGGTGGAATAACCAGTGACATAAGAGGAACAGCCATTACCCCCATCGCGTTACCCAGGCCGCCCTTTCCCACAGCAGCGATAAGAACCGCAGGCACAGCAGCTAATAAAAACGGTAACAGTGGCACACCAAAATCCATACTCTCTTCTCACTCCAACAAAAAAGCCGTGCAGAACATACACGGCTCATACTAGCAATACCTCGCGACATAAGACTCTCGACATAAGACTCTCGACGCAAGACTCTCGACGCAAGACTCTCGTCGTAAGACTCTCGTCGTAATAGTAGTATCGCAGACTGCTCAGAAACCTAATTCACGCAGATGATTCAGACTTCGGCGAACATCTTCAAACGGGGTGACTTCAGAGTTGGGATCACGAAGCTGTTGCAGCGTTATCCAGCCATCGTACTCCACCCGGTCTAAAGCGCTTTTAATTGCACAGTAGTCTATATCACCTTCACCCACAGACCGCAGAACACCAAAATCACAAGCGTCCTTAAACCCGACCATCTGGCTGTTCAGGCAGTATTCAAGGCGCTGGTTACAGACATCCTTAAAGTGAACATGCTCAAGCCGGAACGTACACTCCTTCATCCACTGGGCAGGCTCAAGACCCGCATACACAAAGTGTCCTGTATCCAGGCACAGGCCAGCTTTTTCGTAAGGTACATCCTCCAGCATCCGCGAGATTTCATCATCAAATTCCAGATAGCTGCCTGCATGAGGGTGTACAACGGCTCTGATACCATAGTCGTACATAGCGATATCAGCAATGCAGCGAATAGTTGACATCATAGTGCGCCATCTGGGCTTGTCCAATCTTGGCGCCTGCTCACTGATACCGGCAAAACGCTCGCGGATATCATTGACCGCATCAACAATCACCAGCTGTTTTGCTCCCACAGCATGAAGCAGCTGGCAGACCTTGCGGGTTTTGGACAGGGTTTCTTCCAGCCGGGTTCTATCCCACAACGCTTCATAGACCCTGCCTGAGATAACCGACATGCCCCGTATTCTCAGCTCGTCTTTCAGCATGCTGCCATCGGTGGGAAAATAACCATAAGGCCCAAGCTCAATACTCGAGTAACCCGCCTCTGAAGCTTCCTGCAACAGATTTCGCCACACCGGGCTGTCCGGACATTGCGGATTGCCTATACCCCAGGAGCAAGGGGCAGCGGCAAAACGGTAGCGATCGTATTTCGTATTTGTATTTATCATGATCAGTTTCCTGCCTGTCGTTAATTATTTCTATGGCATGACACGACTCATGAACTGATATATACCAAAGGAAACTAATTACAGGCATTGATAGCGGACATTGTTTTTGTCGTTTATTTTCATTTATACAGCAGATACTTGTTTTTTTTGCTTGAAACCGATATTCGCCAGGCATTCCCGGTTCGTTGCGTACAGGAGAGCTACTAATGGGCCTTATTAATCGTATTTTCTCCATGGACAATGTGTACTCAACTGAAGCCCGATGGAAACAATCTACTTCCTCTGACGGTGACCAACAGGTAACTGCATCTTTTAGCAGGGTTGGTTGTTGCTCAAGCATGGTGGCGGTCTGGATAAAAAAAAGTATCGCTACAGATGGGAGAGGGCTTTCGAGTGCCACTGAGCTGGGGACTGTGCATTTAATGGGAGTAGTCCAGTCGGCTTACGTAAACAAAACGCTGTTTAACTCCAAAAAGCAGGATTACGGCTCTGGCCTGATTTATTTATTACAAAGCCAGAACCTTATAACTCAGGAGCGCATGATCGGGCATGGTCATTTCAACCCCGAAATAGTTGTCAACTGGGTATTAAGCAAGCCCGGGCACTACATATTGTTGTTCTTCAACGAGAAAGGCAGCCACTCCGTGTATAACGGTCATGCAATAGGTTTTCGTCATGAAGGTAACCATATGGAGATGTTTGAACCTAATCGTGGACTTTTTTCATATAGCGATCAAAGTATATTTCTCTTACAACTAGAATTACGAGTTGCTCGGGTTCTCCATAAATTAATGGGAGGGCCGTGGTATCTCCACAGGGTTGTATCGGACACTGAGCCTGCCAGCCTCTCAGGCGAGCAATCCCAATTCTCATGAGCGTTGAATCACCGCAGGCAGAGCAGTGTGCCGTTTAAACTACCCCCTCAACATATCAAACACAACCCTGGCAAACCCCCGCTGCACCTCCGGGTTGGAAAGGTACTGCATCATCATTTCCTGATGGGCTTCGTTGCTGTCCATCACCGCATCATCAATGGCATGGGGGAAATCGCCCAGCAGTGCCTGTTCGGCAGTATTATTTTCAATCTGTTTCATGACCGTGTCGTTTTCGGCCAGTTTGTCCCGAACCGTGTAGGCGTAGTTGATCAGATCGCCGTCACTCAGATTGTCGGTGATGAACAGCTCATTCAGCTTGCTCAGGATTTGCGACAGAAACTCCTCTTTCTTGTCTTTGGCCTTGGCTGACCCCATATCCGACGACGGCTCTAACTTATATTCGGGGGCATCTTCCTTTAACTCAATGTCCTGCTGGCGGATTTTGGATAGACGATAATGGCTCATCACCACGTTATCCAGATCAATGTCGTCTTCCTGCACAACTCTTTCCCGCAGCAGCGGACGCAGGTAACGGGCGTACAGACTGAGTTTTTCCAGTTCTTTATCGTCGTAGTCCACGATCTGGGACATAAACTCATAGAAGCGGGTAAAGCTGCCTAAATCCTTCCTGAAAATTTCCAGCCGGTCTTTTTCCTGTTTACATTCTTTGAAGCTGTTTTCAGCGTTGGCGACCAGCACTGCATCGTTGGTCTTTTTGGTGCGCTCGAACATGTCCTTTGACTGAATATAAGCCTCAATGGCGGAGCTGTACCGATGCTGCCAACGCTCCACCGCCGGTTTTACAATATTGCTGATGGCCGCATTGCTTTTGTTCTTGCTAAGGAAGGCTTCGCAGAACCGTTCTACTTCGTTCCAGGTGAAGATGCCGCTGGCCCGGAGTTTTTCATACAGCCTGAATTCAAGTCATAAGTGCATAACCCATGACTTTTCTTGCATCTATTCCAGTTGACTCTTTAAATGCCTCATAAGGAGTCTTGTAGCCCAGGCACTTTCTTGGCCTGTTGTTCAGCTTATCCACTGCAATGATGACATCTTTTTCTGTCACGCCATTAAGCTCCATCGACTTGGGGAAATACTGCCTTAGCAAACCATTAGCATTCTCATTCTGGCCTCTTTCCCAAGAATGGTAGGGGGCAGCAAAGTAGCTGTCACATTTTAAAGCTTTGGCAATTGATTCATGCTGAACAAACTCCTTTCCATTGTCGTATGTTATTGTCTTTACAAACCTTTTCAGAGGCTTGAGTACGTCAATTATTCCCTGTTTAACCGCTTTTGCCTTCTTGCCTGGTAGAGGGACAGCAAGGCGAAGCTTGGTTTTTCGTTCATCTAATGTAGCGATGGCTCCTTTATGATTTTTACCTATTACAGTATCAGCTTCCCAGTCACCAACTCGCTCTCTGTTGTTGACCACTTCGGGGCGTTCTTCAATGCCAACCCGATTTGGTATACCGGTTCGGTTATGAGCTGAACCGTATCGCTTTCGATAAGTTTTTTTCTGGTGCCTCAAGTGCTTATAGAGCGAGCCTCCGCGCCGTTTATCATCCGCTACAAATTGATAAATCGTCTCATGATGCAGCTTGATTACACCGTCCTTTTCAAGCCTTCCAGCCACTTGTTCAGGACTCCAATCTGAACGGATATCGTTTGAAATACGTTGTTTAATGTCGTCTGTCAGCTTAATAGCTTTTGGCTTATCTTTGTGCCGCTGCCGAGCTGTGCGATTAGCCTGTTGGTGCCTGTACCCTCTTTGCCCTTTATTGCGGTTTACTTCTCGCGACACGGTAGGCTGTGAACGGCCAAGCTTTTTAGCAATTTTGTTTTGTGAAGTCCCATTTTTGAGTTCAGTTTCGATATAATATCTCTCTTCAGAGCTCAGGTGTGTATAGGCCATCCTTGGCTTCCTCTGTATGGTTTGGTTGCTTTACAGAATACCCCTGAGTTCTGATTCACTTCAAAGGTTCTGAAACAATCCTCTGGTTACAGAGGTTATGCACTTATGATACGAATTCAGGCAGCTCAAATACCTTGTCCGGGTCGGTTACATCCGCCAGTTCTGCGGTCTGGTAATACGGCTGGAAGGCATTAAGAATCTCTTCCGGTTCGTTGAAGAAATCCAATACAAAGGTGCCGCACTCTGCCTTGCCGGGGTACTGCCGGTTCAGTCGGGACAGAGTCTGCACACATTCCACCCCACCCAGCGGCTTATCCACGTACATGGCGCAGAGTTTGGGCTGGTCAAAGCCGGTCTGGAATTTATTGGCCACCAGCATGATCTGGTAATCGTCGGTATCGAACGCCTTACGCAACTCCCGACCTTTCAGACCGGGGTTCATGCCGTTCTCGGTAAATTTCTGATCCAGCAAAGCGGTGCTGTCCGGATCATTAGGGTTAAACTCCACTTCGCCGGAGAAGGCCACCATCACCGCCACCGAGCTGTTGTGCTCGCTCAGGTATTTATCAAACGCCAGCTTGTAGCGCACCGCCTCTTTGCGGGAACTGGTCACCACCATCGCCTTGGCCTGACCACCCAGCAGGTGCATCACATGGGTTTTGTAATGCTCAACAATCACCTTCACCTTCTGGGCGATGTTGTACTCATGGAGCCGCACCCAGCGGTTCAGTTTCACTTTGGCCTTTTTGCTGTCCACCTCTTCATCGGCGGCTTCTATCTTCTGTGCCAGTTGATACGCCACCTGATAGTTGGTGTAGTTCTTCAGCACATCGAGAATAAACCCTTCCTCAATGGCCTGACGCATGGTGTAAACGTGGAAGGCTTCCGGCAGGTTCTTTGCGGATGCCGGTTCTTCAGGCCTGGGACGACGACCAAACAATTCCAGCGTCTTTGCCTTGGGCGTTGCCGTGAAAGCGTAGTAGTTTAGATTGCTACTGCCCTTACGAGCAGCAATGGTGTTATCCAGAATATCTTCAGACGACAGCGGTTGATCATCCCCTTCACCCCCTTCCACCATCAACACTTCTTTCAACTGTCGTGCCGTCGAACCGGTCTGGGAGGAGTGGGCTTCGTCGGCAATCACCGCATAACGGCGCTCCTTCAGGCTGGTATTGTTTTCGATAGCCGCTAATACATAAGGGAAGGTTTGGATGGTGACAATAATAATCGGCTGGGCACTCTCAAGGGCCGCTGCCAGCTTCTCGGACTTGGAGCCATCGCCTTCTTTGCGGTTGATTCTGCCTACCACACCGTCGGCGTGTTCAAACTGGTAGATGGTGTCCTGCAACTGGTCATCAAGAACGGTTCGATCCGTAATGACAATGACGGAATGAAACTGCTTATTGCCTTCGTGGTCATACAGGGTGGATAACTGATGCGCTGTCCAGGCTATAGAGTTGGACTTACCCGAACCGGCACTGTGTTGAACCAGATATTTATTCCCCGTCCCTTCCGCTTTCGCTGCACCGATCAGCTTGTTCACCACATCCCACTGATGGTAACGGGGGAAGATCAGGGTTTCCTTTTTCGACTGGCGGCCTTCCCAGTTTTCCACCTCTTTGATTTCAAGATGCACAAACCGGGCAAGAATATTCAGCAGGTTATCGGGCAACAGCACCTCGTTCCACAGGTACTCTGTCGCATAGTCATTGTCGTTTTCCGGCACATCATTGCCTGCGCCGCCTTCCACCGTGCCTTTGTTAAACGGCAGAAAGAAGGTATCGCTGCCCGCCAGTCTGGTGGTCATATACACTTCGTACTGGCTCACGGCAAAATGCACCAGCGCACCCCGTTTGAAGGTCAGCAACGGCTCCGGCTTGCCGGTTTCCGGGTCTTTGGGCAGACGGGTCTTTTTATACTGGCGAATGGCGTTATCGACGGACTGTTTAAATTCCGACTTCAGCTCCAGCGTCGCCACCGGCAAACCGTTGATAAACAGCACCAGGTCAATACGCCATGCCCTGGCTTTTTTACCGGTTTCGGCTAAATGCTCTGACGTGGCATAAGGACTGTAAACCAGCTCCGGCACAATACGACAACGGTTTTCTTTATAACGGGCCAACGTATCCGGATTCAGGTTATGTTCCGGCATAAACTGGCACAGGGAGAACCGGGCATTACGAATCTTCAGCCCATGGCGCAACACACCCAGGGTGCCATAACTGCGCAGTTCCTTGTCGATGGCGTTGGGGTTCGCCTTTTGCAGCTGCGTCACCAAGTGGCTGATAAAGTGCGCTTCCGAATCATTGGGGAACAGCTTGCAGAACTTTGTCCATTCCTTTGGCTGGGTGTCTTTTACGAAGGACAGTACATCAGCAGTGTATAAGGCGGTTTCCCGGTCGTACTGGTCAGACCTGCCCGGCAGCCAGTCGTTGGCCTGCATCCGGGCGATGAGTTCGTTCTGAAAGGTAGTTTCGGAGGTACTGTCCATAGTGACTGCTTGCCGGGGCGGTGAATAAATGGATTAGCTGATTTCAGGAAGTGATTTAACCAGATTTAGCAGCTCGTGGGATAGTGCAATCAGTTCTTTTAATAGTCTTCACTCGTCGTTGGTGGTTCAGTTGTCAGCCACAGCTTGGGCTGCTTCATCACCCGCGTGATAAAACTTTGCTGCTGATCTTTTCGTTGTTGGAACTCATCAGGACTAAGCAGGGTCGGGTTAATGGTTCGACCCAGTTGGCGTTCGGCAGGTTCCAGCTTTTCCATTACGCCGCCGTAACTCAGGTCATGGCCGACCAGCATGATGTCTACATCACTACCGGAATGTTCTTCCCCTTTGGCGACCGAGCCATAAATAAAAGCCAGCTCACACTGTTTTAAGATGGGTTCAAGGGCAGCTTTTATGACCGCTTGTATCCCAAAGGTTTTGCGGGTGATAGCTTTCAGCTCCTCGAAAATAGGGTTGTCAGCATTCGCCTGGTAGTGTTGCTGATTGCCCAGTTGATGATTAGTGAGCAAACCGGCTTCCGTCATTTTCTTTATTTCACGCACCACGGTGCCTTTGCCCATACTGGCAAGGCGAACGATTTCATTCAGATAAAAAGAGGTATCCGGTTTCCCATACAGCACAGCCAGAAGGCGTTGCTGGGTTTTGGTAAACAGTACAGAGGCGATGGCAGACAAGTGGTGATCATCCTTGTTGAGTCCCATTTTAGGTACTATAGGTATCAAATTGGGACTTTTCAAGGTCTTAAATAAGGACTGATAAGTACCAGATTGGGACTTCTGACGGGTCGACCCAATGAATTGTCTCCACACTGTAGAGACAATTTTCTCAAAGATATGAATCCACAGGGGCTTGCCAGTCACGCACGTCGATTTTGCCGGTGACGGCGGCTGAGATTAGGGCAGTGCGGCGTTCCTGCATTAGCAAGATGGCTCTCTCTGCCTCTCCAATTAGGTCATCCATCTTAGATGCTTTTAAGTCAATCAAATGAATGATTTTATCTTGCTCATCGAGCGGTGGAATAAGAATGTTGAATCTCGAAATACCATCAACGGTAAATCTCGTCATGGCACCACCACTCAGTCGATTAAGCATTTCATCTTTAAATACAGAAGCATTCAAATGATGCTTTAAATACTCTGGGCGTAATCTACTTTTACGAGGACGAATTAGAGCAACGCTGGAAAGCAATGAAAATCTCTCTTCAAGGTCATTTACCATCGCAATGCCAGCCGTAGCGCCATCTTTGATGTAAAGAACATCATTTTTTTTCACGGAGCAGCGTGAATATATTTCCTCATGATCTGATGACGAAATATATGAAATATTCGAAAAATCAAAACCATTCTCTTTAATATTCTTTGCTGTAACGTATAGATAATCACCCTCTGGATAGCTTTCTGGGCTGTGATGAGTTCCATCAACTAACACTTCTACTTGATATGAAAGCCTACCTGCTTCCCAATGAGCAGGCATTTCTGTTAACCACTCCACACCGGAATCCTTCATCGGCGCATTTGGGTTCAGCCCCTTGGTGACGGCATGACTGATCACCGCCTGTCGTTTTTCCTGCAACAGCCGGATCAGGGATTGCTGCTCTTCGATCAGGGTGTCGATTTTAGTGGTTTCGTGGTCGAGGAAGTCAACAATAATTTTCTGTACACTAACTTCTGGCAATGAAAATACAAAGTTAAGAAACTGGGGCAGTCTCAGAGAGTCAACCGTTGATTTTGCATTACCCTCAAGAGCTACTTTGTAAAAATTGCTCGACAGGTAGTAATAAACGAATTTTCCTGTAACACTTTGGAAGTTATTAAGCATGTAAACACGCTGATGGTAATCAAACTTACCATTAAAATAATGATAAACCTTAAGTAGTTATAAATTAGCTATCCCTGAATTCGTATCATAAGTGCATAACCTCTGTAACCAGAGGATTGTTTCAGAACCTTTGAAGTGAATCAGAACTCAGGGGTATTCTGTAAAGCAACCAAACCATACAGAGGAAGCCAAGGATGGCCTATACACACCTGAGCTCTGAAGAGAGATATTATATCGAAACTGAACTCAAAAATGGGACTTCACAAAACAAAATTGCTAAAAAGCTTGGCCGTTCACAGCCTACCGTGTCGCGAGAAGTAAACCGCAATAAAGGGCAAAGAGGGTACAGGCACCAACAGGCTAATCGCACAGCTCGGCAGCGGCACAAAGATAAGCCAAAAGCTATTAAGCTGACAGACGACATTAAACAACGTATTTCAAACGATATCCGTTCAGATTGGAGTCCTGAACAAGTGGCTGGAAGGCTTGAAAAGGACGGTGTAATCAAGCTGCATCATGAGACGATTTATCAATTTGTAGCGGATGATAAACGGCGCGGAGGCTCGCTCTATAAGCACTTGAGGCACCAGAAAAAAACTTATCGAAAGCGATACGGTTCAGCTCATAACCGAACCGGTATACCAAATCGGGTTGGCATTGAAGAACGCCCCGAAGTGGTCAACAACAGAGAGCGAGTTGGTGACTGGGAAGCTGATACTGTAATAGGTAAAAATCATAAAGGAGCCATCGCTACATTAGATGAACGAAAAACCAAGCTTCGCCTTGCTGTCCCTCTACCAGGCAAGAAGGCAAAAGCGGTTAAACAGGGAATAATTGACGTACTCAAGCCTCTGAAAAGGTTTGTAAAGACAATAACATACGACAATGGAAAGGAGTTTGTTCAGCATGAATCAATTGCCAAAGCTTTAAAATGTGACAGCTACTTTGCTGCCCCCTACCATTCTTGGGAAAGAGGCCAGAATGAGAATGCTAATGGTTTGCTAAGGCAGTATTTCCCCAAGTCGATGGAGCTTAATGGCGTGACAGAAAAAGATGTCATCATTGCAGTGGATAAGCTGAACAACAGGCCAAGAAAGTGCCTGGGCTACAAGACTCCTTATGAGGCATTTAAAGAGTCAACTGGAATAGATGCAAGAAAAGTCATGGGTTATGCACTTATGACTTGAATTCAGGATCGAATATTTTTGACCGTCCGGTTACTAAAAATAGTTATTCCAATTCTACCGGCAGCGCTCAGTGTAGTGATTATACTCTAGCTATCACCAACAACACCTGCGTTACTGCTTCAACGAAAATGAAAACCGTTTTACCTATCACAGATGGGGCCATTAGAGAAACCCTGCAGATCGCCAGGAGTCATGGCCCAACACCCTATGTCAGAGAAAGAGCACACGCTGTACTGCTCAGCTCTCGTGGCTTTTCTATGGCTCAAATTGCCGATATCTTTGAGGTTCAGTACCAGACGGTATCACGCTGGCTTGATGACTGGGAGGATTATGGTATTCGAGGGCTATACAAAACACACGACGGAGGGAAGAAACCTATTTACAATTCTGAAGAAGAACTGCGCATTAAAGAACTGGTGGCTAAGGAACCCCGCCGTATATCATATGTCCAATCCAAAATCGAAGAGGAAACAGGCAAATCCGCATCAAAGACGACAATAGGTAGAATAATAAAAAAGCTGGGGATGGTTTACAAAAGACTCCGTAAATCATGCAAGCATAAAAGAGATGAGGAGCAGTTTCAGCGTAGTAAGGCAGCATTGAAAGATGCTCAAGAAGCTGAAGATAAAGGTTTAATTAATTTGTTCTATTTTGACGAGTCAGGGTTTAGTCAGGAGCCTTGCGTACCTTATGGCTGGCAGGAGAAAGGCAAACAGCTCCGTATACCTTCAGTAAAAAGTAAAAGAATCAATGTTCTGGGGTTTATGAACCGTTCCTGTGAACTGTTTTATTACCCTGTAATTGGATCAGTTGATAGCAAGACAGTCATTGATATTTTCGACTATTTTGCCTATCAGATGACAGCTCCAGAGTACGGAGGAGATGATCGTTACACTGTGGTCATTATTGATAATGCCAGCATTCACACCAGTAAAGCGTTCCGAGCAAGAATTGATGACTGGATTCTTGAGAAAAAAATGATTGTTTTATTTCTCCCCACATACTCTCCCGAGCTCAACCTGATTGAGATTCTATGGGATAAGGCTAAATATGAATGGATCGATATATTATCAATTGTGAATTTCAGAGGCTTTGAGAAAGAGGTAAAGCGAGTTTTTGATGGGGTCGGTCAGGAATATATGATTTCGTATGCATGACTACTTACCTACCCCAACTCCGTCACCCGCAGTTAGTACAGCTTCACAATCGGCACCTATAGAGTTAATTCTTTCCACAGTTTGAGAGCGAACAAAAAAAGGATACTGCCCGTCTTCAACGGCATTGACTGTATCTTTTGTGCCAGTTTGCACAGAACACAGATACTTTAATTTTTTGGCATCCCAGTTAGAAGGAATCTTTCCCAGCCATTCAACCCCAGAGTCTTTATACTCCGGATAAGCCACATATCTACCTGCACTCAAGGCAGTTTCCACACCCATCACAACGCCCCTCCCAAACCCTTCTCAATCTCTTCAATACTGGGCAGTTGTACAATGGTATATTCCAACCATCCAAGCCCCCGCTGGAGGTCTTCGGGCAATAGGTTTACCCCCTGTGTATTTGACTCTAACCCCTGTGTATTTGGTTCCAACCCCTGTGTATTTGACCCAGGCTCAAGGCTTTCTGCTTCTGAAATACTCAATTGGGCAACAAGCTGTTGCCCAAATTGCGAAACAGCTTGTTTCGCAAACTCAATCCTGAACAGTGTTTCCACGATCATCCACGAGCAGACAAATTGCGCAACAGCCTGTTGCGTAAATTGAAGAGCACTTTTCCCCATCACAGCTCCCCTCCCAAACCTTTCTCAATCTCTTCAATACTGGGCAGTTGCGATTGCAAATCTTCCGGCAGTGATTGCGTCAGCTGGTATTCCGAAACCCCAATCGGTTTTTGAATGTCGCTTAAGGCATATTCCGCCACAACCTTGTCTTTGCTCTTGCACAGCAGAATGCCGACGGTGGGCGCATCCCCTTCTTTACGCAGTTGTTCGTCCACCGCTTTGATATAGAAATTCAGCTTGCCTGCGTGTTCCGGCTCGAACTCAACGGCTTTAAGCTCAATCACCACATAGCAATGAAGCCGGGTATGGTAAAAAAGAAGGTCAACGAAGAAATCCCTTTGCCCTACCTGCAAATGTACTTGTTTACCCATGTAAGCAAAGCCTGCACCTAACTCCAGCAAAAACTGAGTGATATGCTCAATCAAGCCTTGTTCAAGCTCCCGCTCGTTATAATTTTGGGTCAGGGTAAGAAAGTCAAAGACATAAGGGTCTTTCAGAGTTTGTTGTGCAAGGTCAGACTGAACGGCTGGCAATGTTGCATCGAAATTACTGACGGCCTTACCTTCCCGCCGCCAGAGGCCGCTTTCGATCTGGTGTGTGAGAATGCTTCGGCTCCAGCCATATTCGATGGTGTTTCTTACGTAATACAGAGCTTCTGGTAAGCTTTGGCACTTACTGATGATTTGAAGGTTATGCCCCCAGGGAATCTGCATTAATTGGGCAACAGCCTGTTGCCCAATTGCTGGCTCCCCGGTGTAATACAGAAACCACTGCCGGATATATTTGAGGTTTCGTTCAGAAAACCCTTTAATTTCAGGAAATTCCGCCATCAAGTCCTTACTAAGCTGCTTCAGGAAACCATCGCCCCAGTTGGCTTCTGCCTGCCGACGAACAATGTCTTCCCCCAGTTCCCAGTAAAAAGCCAGCAATGTGGAATTGACCTGAATCGCTGCTTTGAGCTGAGTTTTCAGAACCTTTTGCTTAATGTCTTTCAGCCAGCTTTTGTATTCATTGTTCAGATTCAGATTAATGCTTTTCTTTGATTTGCTCACGAATGAACCTCCTGCAACAGGCTCATAATCCTGGCACTTACCGCATCCAAGTCAGCATCAATGGCTTCCAGCGCACGGGGCGGCTGGTACACATAGAAATGACGGTTAAAGGGAATCTCGTAACCCACCACGCCAATCTGTTCGTCCTGCGCATCGCACTTGTCGGCATTGATCCAGGCATCGGGCACATGGGGAGCCACTTCCCGGTTGAAGTAGGTTTCTATCAGTTCGGAGTTGCTGACGGACGGATCGAGGGGAATGTTCTCGTTATCCCGCAGGTCGCCGTCGGGCTGGAATTCGACCACTTTGCCTTTGTAGCTGAAAGCGCCGTATAAAGGTTGCTCCTCCTCTTTCAGTACCTTTTTAACCACGGGTTCGGCTTCAGGGTTCTTCCATGTGACGGCATCCAGAAACTGCTTTTTCTCTTTGGCATCGAATTTGATCCCGGTGGATTTAAGCGCCGCTTTCAGTTGGGTGTCGAAATGGTTGTAGTCGTTGAACTGCTCAGTGCCTATCGTTTCCAGCAGCTTTTCTGCTTTATCCGTCAGTTCACTCTGGAATAGCCAAATTTTGTCGTTCAATACCTCTTTGATCTGTTTTTCTTTAAGCTCTTTGAAGTCGGCTTTTATTTTGTTGCGAATGGCGGTCTCGTTTTCTGCCAGTTCGGTGTGAATCTCGAAACCAAACTCGTCGATCATCCAGCTCATTATGGCTTTATAAGGTCTGGGAGCAACAAGTAAGCCTGCTACAGCTTCATAGGTGATCTGAGCCGACAGGCGCAGTGGGCGTTCAACGGTAATGCGACGGTAGCCGAATTCGTGAGTATCGAAGATTTTACTGAAAATTGCTCCTGCATTTTCAGTACTTCCGCCATCCATGGTGGTCGCAAATGTTCCGAAACTTCGAGTGATCTTCTTCCGGTCTTCTTCGCTCATAATATTACGCTTGGAACCAAGCGACTTACGCATCTTGCCAAACAGGTTCGCCCCGTTAATCAACTGCACTTTGCCTTTGCGCTCGTCCGGCTTCTTATTGGTCAGTACCCAGATATAGGTGGCGATGCCGGTGTTGTAGAACATATCGGTAGGCAGGGCGACAATGGCTTCGAGCAGGTCGGCCTCAAGAATGTAACGGCGGATTTCGCTTTCACCACTGCCTGCACCGCCGGTAAACAGCGGCGAACCGTTGAGGATAATACCGATGCGGCTGGGGTTGCTGTTATCTGCGCTCTTTTCAAAAGAAGGCGTTCTGAACTTGCTGATCAGGTGCATCAAAAATAGCAGAGAACCGTCGGATACCCTTGGCAGGCCGGGGCCAAAACGACCATCGAAGCCTTTGTGGGTGTGTTCGTCTTTGATGTGGCTTTCGATCTTTTTCCAGTCCACACCGAACGGTGGATTGGAGAGCATGTAGTCAAACTGGTCGCTGGCGAGTTGATCCTGTGACAGGGTGTTACCCAGCTTGATACGGCTGACATCCTGCCCTTTGATCATCATATCGGCTTTGCAGATGGCGTAGGATTCCGGGTTCAGCTCCTGACCAAAAGCACGCATGACGGCATCGGGGTTGTGGGTGTAAACGTATTCCATACCGGACGACAGAAAGCCACCTGTTCCGGCAGTGGGGTCATAAATGGTGCGAATCACGCCTTCTTTGGTCAGCGCATCGTCGTCTTCCATAAACACCAGGGAAGTGGTGAGTTCGACAATATCCCTTGGGGTAAAGTGTTCACCGGCTGTTTCGTTGGAAGATTCCGCAAAACGACGGATCAGTTCTTCAAATACCAGACCCATGTCGTGATTCGAAATGGCCTTTGGACTGAGGTCAATGGTGGCGAACTTCCGCACCACTTTATACAGCAGGTTGGCTTCGTTGAGGGTGCCGACAAATTCATCAAACTTGAAATGCTCAAAGATTTCACGGGCATCACGGGAGAAGGACTGGATGTAAGTTTCCAGGTTGTCTTTGATGCCTTGCTGCCCCAGCTTTTGCAGGTTCATGGGGGAAGTGTTGAAAAACACCATGCCTTCCGGTTTGTCGGTGGTTCTAGTGGCCCGCAGCAGCATTTTCTCTTTGCCGTCTTCCGGCAGACTCATGGCCTTGAGTTTTTCATACTGCGCCAGCACGGCGTCTTTGCTGGGTTCCAATACACATTCCAGACGACGCAGCAGTGTAAAGGGCAGAATGATACGTCCGTACTGGGACTGTTTGAAATCACCCCGCAAGAGGTCGGCAACGGACCAGATGAAGGCGGCGAGGTTGGTTTGGGTGTTTGGCATGGGTTACTTCGATCCAGCAAATGGGAAGCACCGGGACTGATCATCCAGAAGGCGTTCCTTTTATGATGCCGTCTATGCAGTGTATTGCCCGGTGGCTCAGATAATCATTTGCCGGGAAGTGTACCGTTTCTTACAGGCGGGCTGTAGCGTTATTTAGGTGAACAAAGAGAAGTCAGTGATGGAAATCCATGCCGTCGAGCGGTCGTAGCTAATGAGTCTGTTTGATAACCACAATTATGAACACTATAATTACCATAATTAATATATATGGAAACTATAGTGTCCAAAGATAAGAAAAGAAAGGCTCTTATTTTTCCAAAAAACAAAGAAGTTCTCAGCATTTTTGGTGAAAATATCAAGCTAGCCAGAAAACGCAGGAAATACACTCAGACTCAAATTTCAGAGCGAACAGGCCTCAGCCGTGTCACGATTCGAAAAATAGAAAGGGGAGACCCTACCGTTTCAATTGGACACTATGTGATGGTTCTGACCGTCTTGAATCTAGTCAGCGATCTGGCCAACGTAGCGAGAGATGACGAATTGGGTCAAAAACTGAGAGACATTGAACTACTGGGCGGTAAAGGATGAGCCGGGAAGTTTATGTGTACGCAGACTGGGCTGGCCTTGCCGGGCCAACACTGGTGGGTTGCCTGCGAGCCACTGCCACAAGAAGAACGGAACACTTCAGCTTTGTGTACGATGAAAGCTGGCTGGCATCGCCCAGTGTGCAACAGATTGATCCAGAGCTGGAGCTGTTCACGGGAGAGCAGCATTGCCTTGACGGAAAGAACTTTCGAAGCTTTCTGGATTCATGTCCTGATCGCTGGGGGCGTCTGCTGATGAAGCGCAGGGAAGCGGCTTTGGCTCGCAAAGAAGACCGGCGACCCAAACCATTGACGGAAGTGGATTACCTTCTGGGGGTTCATGATTTTTACAGGCAGGGAGCTATCCGTTTTAAAGAATGCTTGAACGGACCATTTCTTGATAACCATGACAGGCAGGCGGCTCCTCCATTCTCCTCCCTGCGAGAGCTGGAATACGCAGTACAACAGGTTGAGAGTAGCGACGTTACAGACAATGCGCTGGACTTTGACCTCGCAATGGACGTTGCAGAGTATTTTCAGTTAACGCCATCAGGTGCCAGGGTGATCCTGAGCGATGTCACATCAGCCGTCAGAACCTGGCGAGAGGAAGCGCAGTCTGTCGGACTTTCAAGAATGGAACAGGAAAAAATGTCCGGTGCGTTTTTTCTTTCAGCAAAATTACCATGAATGGATTAAGGCTTTAAGGTTTCGAACAAAGAGAATTCAGTTTCAGTGCTGGGAGAGTGACAGAACAAGCAAAACTGATAAATAAGAGGAAAGGAAAACACACTAAGTCATTGAAAAATATGGCGCACCTGAGTGGATTCGAACCACCGACCAATGCCTTCGGAGGGCACTACTCTATCCAGCTGAGCTACAGGTGCGTATAAGCTGCTATGGGCTGAGAATTCAACGGGCAGCGGCTGCAATACTACTGACCAGGTTGCTCTTTGTCCATGATTTTTTGAGTTTCAACCCAGTGGTACTAACGTATTTTACAAGGTGATTTTGTCCCTTCTTTACTTTGTACGCACACACCACCCATGACCACGTACAAACCACTGTTTTGAGAAACGCATCTGTTCTATAATCGCAATGCTTAAGAACAATTCAGCTCACAGGTTCACATTCAGGCAGATCCGTTTTCCTGACAGGAAGACAAGATCTCAGACAATAAAAAACATCGTGTTCCTGATGTTGTCATAATGAGGATAAGCGAGTGGCTTGGGTTACACACATGCGATTGTTGACGATTTTATTGGGGTGGCTTTTCCCGATGATGGCACTGGCCAAAGCGGTGCCGCTGGACGATGTTTCCCGTCAGGAAATTGTTGAACGAATAGCTCCGGTAGGAACTGTCTGCAAACAGGGAGAAGACTGTGCAGCTAACTTAGGTGCTGTAGCAAGCGCTTCCAGTGAGCCTCGTAGTGGTGAAGCCGTGTATAACCAGTTCTGTACGGCCTGCCATACGTCAGGGTTACTGGGGGCTCCAAAGAAAGGCGATACGGCTGAATGGACAAAGCGGGTCAGTGCGACGGGCGGCTACAGCAAGCTGCTTCAGCAGGCTTACGCCGGTATTCGCAGCATGCCTGCCAAGGGTACCTGTATGAATTGCTCTGAAGAAGAGTTTGGTAACGCCATGCAATACATGGGAGTCAAACAAGAGTAAACCGTTCACTTGGTTAGTGGTCGTTGCAACACCACTAACCGGGACCATTACCCAAGTGGGCTGACAAAACCTTCCGGCTTAATCGCCAGAATTGAGCAATAGACATTGTTAATGATATTTTCTGCGGTGTTCCCCATAAGAATGCCCTGGCTATGACGCCCCAGGGTTCCCATGACGATAACATCAACATTCACTTCATTAGCCAGCCTCTGAATCTCCTGGGCAGGATGCCCTTTCAGTAAATAGCAATGGATATCAGGGCGACTCTTATCAATATCTGCATCGCTCAGTGCTTCATCCAGCTTTTTCTGGTAACGAAGGTGCGTTATTTCCTGTAGCTCATACAACTCTTCCTCACCAAGATGCTGCAAAGCATGATGCTCAACAGGAAGCCCCCAGACACTGACAATATGCAGCTGGGAATGTTCCTGACTGCTTAAGTAGAGCCCGTTGAGTAATAAAGTGCGGTTCAGCTTTACGGCTTCGGGGTCAGCGTCACCCACATCCAGTGCGACCATAATTTGTCCGGTAAAATCAGGCAGCTGCCCCCGGCTGGCCATCATCAGCACTGGCACCGGACACTTTCTTAACAACGCCAGATCATTCCCGGTCAGCTGGTTCCTGGCCAGTGGGCCACAAGGGTCTGCCAGCTTGACCACCAGATCGACACCATAGTTATTGATCAGCCCCCCTATAACCTGTCTGGGTTTGCCCGGGACAATACAGGTTTCAGCCTGCACACCTTCTTCCCACGCCTTGACTTTTAATTCTTCGGAATACTCCTCCAGCTGTTTTCTGCATAAAGCTTCAAGCTTCCCTTCCAGTGGCAGAAACTGCAGTCGTTGCAACACATCCAGACTCTGGTCAAACACCGCAATAATCAGGCGGGCGTTATTGTCCGATACCAGTCTGAAGGTCTGGCTTAACTCCAGTTCGCTGGAGTGCAAACGGGTTAAAGCCAGCAGGATGGTTTTAAACGCATGCATTGGAGACACTCCCACAGTGGGCTACGCAGCAAGTATTACACTGTGAAATTCCGCTGACAAGAATGACTCCGGCACACCCCTCATTTTGCCGATGAGATGAGTAGTACATTTATCAACCTGCCTCGTGCCTCAGACTGAGACACACATCCGTTATTGTCCCCACACAATTATTATTTCCTATCTAAACCTTGCTTATAACCAATGATTATTCGTTCAATGACTTTATTGTCACCATTACAAAGTTCATTAACCGCCCGGAAACTCTATTTCATATCGACTATTTCACACCTACAATGTTTTGCATTGAACACATACAATACTGCCAAGCCTTTGATCAAAAGCTGGAATAATAAATGAATCAGGCCGAACAACCATTAATTGAAAATCGTCACTCTGACAAATTAAACAATCGCCCTGGCAGCGGGTGGCAACCCAGCCTCAGCCGTTTCTCAGGACCAAAATACAAGGCTCTGGCTGATGCTATTGAAGTAGCGATTACAGAAGGCAGACTCAATAACGGCGAACGCTTACCCACTCACCGGGCTCTTGCCGATCAACTGGGCGTGACCATTGGCACCATTACGAGAGGCTACGCTGAAGCTGAGCGAAGACGGCTTGTCGTTGCCAGGGTCGGTAGCGGAACATTTGTACTTGGTAAAACCTGGGAGAACCGCGACTTCAGCATTCCAGTCAGTAAAAAAGCGGAAGACGATGTCATTGATTTAACCCTCAGCCTGACGGTTCCCGCCCGAAAAGAGCAGGTTCTGGCTAAAACCCTGTTAACACTCGCACAAAACGGGTCATCTCTGTCTGAGCTTCTGGATTACCATCCCGAAACCGGGCTGCCCAGACATCGACAGGCCATTGTTCGCTGGCTTCGATATCATGGTATGGAAGCGGATGCTGAAAACATTCTGATCACCTCTGGCGGGCAACACGCAACCGTTATGACGTTGCAGGGTCTTCTTCATCATAACGATACGGTTGCATCCGATGAACTGACCTACCCCGGCTTTATTAATGCCACCCGCCAGTTGCAGTTAAAACACCTTGGCTTGCCCATGGATGACGACGGGCTTATCCCGTCAGGGCTGGAAGCCTGTTGCCAGCAACACCGCCCTCGCCTGTTATACCTGATGCCCAGCCTGCAAAACCCGACGGCGTCTGTCATGCCCCTGAAACGGCGGCAAGAAATAATTGCCATTTCTAAACGCTACAACCTGCTTATTATTGAAGACGACGTTCAGTTTATCTCCCCCGAAAACCGCCTTCCTTCACTCTACAGCCTGGCTCCCGAACAGGTGATTTATGTCTCAAGTTTTGCCAAACATCTTGCTGGCGGCTTACGGGTCGGCTTTATTGTCAGCCCTGTGGACTTACACCACAAAATAGCCATGGCATTGCGGAGCAACTGCTGGATTACCCCACCCCTTATGGCAGAAGTTGCCAGAGAGTGGATAGATTCCGGAGAGGCCTGGCAACTGATCGCCTGGCAGCGGGAAGAAATCAGCCAGCGCCGACAATTACTGCAAGAAATACTGTCCGATTTCGACGTTGTGTCACAGCCCCACAGTTTTCACGGCTGGCTTAAGTTGCCAGCGCCCTGGCGAGCTGAAACTTTTGTACGACACATGGATGATAAAGGAGTAAAACTGTTACCGTCGGAGCTGTTTGCCGTGGGCAGTACGGCGGCACCTCAGGCTGTCCGGTTATGTATCAGCACACCGGACTCCCGTGAAAAATTACGCACAGCTCTGGAAAGGATTAAAGATGCACTGAGTTATGAGTCAATCGATATCATTCGTCCAATGGTTTTTTAATGTTCAACAAACGACACTCGACTAATGTTATTCTGTTTCTGGCGGGCTGGATCATTTGTTTGACAACCAGTAGTAAGGACAACAGCAGCACTATAGCGCTTGTAACAACGATCACCATTCTGCTCATCCATTTAAAATTTATTGGCAACTGGATGAAAGAGAAAGAGGTTCTGTTAATAACTGTGTTGCTGGGCTCCACTGTTGACAGTTTTGCAGGCAATCTGAACATTCTTGAGTTTTCCACCACCAATCGCCTGTTACCACTATGGATGGCATGTGTCTGGATACTGGCAGGAACAACCATTCGACACTGCATGACATTTTGTCGTAAAAACCACTGGTATGCCCCATTGACGGGTTTTCTTTTCAGCCTCGTCCACTATTTTTCAGTCAGCCAGATAAGCAATGTCGCATTATCGGCCCCGATCTGGCTGTCTGTTCTGATAATGGCGATTATCTGGTCAATCACGGTTCCGGTATTGCTGATATTTTCAGCAGTGTGGCTGGAGCGTTATAAAAGAAAAAATATGTAGTTGAAATCTCATATGGGTTTGAGATAAAAAGTCACAATCGAAGAGCCAATAAATAAAAAATATAGCTCTCGACTTAAAGGAAAAACAAATAACAAACAGGGGTGAAGTGCATCATGAGCACGACTGCCAATGCTTCAGATATCAGTACTTTACTTAAACATAAGGCAGTAGACGTTAAAGCGTGGTTCGAGTCCGGAACCGGTGAAATGAACGATTTATTCGTTCGCAAACGTCCAGTCCATGCTCAAATCACAAAGTTTATTGCAGCAGAGAAAGAAAGGGAGCCAGACCGGGTTCACTTTGACCTCACGGTGCAATACGGCGAGAAGCGGTGGATTGTCAGGCTGGAAATGGCATTTTACAGTCTGCGCTGGGTTTCTGGAGACTCAATCAATATGCCGGGACTGCTGTTTAACGCACTGGCTCCAGACGGTATGCCAACACGAATTGCTTATTACAACCTGAAATACACACCCGTTCTGGATGCCATGGACCCACAAACCTGGTGTAAAGGCTGGATTCAGAAAATCCTGAAACACCCGGAGATAAAGCATCTGTTTGCCCATAAAGTAGAAGTGCCTGAAGAAGAACTCGAAGAGTAAGCGCTTCCAGGGAGTTATGCTACGCTGGTTATGTTTTAACCGATGTAATCGACGGGCACAGTGATGAATAGCATAACAACAGACACTGTCAAACTGACGGAATACAGCCACGGTGCAGGTTGTGGCTGTAAAATTTCGCCTGAAATTTTAGACAGCATCCTCAAAACCAGCCTGTCGCTGCCCAGTTTTCCGGGGCTGCTGGTTGGCCACTCCAGTAAGGACGATGCAGCCGTTTTCGATACCGGTAACGGCGACGGAATTATCAGTACCACCGACTTTTTTATGCCTGTTGTCGACGATCCGTTCGATTTTGGACGGGTCGCTGCTACCAATGCGATCAGTGACGTTTATGCCATGGGTGGAAAGCCCCTGATGGCCATTGCGATTCTTGGCTGGCCCATTAATACCCTGCCTGCTGAAATTGCCGGAACGGTGGTCGATGGAGGAAGGCAGACATGTGCTGACGCAGGCATTCCCCTGGCTGGCGGACACAGCATTGATGCACCTGAACCCATTTTTGGCCTGGCAGTTACCGG
This sequence comes from Endozoicomonas gorgoniicola, assembly GCF_025562715.2. Lineage (NCBI taxonomy): Bacteria > Pseudomonadati > Pseudomonadota > Gammaproteobacteria > Oceanospirillales > Endozoicomonadaceae > Endozoicomonas > Endozoicomonas gorgoniicola. The sequence goes on from NZ_JAPFCC010000001.1 coordinate 5,869,007, forward strand.
ACACGTTCCGGTTCAACAGCTCAAGCGCAACAATCAGGCGCGACCGGGTAGTTGTCTGTACCTGACTAAACCCCTGGGTATTGGCATTCTGACCACTGCCCAGAAGAAGAAGTTGCTGAATCCTGAACACTCTCATATTGCCCGGGATACCATGTGTACCCTGAACAGGATCGGCGCAGAGTTATCCAGACTGGACGGCATCAGTGCCATGACCGATGTCACCGGTTTTGGTCTGCTGGGGCATCTTCTTGAAATCTGTGAAAGCAGCCATGTAAAAGCCATTCTTGAAACTGACAAGCTGCCAGTCCTCCCCCATGTTGAACACTATCTGGCACAAGGCTGCATTCCCGGTGGTACCCATAGAAATTTCTCAAGCTATGGGCATAAAGCAAGCCCGTTGACAGAAAAGCAGAAGCATATTCTCTGCGATCCTCAAACCAGCGGCGGTTTGCTGGTTGCCGTTGATGAAGGTTCTGAGAAGCCGTTTCATAACATTGCCAGAGCGTCTGGTCTTGAGTTAACCGCTATTGGAAGGCTGGAGGCATACGACAAAGGGCATCAGATTACGGTTAAATAAAAAGCCCGAACTCAAATGAGCCGGGCTAAAAACTATCAGATAGGTCTGTTACCGTACTCGCCAGAGGGCTTCTGGGGTGGATCAGCGGTAACATTCGATGGTACTTCTTCTATCTCGCCACCCTTGGCCAGAAAGGCTTCAATCTGAGAATTGAGGCTCTCTCTGAGCTTTTTGCGAGACTCTACTGTTCTTTGATCCGCTGGTTCGTCGCGACTTCCCAAAAATCCTATGTCGACACCATCAAAACCAGCAGCAGCTTTTTTCGGCGTTCTCCGTGCCATAGCTAGATCCTCTTGGATACTGGTTCAGGAGCATCTGCTCCAAACTGATTGTAAATGTATGTTTCCGATTTTTTATAGTTATAGTCCAGCGTCATTAAAACGCTAGTTCGGTTATACCCTCCGGTGTCTTTCGGTTAAATTAAAGTGAACTTAAGTTTTTATTTAAAATCATCATTACTTATATGTCTGACCTTGTAAAGTTGCAATGTCGATTCTTTGCTCGTCTTTGTCGAATACCTGTCAAGCTTCTCCTTTTTCAGTCGATGGCACTGTGTTATCAGGATTCATGGTTATCCGGGTTTATGAAGCTAAAAGGTAAAGCGGAGCAAAGTTATCTGGCTCTATGTTTTCTGGTCTTTTCAGCACTGGTGCAAGCCGGTGAGCTGAACCCCTATGGCTGTCAGTTCAAGGATATGGAAGCTTTCTACAAAAAAAAACTTGGGATAGAAACAGCACACATTGACTACGAATACGAACGGGTTAAAGACCCAAAGATTCAGGGTTATGCCCAGCAAACCGGCAGGGGAAGGTATCGCATAACGCTGGCTAACTGGCTGGAAGACAGTGAACTGAGGGTCACACTCGCCCATGAGCTGGTACACGTCAGACAATTGGAAAGGGGGCAGATAGACAGGGCGGAGTTTGAAAAGCACTATCTGGATCGAAGCTTCGAAGATGAAGCCTTCCGGCTCAGCCTGCCAATGGCAGCAGAGTTTTTCACTCAGCACAAATGCATTAAAGGCGATTCAAACCTCAAATGGCTGCGCAATAGGGAATCTTGAATGGGCGATTCGTATAAGATTGGGAAATTCTGACTTCAGGCGGTTAGGCCAAGCATCTCTTCGGCATGAGCCAGTGTGGAGTGGGTGATTTCCACCCCGCCCAGCATTCGGGCTATCTCGTTGATACGGTGGTCACCATTAAGGTTGGTGATACGGGTGCTGGAGGAGGATTTGCTGTGCTTCTTGCTGACAAACAGATGTTGATGTCCCTGTGATGCTACCTGTGGCTGGTGGGTAACGCACAATACCTGGCTTTTTTCGCCCAGTTCTCTCAGCATGGAACCAACGATCTCGGCGGTTCCACCACCAATTCCAACATCGACTTCATCGAATACCATGCTGGGAATACGAGAGGTCTGCGCAGTAATAACCTGTATTGCGAGACTGATACGGGAAAGCTCGCCGCCGGACGCCACTTTTGCCAGAGGGCGGGGAGGCTGGCCGGGGTTGGTGGTTACGAGAAACTCAATGTCTTCCTGCCCCAGTGGTGAAAGGGTTTTGGTATCGTGCGGTGTTAGCGAGATGTTGAACAGGCCCCGGGGCATTCCCAGCAGGCTCATGCGTGCAATAACCTGCTTTTCCAGTTTACGGGCTGCTTTCTGGCGACGTTCAGACAGCTTTTCTGCCTTGGCCTGATACTTGTGTTTGAGTTCGTCCAGTTTGCTTTGCAGGGAGTCTGCGTGTTCATCGCTGAACTGTATTTTTTCCAGTTCACTGGCAAGTGACAGTTGTTTGCCCAGCAGTTCATCGGGTTGAACGCGGTGCTTTCTGGCCAGGTCATATATGGCACTGAGTCGCTCATCCACTTCCTGCATACGTTGCGGGTCGGCATCAAAGTGGTCAATAAAATGATTCAGCTCGCCTACGGCTTCTTCTACCTGAATATGGGCAGATGAAAGCATCTCCATGGTGCTGTTGATGGCTGGGTGGTCAACGGAGAGATCGCCGAGTAGATGCATACAGTGAGTGAGTTGCTGAAGCAGGTTGCCTGCATCGCTGTCGGAACAGATATGGTTGATTTGATGGCAGGCTGACAGCGTGGCTTCAGCATGGGTGAGTTGCTGCAGTTCTTTTTCCAGCCCGGAGAGTTCCCCTTCCTGCAACGATAGCTGTTCAAACTCTTCCAGTTGATAGGTCAGTAGCTGGATGCGTTCGTGCTGTTCCTGCTGGCTGCTGAGCAGTTCGTCCAGTTCTGTCTGTAAACGATTGTGCTGGTGGGCAATAAAGGCGACGTCTGTTGCCAGTTTGCGGGTATTGGCATAATCGTCCAGCAGAAGGCGATGACTGTTCTTTTTAAGCAGGGATTGCGATTCATGCTGACCATGAATATCGACCAGTAACTCACCGATGCCGCGCAGGTCCGAGAGAGGAGACAGGGTGCCGTTGATATAAGCTCTGGAACGACCTTCCTTCGTTATGACCCGGCGCAGAATGCATTCATTGTCGCTGAGCAGTTCCTTGTTTTCCAGCCATTTAATGGCATCCGGACAGAGGGTCAGGTCAAAGCAGGCGTGAATTTCAGCCCGGTCAGCGCCTGTACGGACGCATTCCGGGTCGGCGCGGTCGCCGGTGGCCAGTCCCAGGGCGTCGAGCATAATGGATTTACCCGCACCGGTTTCGCCGGTAATAACGGTCATGCCGGATTCAATATCCAGGTCAAGTTGGTCAACGATGGCGAAATTGCTGATAGACAGTTGAGTCAGCATAACGGCTTCCGGAGGCTGCTTTAGTATAACTGTTTATATATACAGTAACCTGAAGTCGTTGCGGCGTAAAGGCTTGGGACAAAAAGATTTTCAGGGATAAAGGTTCAGAACAGGACGGCATCGTAATCCATTGGCAAAAAACTTCCTGCCTCCTCTTGAAACTCCCAAAGCCAGCCCCATATAACCCATCAGTAAAAGATTTGACTCCCAACCGGAGATTCGGAATGACAGTTGAAAACGGTAAGCCTGAAGAACAGGTATCTGAAGAAGCAGTAGCAGCTGAGCATGAAACAGTAGAAGAGTTCGTGCTTAACGAAGAAGGTGGTGTGCCTCTTGGTGATGAAGCAGAACAGGCTGCGGACAGCAAGCTGCAACAGCAGGTTGAAACCCTGACCGAACAACTGGCACAGGCTAAAGACCAGACCCTGCGCGCCCACGCTGAAATGCAGAATATCAAACGCCGCTCTCAGCAGGATGTTGAAAAAGCCCACAAGTTTGCCCTGGAGAAGTTTGTCGACTCCCTGATCCCGGTGGTAGACAGCCTGGAGAAAGGCATTGAAAGTGCCGAACAGGCGGAAGGCAGTCATGAAGGTATCATTGAAGGTATGAACCTGACCCTGAAGCAGTTCCTGTCTTCCCTGGAAAAGTCAGGTGTAAAACAGGTCGATCCGGCTGGTCAGCCATTTGACCCGAATTTCCATCAGGCCATGTCCATGGTGCCTAATCCGGATATGGAACCAAACACTGTCATGGATGTTTTCCAGAAAGGCTACACCTTGAATGACCGCCTGGTTCGTCCGGCGATGGTGGTTGTTTCCAAGTAGCAGTTATTTAGAGCAGCTATTAAAAATTGAAAAAAAGTCTGTATCGGACACTTGAAAAAAAATTGGGCGATCCCATATAGCAAAGCGAAGGCCATCGACCTCCGGATCATCAAAACGCTTTACCGGCTTCTGATCGGGTAAAGCACACAGGATGACAACGGCAGATGGCAAACCGGATTTAAACAGTTTTCAAAAATTTAACGCTCTGATTTCAGAGTACTGGAGATAACCATCATGGGTAAAATTATCGGTATTGACCTGGGTACAACAAACTCCTGTGTATCCATTCTGGACGGCGAAAAAGCCAAGGTTCTGGAAAACGCTGAAGGTGGTCGCACTACTCCTTCCATCATCGCTTTTGCGGATGAAGGTGAAATTCTGGTAGGTCAGCCAGCCAAGCGTCAGGCCGTTACCAACCCTGATAACACCCTGTTTGCCATCAAGCGTCTGATCGGCCGTCGTTATAAAGATAACGTGGTTCAGAAAGACATCGAGATGGTGCCTTACAAAATCGTTGAAGCCGACAACGGCGATGCGTGGGTAGAAATTAAGGGCGACAAGAAAGCACCGCCTCAGATTTCTGCTGAAATCCTGAAAAAAATGAAGAAGACCGCTGAAGACTACCTGGGTGAGTCTGTATCTGAAGCAGTCATCACTGTGCCAGCGTACTTCAACGATTCTCAGCGTCAGGCCACCAAAGATGCTGGCCGCATCGCGGGTCTGGACGTTAAGCGAATCATCAACGAGCCAACCGCTGCGGCACTGGCTTACGGTATGGATAAGCGTAAAGGCGACCAGACCATCGCGGTTTATGACCTGGGTGGCGGTACTTTCGACGTATCCATCATTGAAATTGCCGACGTAGACGGCGAACACCAGTTTGAAGTACTGGCGACCAACGGTGACACGTTCCTGGGTGGTGAAGACTTCGACCTGCGTCTGATCGACTATCTGGCAGAAGAGTTCAAGAAAGACCAGGGTATCGACCTGAAAGGCGACCCTCTGGCGATGCAGCGTCTGAAAGAAGCGGCTGAAAAAGCGAAGATCGAATTGTCTTCCGCACAGCAGACCGACGTAAACCTGCCATACATCACGGCTGACGCAACCGGTCCTAAGCACCTGAACGTTAAAGTAACCCGTTCCAAGCTGGAATCTCTGGTAGAAGATCTGGTTCAGCGCTCTCTGGAGCCATGCCGCATTGCAATGAAAGACTCCGATCTGGATCTGTCCGAGATCGACGAAGTCATTCTGGTAGGCGGTCAGACCCGTATGCCAATGGTTCAGGAAAAAGTTGCAGAGTTCTTCGGCAAAGAGCCTCGTAAAGACGTTAACCCGGATGAAGCCGTTGCTATGGGTGCTTCCATTCAGGGTGCGGTTCTGGCGGGTGACGTAAAAGACGTTCTGCTGCTGGATGTGACTCCGCTGACTCTGGGTATCGAAACCATGGGCGGTGTTATGACCTCCCTGATCGACAAGAACACCACCATCCCGACCAAAAAGTCCCAGGTATTCTCTACAGCTGACGACAACCAGACTGCGGTAACCATTCACGTATGTCAGGGTGAGCGCAAGCAGGCGTCTGCGAACAAGTCTCTGGGCCGTTTCGACCTGTCCGACATTCCACCGGCTCCACGTGGTATGCCACAGATCGAAGTAAGCTTCGACCTGGACGCTAACGGTATCCTGAACGTGTCCGCTAAAGACAAAGCGACTGGTAAAGAGCAGTCCATCGTGATCAAGGCATCTTCCGGTCTGTCCGATGACGAAATCGATCAAATGGTACAGGACGCTGAAGCCAACGCTGCAGAAGACAAGAAGTTCGAGGAACTGGCTGCTGCACGCAACACTGGCGATGGCCTGGTACACGCAACTCGCAAGACTCTGGAAGAAGCTGGCGACAAGGCCACTGAAGAAGAGAAGACTGCGATCAACGCGGCTCTGGCCGAGCTGGAAGAAGCTCTGAAAGGCGACGACAAAGACGCTATCGAAGAGAAGTCCAAGGCTCTGTCTGAAGCCTCTTCCGGCCTGGTTCAGAAGATGTACGCTGAAGCTCAGCAGCAACAGCCGGGTGCTGAAGGTGCTGCTAAGCAGGAAGCTAAATCTGATTCTGCGGACGACGCTGTTGACGCCGAGTTTGAAGAAGTGAAAGAAGACAAGAAGTAAGCACGGCATTCCGCGCTGCGGTATGAAGTGAGTTAAACGACAGCGCGGGATTATTCCCGCGCTGTTGCATTTAACAAAACGATTAAATGATCGGGAGTGTTCCCGGTGTGAAAACGGTTAAGAATATTTAAGAGCCTGCGGGTACAAGTACCGCAGCTCTCAGGGTTTTACTGATGGCAAAACGTGATTATTACGAAGTTCTCGGCGTGGCAGAGGGTGCTTCGGACAAGGAAATCAAGAAGGCCTACCGCCGGATGGCCATGAAGTATCACCCTGATCGTAATCCTGATGACAAGAATGCTGAAGAGCATTTCAAGGAAGTCAACGAAGCGTTTGAGATTCTGTCTGACGACCAGAAACGGGCTGCTTATGACCAGTATGGTCATGCTGGGGTTGACCCTAACATGGGTGGCGGACAAGGCGGCTTTGGCGGCGGTGCCGGTGGCTTTGGTGATATCTTTGGCGATGTGTTTGGCGACATCTTCGGTGCAGGTGGTGGTCATTCCCGCAGCAGTGTCCAGCGTGGTGCCGACCTGCGTTATCAGCTGGATCTGAGCCTTGAAGAAGCGGTTAAAGGGACGACCAAGAAGATTCGTATCCCAACCCTGAACGAGTGTGGCAGCTGTAATGGTACGGGTGCCAAAAAAGGCACTTCAGCAACGTCCTGTAACACCTGTGGTGGTATGGGGCAGGTGCGTATGCAGCAGGGCTTCTTTGCGGTTCAGCAGACTTGTCCGGACTGCCGTGGTTCCGGCAAGATGATTAAAGACCCTTGTCGTGAATGTCACGGTGAAGGTCGTGTGCAGGAATACAAGACGCTGTCTGTTAAGGTGCCTGCGGGTGTTGATACTGGCGACCGTATTCGTTTATCTGGTGAAGGCGAAGCGGGTGCTAACGGTGGTCCTTCCGGCGACCTGTATGTGCAGGTGAGCGTTGCGGATCACCCGATCTTTCAGCGTGATGGCAAAAATCTGTATTGCGAAGTGCCGATTACCTTTGTCGATGCTGCGCTGGGTGGTGAGCTGGAAGTGCCAACCCTCGATGGTCGGGTTAAGCTGAAGATTCCAAAGGAAACTCAGACCGGCAAGCTGTTCCGCCTGCGTGACAAAGGTGTAACGCCGGTTCGTGGTGGCAGTCGTGGCGACCTGATGTGTCGTGTAGTTGTTGAGACGCCGGTGAAGCTGACAGAGCGCCAGAGAGAGTTGATGCAGGAATTGAAAGATACCTTTGCAGCTGAAGGTGAAGAACGCCAGTCTCCAAAGAAAACCTCTTTTTTTGAAGGGGTGAAGAAATTCTTTGACGATATGGCTTCCTGATTTGGCGATTCAGACACAAAAAAAGCGGCTTTTATAGCCGCTTTTTTTGTCTTTGGTTTTATGTGAAAAATGTCTTTTATCGTTTATTTTAAGTTTACTTTACGGCAGAAGGTTTGCCGCCGGATGGGTCGTCCGGATCCTCTTTTTTGTCTCTGCTGCTACCTTTTTCTGTAACTTCTGAGTTGCAGGATTGTGGTGTGGTGGTTTTATCCTTGGTTTCACTCTTTTTTTCAGTGGGCAAGAGTATATATACACGCCCACAATCTGGACAAGGCACCGCTAGTAGCCCAAACTGCCCGATTATAAAAGACAGCTCATCTGGACTGTAAGCACCACCACCATCACTATTATTGATGGGTGGGCCGGCCTCCTGAGTGGAGGTTGGAGGCTGGTCACCCGTTCCGCTTTCACTACCTGACTGAGTGTTTTCCCCTTCGTTCGCTGCCGTGGGGGCGGGGGCGTCTTTTTTTATTACTACCATTACCACTGCTGTGGAGGGTGTTGGTTGTTGTAGCCATGCTTCCTGCTCGCTGTACAGGTCGGATTTTAGCTGTCCCTGATAGCGAACTATGTGTCCCCATTGTTCAGCTGTCGTTGTTGTCTTTTTTCCGCCTTCGCGTTGTAAGCCGTGAAAAAGTGGTTTGAGTTGCCGGGGTTGGCCGTTGACTTTATTTTTTTCTGTATCAAGAGTGCCTGTTCCAATCAGGGAAAAAGCGCGGGTTCTTACTTGTTTGCTGGCTGACAGGTTAATGTCGACCTGATATTTATTATTCCTGATCTGGCTAACGGATACCGAAATGCCACTTTCAAAGGTAACCAGCTCTACAGCATCGTCAAAAAACAGGGTTATTGTAGTCGCAGGTGATCCGGGCAGGCTGGTCACTGCAAAGGAGTGGTTTTGCTCTGTGTTGTAAATAACCGGGCCGTAGGTATTGGGGTCACCAGTGCTTGCAGGCAGAGGAATGTGCTGAAATCCACCTGAATGGCTTGAGTAATGTAGCAAAAGAAAATTATCCAGAGCGTTGGTTTTTGAATAAGCCTGGGTGCTTATAAGCCCGGCAATAACGAGCATCCATAAAAAATAACAACTTCGCATATTAGATAGTTCATGACGTGATTGGAGTTCATAAATATAGACATCATTGAGCAATTATCAGGTTTGCTGTTTTAAAGGCTGGCGTTAGACTGTTCGCAGACAACTGAATGCCGGAATTCATGGAGAAGCTCATGTCAAAAACAAGAATTGCTGTCGTTGGTGCCGCAGGTCGAATGGGGCGAATGTTTGTCGAGGCGATTGCTGCTGATGAACGGGTAGAGCTGGGTGCTGCCATAGAGCGCCCCGGTAGCAGTCTGCTTGGTGTTGATGCGGGAGAACTGGCTGGAGTAGGAGCCTTAGGCGTAAAGTTGTCGCCGCAGCTGTCTGACGTTGTTGACCAGTTTGATACTGTGATTGATTTTACCTCGCCTGCTTTTACCCTGAGCAATGTTGAACTGTGTCGTGAGCATGACAAGAGCATTGTGATTGGCACAACGGGTTTGAGTGATGAGCAGAAAGCCCGGTTGCAGGAAGCGGCCAGAGATATCCCCATCGTCTTTGCTTCTAATATGAGTGTCGGTGTGAACCTTGTATTTAAACTGCTGGAAACTGCCGCCCGTATCATGGATGAAGATGCGGATATTGAAATCATTGAAGCCCATCACCGCAACAAGGTGGACGCACCTTCCGGAACTGCCCTGACGATGGGTGAAATTGTGGCGGGTGCCGTGGGTCGGGATCTGAAACAGTGTGCCATTTATGGCCGTGAAGGTGTTACCGGTGTTCGGGAGCGTGAAACCATTGGTTTCTCAACCATCCGTGCCGGAGATGTGATTGGTGACCACACGGTGTTGTTTGCCTCAGAGGGTGAGCGGGTTGAAATCACCCATAAAGCCAGTAATCGTGTGATCTACGCCCGTGGTGCATTAAGAGCCGTGCGTTGGTTGGCAGGTAAACCGGCAGGCCTTTACAATATGCAGGACGTTTTGGGGCTAAAATGATGTCTGCTTAACGAAAATGGCTCAATGAGAACTCGCTAAAAGCCCGATAAAAGTAAGTAGACAGTTCAGTTTTTTTGTGTTTAAATGCGAAAAATTTGAATTTGATTTGTTGCGTGTGTGGCGACAGTTCAGCATTAGCTTTCCGGCTGGTTTTGAATGGTACGGACATAAGCTGATAAGAAAGCGAGACGGTATCTTAACCTCTCGCTTTTTTTGGGCGTGTTCATAACTTCGCTGGTTGTAATTTGAGTAGGTGGTTGTTCTTATATTGCCTGTTTTTAGTGCCTGGATTGTTGTAGATGCCTGGACGGTGCCACACGATTACTGCGCAATCCCATTTGTTATCCATCTGAGTTGTAACAGCGCTGATTGCTGTTACTGCAGTAGGATATAACAGGTCGAAGTTTGGGAGGACCCATTGACTAAGTCTGCCGTTCTGGCCCTCGAAGACGGAAGTCTTTTCTGGGGCATTGCCATCGGAGCTGATGGCGAAACCAGTGGTGAGGTTGTTTTCAATACAGCCATGACAGGCTATCAGGAGATTCTCACTGATCCTTCCTATTCCCGTCAAATCGTCACCCTGACTTATCCCCATATTGGTAATACCGGCATCACCCCTCTTGATAATGAATCTTCCAGTGTTCATGCTGCCGGACTGGTTATTCGTGACCTTCCTCTTATTGCCAGCAACTGGCGCCACCAGATCTCCCTTGATGACTACCTCCGCCGTGAAAATGTTGTCGCTATCGCTGAAATCGACACCCGTCGCCTGACCCGGATTCTGCGTGAGAAAGGTGCCCAGAATGGCTGCATCATGACCGGTGAAAACCGTGACAGTATTGATGTAGAAGCGGCTCTGGCGAAAGCCCGTGCTTTCCCGGGTCTGAAAGGTATGGATCTGGCGAAGGAAGTCACGACCGGGCAGCCTTATGAATGGACTGAAGGTGTCTGGGAGCTGGAAACTGACAGCCATCAGGCGGTTGCCAGACAGCCATTCCACGTAGTGGCTTATGATTTCGGTGTGAAGCAGAACATTCTGCGTATGCTGGCGCAGCGCGGTTGCCGTCTGACGGTGGTTCCGGCTAAAACACCAGCCAGCGAAGTACTGGCGATGAACCCTGACGGTGTTTTCCTGTCCAATGGTCCGGGCGATCCCGAGCCGTGCGCTTACGCGATTGAGGCGATTACAGAGATTCTGGAAACCCGTATTCCGGTATTTGGTATCTGTCTGGGTCATCAGCTGTTGGCTCTGGCCAGTGGCGCACAGACTGAAAAAATGAAATTTGGTCATCACGGTGCTAACCATCCGGTTCAGGATCTGGACAAGGGCACAGTAATGATCACCAGCCAGAACCACGGTTTCGCAGTGTCTGAAGAAGGCATGCCGGAGAACGTTCGTGCGACGCACAAGTCTCTGTTTGATGGCAGTCTGCAGGGTATTGAGCTGACAGACCGCCCGGCGTTCAGCTTCCAGGGACACCCTGAAGCCAGCCCCGGACCGCACGATGTAGCCTGCCTGTTTGACCGCTTTATTGATGAGCTGGCTAAGCATACGGCCTGATTTATCGGATAACGAAGCTGCGGTTTTTCGTATCCCGTGGCCCGATTCCCGTTTGTTCATACGGGCTTCGGGCTACGGGCCACGGGCTACGATGAGACAGCTTCCAGAAAGATTCCCAGCTTGTTTGTCTGTCTGAAGCTGCATAGAGAACAGACAGGCAAACGTGAAAACTAGTTACGAGAGCGACGATGCCGAAACGTACTGATATTGAAAGCATCCTTATTCTGGGAGCCGGCCCCATCATCATTGGTCAGGCTTGCGAATTTGACTATTCCGGCGCCCAGGCCTGTAAAGCGCTGAAAGAAGAAGGTTACCGTGTCATTCTGGTGAACTCTAACCCGGCGACCATTATGACCGACCCGGTGATGGCTGATGCGACTTACATCGAGCCAATTCGCTGGGAAACCGTTGAGAAAATTATTGCCAAGGAGCGTCCGGACGCCGTTCTGCCGACCATGGGTGGCCAGACCGCTCTGAACTGTGCGCTGGATCTGTTCCACAAAGGTATTCTGGACAAGTATGACGTTCAGATGATCGGTGCCAGCCGTGACGCCATCGACAAGGCTGAAGACCGTGAGATGTTTGACAAGGCGATGAAGAACATCGGCCTGGAAACACCTCGTGCCGGTATTGCTCACACTATGGATGAAGCCTGGGGCGTACAGGAAGAAGTGGGCTTTCCCTGTATCATCCGTCCGTCTTTCACCATGGGTGGCAGCGGGGGTGGTATCGCCTACAACCGTGACGAGTTTGAAGAAATCTGTAAGCGTGGCCTGGACCTGTCTCCGACCAACGAGCTGCTGATCGACGAATCCCTGATCGGCTGGAAAGAATACGAAATGGAAGTGGTGCGTGATCGCAATGATAACTGCATCATCGTCTGCTCCATTGAAAACTTCGACCCGATGGGTGTACACACAGGCGACTCCATTACCGTTGCGCCAGCCCAGACGCTGACTGATAAGGAATATCAGATCATGCGTAACGCCTCCATTGCGGTACTGCGTGAGATCGGTGTTGAGACCGGCGGTTCTAACGTACAGTTTGGTATCTGTCCGGATACTGGCCGTATGGTCGTGATCGAAATGAACCCGCGTGTATCCCGTTCTTCCGCCCTGGCTTCCAAGGCGACCGGTTTCCCGATTGCGAAAGTAGCAGCCAAGCTGGCGGTGGGTTACACACTGGATGAGCTGCAGAACGAAATCACAGGTGGTGTGGTGCCGGCTTCCTTCGAGCCTGCCATTGACTACGTTGTGACCAAAATTCCTCGCTTCGCTTTCGAGAAATTCCCACAGGCTGACGACCGTCTGACGACTCAGATGAAGTCAGTGGGTGAGGTAATGGCTATTGGTCGTACATTTCAGGAGTCCATGCAGAAAGCCCTGCGTGGTCTGGAAACTGGCGCTAACGGCTTTGATCCGATTATTGATGTGACCGCTGAAGGTGCGCTGGATCGCATTAAATCCGAGCTGGTGACGCCGAAGGCTGATCGTCCTTATTACGTGGCGGATGCGTTCCGTGCCGGTATGACCGTTGAAGCGGTGTTTGACCAGTGCATGATTGACCCGTGGTTCCTGGTTCAGATTGAAGACCTGGTGCGTGAAGAAGAGAAGCTGCAGGGTACTTCCCTGAAGGATATCTCTGCGGATCAGATGTTCCGCCTGAAGCGCAAAGGTTTCAGTGATGCCCGCCTGGCAGAGCTGTTGAACATTGCTGAAGACGAAGTGCGCAGCCATCGTCGTGTGCTGGATATCAAGCCGGTATTCAAGCGTGTCGATACCTGTGCGGCAGAGTTTGCTTCCACGACAGCGTACATGTACTCCACGTACGAAGAAGAGTGTGAAGCCGATCCGTCTTCCCGCGACAAGATCATGGTGATCGGTGGTGGCCCTAACCGTATCGGTCAGGGCATCGAGTTTGACTACTGCTGTGTGCATGCCGCCATGGCAGCTCGTGAAGACGGTTATGAGACCATTATGGTCAACTGTAACCCGGAAACTGTTTCTACCGACTACGACACGTCTGACCGTCTGTACTTCGAGCCCATCACTCTGGAAGACGTACTGGCGATTATTGATGTTGAAAAGCCAAAAGGTGTTATCGTTCAGTACGGTGGCCAGACGCCGCTGAAACTGGCGCGTGCGCTGGAGCGTGCAGGCGTGCCAATCATTGGTACCAGTCCTGAAGCGATCGACCGTGCGGAAGACCGTGAGCGTTTCCAGGAAATGATTCAGAAGCTGAAACTGGTTCAGCCTCAGAACGCTACCGTTCGCAGTGTTGAAGAAGCGGTCACGAAAGCTGAAGAGATCGGCTACCCGCTGGTCGTGCGCCCATCCTATGTTCTGGGTGGCCGTGCCATGGAGATCGTGGCCGGTGAAGACGAGCTGCGTCGCTATATGTCTTCTGCGGTAAAAGTATCCAACGACAGTCCGGTACTGCTGGACTTCTTCCTGAACCGTGCGGTGGAAGTAGACGTGGACGCGGTATGCGATGGCAAGCATGTGGTGATTGGTGCCATCATGCAGCACATTGAGCAGGCGGGTATTCACTCTGGTGATTCCGGTTGTTCCCTGCCACCCTACTCCCTGAGTCCACGTGTCCAGAACAGGATTCGTGAGCAGGTTCGGGATATGGCGATCGAACTGGGCGTTATCGGTCTGATGAACGTACAGCTGGCGATCCAGGATGACGAGATTTATGTGATCGAAGTCAACCCTCGTGCCTCCCGCACGGTGCCGTTTGTGTCCAAGTGTATTGGTCACTCACTGGCGAAAGTGGCAGCACGCGTTATGATGGGTAAGACTTTGGAAGAGCTGAACTTCACCAGGGAGATTATCCCTCCGTATTTCTGTGTGAAAGAGGCGATTTTCCCATTCAACAAATTCCCTCGTGTTGACCCGATTCTCGGCCCTGAGATGAAGTCCACTGGTGAAGTAATGGGTGTTGGTCAGTCCTTCCCGGAAGCTTATTATAAGGCTCAGCTGGCTGAGAATATGTCTCTGCCAAAAGGTGGCAAGGTGATCATCAGTGTCCGTGACCTGGATAAACCAGCGGTTCCGGCACTGGCGCGCCTGCTGATGGATACCGGCTTTGAGTTGGTCGCTACCAGTGGTACTGCCCGTGTGATTGAGGAAGCCGGTTTGCCGGTCACCTACACCCGCAAGGTCATGGAAGGTCGTCCAAACCTGGTGGACAGTATCGTGAATGGTGATATAGCCTTTGTAGTGAATACTACAGAGGGTCGTCAGGCGATAGCGGATTCGTATAAAATCCGTCGTTCTTCTCTGACCAACAAGGTTCTGTACACCACCACTATGGCGGGCGCAGAAGCTATTGCCCGGGCCATTGCTTTTGGTTCGGAAAAAACAGTCAGACGACTTCAGGATCTGCACGAAGGTAAGACTGGATGAATCGATACCCAATGACGGTAGAGGGCGAAAAAGCCCTCCGCGAAGAACTGGCACAACTGAAAGGTGTTGAGCGGCCTCGTGTTTCTCAGGCCATTGCGGAAGCAAGAGAGCTGGGTGACCTGAAAGAGAACGCTGAGTACCACGCTGCCCGGGAGCAGCAGGGGCTGATGGAAGCTCGCATCAATGATATTGAAGCCAAGCTGTCGAATGCGGTGGTCATTGATGTCAGCACGTTGACGCAGAATGGCAAGGTTGTATTTGGTGTCACGGTTGCTCTGGTGAATCTTGATGACGACAGTGAAGTGGAATACAAAATTGTTGGTGATGATGAAGCGGATATCAAAGCCAGCCGTATCTCCATCAACTCGCCCATCGCCCGCGCCCTGGTGGGTAAGGAAGAAGGCGATGTTGTAGTGGTGAGTACACCGTCAGGCTCTATCGAGTATGAGATTGATGAGGTGAAGTACATCTGATGATGTACTGACTGGTTGATCTTGAAAAAAGCCGCGCCCTGAAAAGAGGCGCGGCTTTTTTTGTGCCTGCTGCCTGGCTAAGTCAATCCGCCGGACGATTGCTGATAAGCCGACTAACCTGTTCTGACTGGTATCTGTAAAAACAAGGTAATCGCTGTGAATCCTGAATCCAGGCAGTCAGTCATTCAGCCAGCACCTTTCTCTGAGGCGCGTTACGCTGAAGCATTCAATTTTCTTGTGAAGGTGTCCCGTGAATACGAGCCAATGAAAAGGGCATTGGTTCGTGTTATTAACAAGCATTGCCCCGGCCCATACTCTCTTCTTGATATAGGGGCTGGTCGCGGCATTTTTTTTCATGACGTATTATCTGAGCTTTACAGGCAGCCTTGCCGTTATGGAGCTTATGAGCCCAATGCGAACCATTTTCAAGAGCTTCAGACAAGAGCCGAAGCGTTGGGAGAGCAACAGGAATTACGACAACAGTCTTTTACTCCGGAGTCAGAACTGAAGCCTGTGTGGGATGTGGTGCTTATGTCGCATTGCCTTTATTGGATGCAGCCTATGGGGAAGTATGTTCGGGCAGCAATGGCAGGACTGAAACCGGATGGTGTACTGGTGATTTTTCTTCAGCCGGCTGCGGGTTTTTATCTGATTCAGAATGATTTTAGTGAACTGATGTCCATCCGGGAGGATGGTTTAAATACCCATTCGAGTACTTTGGAACTTATGCCTGAACTCAGTGAACTGAATATCGAAGCTGTTGAAGAGTTGCTGCCGGGTTATCTGGATTTTTCTGGTATATGGAATGACGATGAAGCCTTGCTTGAGATGGGGTGTTTTATTTTAGGGGGAGAGCTTCGGGGCTTGCCTGAAAGCATTCAGAAAAGCATGTTGCATCACATACGGGCAAACACTCTGCAGTTAGATCAATTCAAACTCTTTAACCAGCCAACGAGCATGGTGCTTGTGTATAAGTAAATACAGTGTGCGAAGCTTTTACTTCGCACGATACGGACACCCTGCAGCAGATGCCCATAGAATAGTAGTGCCTGGCGGAGACAGTTTGGAGGATACACAAGTTACCTTTTGTGAATCTTTAATCATTATTTTTTATTTCTGGAATTTTTGGGCTTTAAACCTATTCTTGTCCCGGAATAAATATTCGACAGGTTTTTTATGTCCCTGCTGCTTAAAAAAAAACAGCCAGAACGATTGTGCATTTTTTTGGTTGTATTGGCCTTTCTGCCATTAACGGTTTTTGGGGAAGAACTCTACAGGGTTGAAGAAACGTTTTCATACTTTCCTTCGGATCCTGAATATGGGAAAAGGTTCAACGCAAGGCAGTCAGAGTCAGAAGAAGTCAATTATAAGCGTTTTAAGGAACATATTCCCAAAATCCATTTGTCGACAAAAAAGGATTGGGAAAAACTAAACAATCTCACCTGGAAAGCCTTTTTTAATAATATTCGGTTGTCGTCTAAAGAACCGAAAATGGCTGCCTTTGTGTCGAACAGGTTGAGTACTCAGCTTTCTGATCACGAATTTTTCTGGCATCAGGCGTTTATCAGCCTCGGTTTCGGACGTTATGTCCATAGAGCATTTAATACACTGGGGGGGTTAGACTGCTTTTACAATCAGCAACATGAAGATGGTTTTATACCCAGGGAAATTTCGCCGAATGGTAGTGAAGTGCATTTCTTTCCGGGATGCTCCGTCTGGCTGTTAACCAATCTGCCTCCGGAGCTGGCAATAGGCAGCAACATAACAGACTTCGGTTTGAAAAAAAGTAACTGGGATGTTTACAAAGGGGCAGGCAATGAAATTGCTTATGAA
Source organism: Endozoicomonas gorgoniicola (assembly GCF_025562715.2). Lineage (NCBI taxonomy): Bacteria > Pseudomonadati > Pseudomonadota > Gammaproteobacteria > Oceanospirillales > Endozoicomonadaceae > Endozoicomonas > Endozoicomonas gorgoniicola. The sequence continues at coordinate 5,885,970 of NZ_JAPFCC010000001.1, forward strand.
AAATTCAGGAAATCCATCCTTAAAAGAAAGTCCAGAATCATAAAGCGTTTTGGACAAGAAAATAACAGTAATCCCCCTTTGGCTGCCCACGCCGAATGGCGACATTATCTTGCAAGCCGTGACCGCAGCAGACTGGAGGCTGTTTACGACGTGCTTAAGGGGCATACTGAGTGGCTGGAAGAGAATCGAAAAATTAAAAGTGGGGAGGAGGTTGACGGATTGTTCTGGCAGGGGGGGATGGGGTCAGGTATGGATAACTTGCCCATTACGTTTGAATTTATCGACATAGACAACCGTGGTTTATTTAAGGGTGATATCTGGTCTGTGTCTATTCTGTCTCATTCCTATAACCCCCTGGATCCGGAAGTTACAGTGAAGAATCTTGCTATGTTTGATGCCTCAGCCCAGATGAAGCTGCATTATGATGCGATGGCAAACATATCGGACATTCTGGATAAAGAAACACAAAAAGAACTGTATCACAAAAAAGCTGAGGTGCTGAAAGAGAAAATAAATGCATGCCTTTGGGATGAAAACAAGGGTTTTTACTTTAACGCTTATGAAAAATGTAATTACAGATCTTCTGATTTTGTTTTGTCTGCCTACTGGGGGCTGTATGCAGAAATTGCCAGCACTGAACAAGCCCGGGATATGTTGACCTATCTGAAGAATGATCGTTATTTCAACACCCCGATGCCTTTTCCGGCAGTCGCTACATCAAGCAGCTGGTTTCAGAAAGAGGGTGATTACTGGCGGGGTGGCGTCTGGCCGCCGCTTGTTTATATAACGCTGAAGGGGCTGATGAACTACGCAGGGTCTGTGAAAGGGGCGTGGACTGTAGCCGTCAATGCCAGTGAAAAATATCTCGCAGGTCTTGCCGAAACCATGTTTGAGTCGTCAGGGAGTAGCACAGATGATGAATATGAAGTCTGTTGGTCAATCCCTGAAGATGGCTCAATCGACTTTTGTGGAAAGGCGGGAGATGAAAAAAGAATTTATGAATACAACAGCCCGATGACCGGGGGGCGGGGACAGCGAAAAGATTCGACAGGCAATGAATGGTTAGCCAAAGACAATTTTGTGGGTTGGGGAGGGTTAGGGCCTATAGGTGTGATGCAGGAAGTGGCTGTGGGTCTGGATATTCATGAAAATGAGATTGTCTGGCACCTGCATCGCACTGATGAGCATGGCATCAAAAATCTATATATTGGCACTCAGTCGTTAAGTTTTATGGTGACAGAGAGAATCCCCGGACAGTTGAGCCGGGAGAACATCATTATAGAAGGCATGTTGCCGGAAGACTCTCCCATTCAAAGTATTCGTGTTATTCCCAAAGAAGAACCTTCTAATGAAATAAGGATTTCCCTGAAGCAGCAGGGAGAGTAACAACCCAGAACGTCCCGGAGCCATAACCGCGCAGGCAAGTTCGCAAACCGTTGCACGTAAAGAATACAAAGACTGTGCGAAGTTCGACCCTCGCACAGTCTTAACGATCAGGCTGCAGAACCTGCGACAGAATTTGTTTTTGTTCTGTATAACCTACAATAAGATACTAAGCTAATGATCCTGCAAAATTATTCACAGTTTCCATTTATGATGATTAGATCGATTTTGATCATATTGCTGCCTGGCCTCTTAACCTTATTGGTCAGCACGGGTAGTGCTTCGCAGTATTTTGATGACAGGCTGACTTTGCCCCTTGTGTGTGTGATATTTGTTATATCAAACACTATGCAAACCAAACAGGTTTTAGATTCACATTTTTTTTTGTATCCCAAAGACCCCCCAAAAACAGAGAGTGATATCAATAGCAACGCAGGCGGATCTTTATTTTCTATTGCAAACTTACAGAGTTCAGAGACCCTGTCTGACTCTTTATCCAGAAAAAGTTTTTTAGGGGATGACGACGACGAACTTAATGTTCTGCTGCAACAGTTCGGCAATATTCTGTCGGAATACAATCAATATAATTTTCTTATTGTTACGGATGTAGATGGTATTCTGTATCAAAGCAAACATCCGGTGGGTGATAACAATGCGGCTTTGAGTGTGCATAGCAAAAAATCAGCTAAAAAGATAAAACGAAATCAGAAAAGATGGTTAGAAAAAATAAAGTCATTTCTCCAAAAATACCCAAATGTTTTTTTGGTTTATAATATGACATCGCCTCTTATTCCAGTTGCAGCGCCTCAAAGGCAAACATTTTTTGGACATGATTTATATCGGTTTGGCAGTAGGTTGCCAGTTCCGGATGCCATTATTTCCAATGCTGGAGCGAAAATAACAAAAAAGTCTAAGTTGTTGGGTGGTCGTATATCTTTCATCAACGAGCAGCTCAAAGAGTGGCTTTTGGAAGATAACGATGAACCTCTGAATAAGGTGAGTCTATGGCAAGGCGACGGTATGATTGAAAAACCGTTTATTTTATTTAACAATTTACAGAAGGGCGATGACGATCAGACTAAGCCAGGTAACCCGGTTACTTTTACTGGGTTTACCAACTATCTCAATGAACAGTTTATTTATCGGTTCGGGAATAATACTGATCGATACAAAGCTATAACTAACAAACAAGAATACACTGGCAAAACCGGTGAGAATCCATACGACATTAACTCTTTGCCTTACATAATATTGACGCCTTTTGAAGAAGGGCAGTACCTGAAGCAAATATTGTTCAGTAATACCAGAATTAATAAAGGGCAAGCACTGAGGGTACTCATAAATTTAATGCATTTAGATGGTGATTTTGGGAGGAAGCCTACATTTCTGGTTGTTGTAGGTGGGGGTATCACTGATATGCCAATGATCAGGATTGATCAAAAAGCCAACGCACTCACTCCGTTAAGCGTTGAGCAACAAAGCCGGACAGATTCTTGCATGAATACATTGATTGACTCTATTGGTGAGCTGGAAAGTTCCGTAATATGGCTGAAAAGTATTGTTTTTAATAATTTGAATTTAAAAAAACTGACTAACTCTCATGTCTCTGAAATGCTTAAGCATGAAAAAGTAGTGCAAGTTGATTCAGACCCGGGACCCTTTGGTTTTCTGGAAGCTATTGTTAATGAACTGAAACCGGACGAATTAAAAATTTGGGATCACTTTTTTCAAAAGTGATTGGGCAGGCTCTCCCAGGGTTTGCGGACCGGACGGATCCCAAACCCTGAGATAGAGAGTCATGAGATAGAGAGTCAGAAGCTCTTTACGTTAGACAGACTGGGTTTGGCGTCCTTGTTTTCCTTGTAAATCAGGGCGATGTTGCCAATGGTTTGTACCAGTTCACACTGGGTTTGTTTAACCAGTGCGTCGATCATTGCCTTTTTAACATCGCGGTCACCTACTGCGAATTTTACCTTGATCAGCTCGTGATCACTCAGGGCTCGCAGTGTCTCTTCTATAACGCCATTGGTCATGCCTTTACCGGCGACCATCACAACAGGCTTGAGCTTGTGGCCCAGGGAACGGAAATGTTTTTTTCTATCAGTGGATAGACTCATGATTGCACAATCCTGAGGCTGAACAATACAATGGCCGGATTGCGATACAGCCATAGCAATCAGGCTTTTTTTAAAGGGGATTTTCCAGCTCTAATAGCTCGTTCTTATAGAGAACTACCTGAAAATTGCAGGCATGCCTCGTACAGAGACCTATATTGCCAGAGTGAAAAGTTCATTATTCTACATTCTCGCTCGTGGCTTAGCGAGTTCGTTATTTGTACTGGTGTGTGGTTTGACCGTTAAATCCTGCGCCGGTTCCTCATTATCTCTGTTTTAAGGTAAATCCTAAGGTAAATCATGACCCGATCCAAAAGCACCAGCTCTTCACGCTGCTCTCGTTCCAAGAGCAGTAAGCGTTGGCTGCAGGAACATTTTGATGATCAGTATGTAAAGCGCTCCCAGGAGGATGGTTGGCGCTCTCGTGCCAGTTATAAGCTGCTGGAAATTCATGAGAAAGATAAGCTATTTCGTCCCGGCATGAGGGTTGTCGACCTGGGGGCTGCGCCCGGTGGCTGGACTCAGGTGGCTGCTGAAATTATTGGCGACTCCGGACGTATTGTTGCTTCTGATATTCTGCCAATGGATCCGATTGCCGGTGCCACCTTTGTGCAGGGCGATTTTACAGAAGATCGTGTACTGGAAGAGATTCTTGAGGCGATCGGTTCTGACGAGGTAGACCTTGTAATTTCCGATATGGCCCCCAATATGAGTGGAGCACAGTCTATAGATCAGCCCAAGGCAATGTATCTGGTCGAGCTGGCACTTGATCTGGCCAGACAGGTGTTGCGTAAGAACGGTGTATTCCTTGCCAAGGTGTTTCAGGGTGAAGGCTTTGAGGAATATCTGAAGGATTTACGTTCTTCTTTTACGAAAGTGATTACCCGTAAGCCTGATGCTTCAAGGGCTCGTTCCCGGGAGGTTTATCTGCTGGCAAAAGGCTTCAAGGGTTAAACGTTAAGCATTTTGTAAGGACGTGTAATTACTTTTTTCTATTGGCTATATAGATTGTTGATGACTGTCGCCTGAACGTCCAATCGTGTATTGTTACAGGTGCAGATTAACTAAATAAAGAGAGTAGAGCCGGTACACATGCCCAAACCGACCGACTATCCCAGGCTTCAGTACGTTCAAGAGAGGGTAGCCCTTTGAATGATATGGCGAAAAATTTAATTCTCTGGGTCATCATCGCTCTGGTGCTGTTGACCGTGTTCAAAAACTTCGATGGTATGCAGACAACCACGCAGAAGGTCAATTATTCTGACTTTATCAGCATGGTTGAAAACCGACAGGTCAGTAAGGTAGTGATCGACGGTTATACCATCAACGGCGTTCTTAGCAGCAGTGAGCGCTTTGAAACCAACCTGCCTCCGGCAGTGCCTGATAATCAGCTGATGGACGAGCTGCTGCGTGGCAACGTGCAGATTGAATCCAAGCCTATTGAAAAGCAGAGTATCTGGACTCAGTTGCTGGTCGCCAGCTTCCCGATTCTGGTGATTCTGGCAGTCTTTATGTTCTTTATGCGCCAGATGCAGGGCGGTGGAGGCGGCAAGGGCGGCCCCATGAGCTTCGGCAAGAGCAAGGCGCGCCTGTTGTCGGAAGACCAGATCAAGACCACCTTTGCTGATGTGGCGGGTGTAGAAGAAGCCAAGGAAGACGTGCAGGAGCTGGTGGACTTCCTGAAAGACCCTGGCAAGTTCCAGCGTCTGGGCGGTCGCATTCCTCGTGGTGTCCTGATGGTAGGTCCTCCGGGTACGGGTAAAACGCTGCTGGCAAAAGCCATTGCCGGTGAAGCAAAGGTTCCGTTCTTTACGATCTCCGGTTCTGACTTTGTAGAAATGTTTGTGGGTGTGGGTGCGTCCCGTGTCCGCGATATGTTCGAGCAGGCCAAAAAGCAGGCACCCTGCATTATCTTTATTGATGAGATCGATGCGGTAGGTCGCCACCGTGGTGCTGGTATGGGCGGTGGTCACGATGAGCGTGAGCAGACCCTGAACCAGCTGCTGGTTGAAATGGATGGTTTTGAAGCAAACGACGGTATTATTGTAATTGCCGCCACTAACCGTCCTGACGTTCTCGACCCTGCACTGCTTCGCCCTGGTCGTTTTGACCGCCAGGTGGTTGTGGGGCTGCCGGATATCCGTGGTCGTGAACAGATTCTGAAAGTACACATGCGAAAAGTGCCTGTGGCTGACGATGTTGATGCGGCAGTAATTGCCCGTGGTACGCCTGGTTTCTCTGGTGCGGATCTGTCCAATCTGGTGAACGAAGCTGCGTTGTTCTCTGCCCGTGCTGATAAACGCATGGTAGGTCAGCATGAGTTTGACCTGGCGAAAGACAAAATCATGATGGGTGCCGAGCGCAAGTCCATGGTGATGAGCGACAAGGAAAAGAGCAATACGGCTTACCATGAGGCGGGTCATGCTATTGTCGGTCGACTGGTGCCAGACCATGATCCGGTCTACAAAGTGTCCATCATTCCTCGTGGTCGTGCATTGGGTGTCACCATGTTCCTGCCTGAGGAAGATCGTTACAGTCAGAGCAAGCAGGCTCTTATGAGTCAGATTTGTTCTCTGTTTGGTGGCCGTATCGCTGAGGAAATGACCCTGGGTGCTGATGGTGTGACGACGGGTGCTTCAAACGACATTCAGCGAGCCACCCAGATTGCCCGCAGCATGGTGACGAAGTGGGGCTTGTCTGAAAAGCTCGGGCCGCTGATGTACGACGAAGACGAAGGTGAAGTCTTCCTCGGCAAGAGCTACGGCAGTGGCGGTGGTTCTAATGTTTCAGGCGAAACGGCCAAGCTGATTGATCAGGAAGTTCGCCGTATTGTTGATGAGTGTTATACCTGTGCGGCGACGATTCTGGAAGAAAATCGTGACAAACTGGATATGATGGCTGACGCCCTGATTCAGTACGAAACCATCGACAGTGATCAGATCAACGACATTATGGAAGGCAAGACACCTCGTCCACCAAAAGATTCCAGTGATAAAGGCGCTGGTGGTGAAGGCGGTGAAAAGGTTGAAGCGTCTGAAGAGCAACCTGAGGCCAAAGCCCCGGAAGCTGATGATGGCGCTGATCAGGATAAAGCTGATCAGGATAAAAAGGACGACACCATTGGTGGTCCGGCCAACCATCAGGCTTAATTAATTCGGTCTATGATAACGGGCAGGTTTTCCTGCCCGTTTTTTTTCGTTAACCGTTTTGGTTCTTCTAAGGTGACTTTTTTGTGGTAGCTATGACTAAGCTGAATTGTGCTGGCCGAACCCTTGATTTCAATCGTACCCAGGTCATGGGTGTTCTTAATGTTACCCCGGACTCTTTCTATTCAGGCAGTCGCTATCAGGATATGGATACGATTCTGCGTGTCGCTGACGCCATGGTAAACGACGGTGTTGATATATTTGATGTCGGTGGCGAGTCTACCCGGCCTGGTGCTGACGGAAAAGGGGTTGCCTGTGAAATGGAGCTGGAGCGTGTACTTCCGGTTGTGGAAGCTCTGAATGCTCGGTTTGATCAGGTGATTTCAGTGGACACCAGCTCTGCACTGGTGATGACTGAAACGGCTAAAGTCGGTGCAGGCATTATAAACGATGTGCGTGCGTTGCATCGGGAAGGCGCTTTGCAGGCTGCGGCGCAAACTGGTCTGGCGGTGGTGTTGATGCACTCGCTGGTTGATCAGCCTGAACCGGGGTTTGCCCCCTGTTATGAAGATGTAGCCGGTGAGGTCTGCCAGTATTTGTTGAACCGGGTGTCAGACTGTGAGGCAGCCGGTATTCAGAGAGATCGAATTATTCTTGATCCGGGCTTTGGTGGTGGCATGTTTGGCAAAACCCCTAAGCAGAATCTCAGTTTGCTGAAGCATCTGAACAGGCTGGTGCAGTCGGGTTTTCCCGTGCTGGCAGGTCTTTCCCGTAAGTCATTTATGCAGGTGCAGCTGGGTAAGCCGGCTGCTGAACTGTTGTCTGGCAGTCTGGCGGTAGCATTGATGGCTGTTCAGGCTGGAGCGCACATCATTCGGGTGCACGATGTTGCTGAAACCAGGGATGTTGTGACCATGCTCGAAGCGGTTCAGCAGGCAGAATAAAGTTTTCAGAGATCGCTGGCTGCTTTCAGGCCGGTGATTCAACCTCGTTACGTAAGGTATTACAAATGGGTCGCAAGTTTTTTGGAACGGATGGAATTCGTGGTCGTGTTGGTGAATTTCCCATTAATCCTGAGTTTGTCCTGAAGCTGGGCTGGGCTGCCGGTAAAGTGCTGGCAGCGGAAGGTGAAGGTCAGGTGCTTATTGGTAAGGATACCCGGATTTCCGGTTACATGTTTGAGTCTGCCCTGGAGGCAGGTTTGTCTGCGGCGGGCATCGATGTGTGCCTGACGGGGCCTATGCCTACGCCAGCCATTGCGTATCTGACCAGAACCTTTAACGGTCAGGCGGGTATTGTTATCAGTGCCTCTCATAATCCATTCTACGACAATGGTATTAAGTTTTTCTCTGGAAATGGTACCAAGCTGTCCGATGAGGTAGAGGAGAGAATTGAAGCCCTGCTGGAAGGTGACATAGACGTCGTGCCTTCTGAAAGGCTTGGCAAGGTGACACGGCTGGACGATGCGGCTGGTCGTTATATTGAATACTGCAAGGCGAGTACGTCTCATCAGCTGAACCTGAGGGGGCTGAAGCTTGTGATTGATGCCGGACACGGTGCGACCTATCAGGTAGGTCCTTCTGTTTTCCGTGAGCTGGGTGCTGAAGTGCATGCCATTGGTGTTTCACCGGACGGTGTCAATATCAATAAAAACGCAGGCTCTACCAAGCCGGAAGGTCTGTCCCAGGTGGTGCAGGAGCTGGGAGTTGATATGGGTATCGCCTTTGATGGCGATGGTGACCGTGTGATCATGGTAGACGACAAAGGTGACATTGTTGATGGTGATGAGCTGCTCTATGTTATTGCCCGTGACCGTCAGGCGCATGGTGAGCTGAAGGGTGGAGTGGTAGGCACTCTGATGACCAATCTCGGCATGGAAAAGGCTCTGCAGAAGGCTGGTATTGAATTTGACCGTGCGAAGGTGGGTGACCGTTACGTTAATGAAATGATGATAGAGAAAGGCTGGGAGATTGGTGGTGAATCTTCTGGTCATGTTATCTGTCACGATGTTTCTACAACGGGCGATGGTATTGTGTCAGCCCTACAGGTGTTGAAGGCGGTGGTTCGTTCCGGCAAAACGCTTTCAGAATTGCGCTCCGGAATGAGTAAATACCCACAAACCATGATTAATGTCCGGGTCAAGGTGAAGGCGGATACAAGCCAGGTTCCGGCAATCGTTGAAGCTGTTAAGCAGTCAGAGGCCGAACTGGCGGACAGAGGGCGGGTGTTGTTGCGTCCTTCCGGTACTGAGCCTGTGATTCGGGTCATGGTTGAAGGTGAAGATGCGGCTCAGGTGCATCGTCAGGCTGAGAAGCTGGCAAAAGTCGTTGAGTCGGCTATGGTTTAACGTTTTATACAGGGCAAGCGGTTTGCTTGCCCTCGCGGCCTTGATAATGAAGGCAGGCTGGCCAGTGGCTTTTAGCCTTACTCTGGCTTTAGATGAAATATAAAAGATGGAATTTGGGGTGATCCTTTTTTGAATAATGAATCAAACTGCTGACTTTGCCAAAGCTCGGTGTAGTTGTGGTCTGAAACATAGTTGATATAGCTTGGTTGCTCCTCCCTTCGTTGCTCCTGATCGAGATTTATGAAGTAGTGTTGCATATGCTTGTTTATTCTTTTGATTTCCTTCTCTGCTTTTTTTTGCTCTTTCTCCGCTTTGCTCATGGCCGCAGGAGGCTCTTTGACACCTTTCTTTACAGGTTCCGGCATGCTGCCTAATAACCGGTTTGCACCCGTTTCGTCTTTGGTGATTGAAGATTTCTTTACTTTGAAAAGCTTAAGTATTACATCATAAACACCTTCGCCGGGTTCGGCCCAGAGCCGCTTTACCTGCTCAAGGCTTTGGAAATAAATGCTTCCATCTATTTCGGCTGAAATAAAGTAATCATTTCCGGCGTAGATCAGCGTATGGCCTGCAAATGACGAGGTTGTTTCCATATCCGTGTTGAAAACTTTGACTATAAAGATATCACCAACATCTGCGTGTTCATCAAGATCCTCATCTCCCACATCTTCCAGTTGCAAATCAGCCGTACCGTGGGGTGAAAAATGTTTAACATTGCCGGAAACATAAAAAGCAAATTCCATACATGAGAAGGAGTTGCTTTTGCTGGCTTGATGTGGGTTGATGCGGCTCTCGATGCATTCTTGCCAGCCGTTCCTTATCCATTTTACCAGCCGGTTGTTCATACCTTGATCCATAAATGTATAGCGGGTAAGAGAGTCCTCATATTCCCAGAACAGGGTGGGTGGTTTTTTTGTCTCGCTGAGTTTAGGTTTGAGATCACTCAGGGAGTCGTAAAGTCCACGATACTGAAAAGGGTAGAAAGAAAAAGACTCACCGCTAGACGTTAGTTCTGCCAGTTGTTCACTGTCGGCATCATTTTTGACAGTCAGAGTGATTTCTGTGGCTGGACACCGGATTATGCTAAGCGTGAGAATTAAAAGGGTAAAGGGTAGCGCTTTCAATTTTCTGTACATAAGTTTTTTATCATGTTGTGTATTGTTGGGGTTGCTGACAGATAGTTCTTAAAAAAAACAAAAGCCCATTTATTCTTCTTCTATTCTTCTTCTATTCTTCTGCATGACTTTGGAGAAAACAGAATAGAGCAGGAAAGTGGCTTTTGTAGAAAAAATGATTTTTTTATCTCAGCCATTCTGGTCAACAGGGCTAAATCGGAAAGTTTGTTATTCATCAGAATGAGAATGGACTGCCGGGAGTCAAGGAAACTATCTGGCAGAATGTTATTCTGCCGTTTTCAGGTTGTATAAATTTATCGCGTAGGTTAGTATGCCGACCTCGCGAACGTTGAGGTAATGCACTATGCGTCAGCCACTCGTAGCCGGTAACTGGAAGATGAATGGTTCTTCCGACAGTAACCGAAAATTGCTTGAGGAGCTGGTTTCTGGTTTGGAAACCAAAGCCGAAGTTCTGGTATGTCCTCCGGCTGTCTACGCTCAGCAGGTTCGTGATCAACTGGCTGGTTCCATCGTTAAGACTGGTCTGCAGAATGTATCTGAGCAGTCTTCCGGTGCGTTCACTGGTGAAACTTCGCCTCTGATGGTTAAAGATCTCGGTATTGAATATGTGATCATTGGTCACTCCGAGCGTCGCACCCTGTTTGGTGAGACTGACGAAATCGTAGCTGCGAAGTTCAACGCTCTGGTTGATCAGGGTATCGTTCCTATCTTGTGTGTAGGCGAGACTCTGGAAGAACGCGAAGCAGGCGACACTATGAGTGTGGTTGCTTCACAAATTGAGGTTGTGCTGCGGGCTGCAGGTCCGGAGCGTCTGGCAAACTTTGTGATCGCTTATGAGCCTGTATGGGCTATTGGTACTGGTTTGACTGCAACTCCTGAACAGGCGCAGGAAGTACACGCTGAGATTCGTAAACTGTTGGCTGAACATGATGCTGATATGGCTGCGAAGACTCGAATCCTGTACGGTGGTAGCATGAAGGCTGCCAATGCTGCCGAGCTGATCGCGCTTCCTGATGTGGATGGTGGTCTTGTAGGTGGTGCGTCGCTGGTTGCTGAAGAGTTCAAGGCGATCTGTCACGCTGCGGGATAGCGATGGAAACCATAATTCTTATTTTTCATGTTCTTGCCGCTGCTGGTGTGATCGGTCTGATCCTTCTCCAGCAGGGCAAGGGTGCTGAAGCCGGTGCCAGTTTTGGTGCTGGCGCGTCACAAACTGTTTTTGGCAGTAGTGGTAGTGCAAGCTTTCTTAGTCGCACAACTGCGATTCTGGCCACCGTGTTTTTTGTGACCAGCTTCTCTCTGGCAATGGTAGCCAGGCAGAAGGCGAACACTATCAGCGATGCTGGTGTTCCGGCAGCTGCTGTTCAGCAGCAACAGGCTCCTCAGACATCTGATGCGCCGGTTGCGATTGAAGGCACTGCAGGGGGTGTTGAAAGCGATGCTCCTGTGTTAGACTCTACCCCCGTCGAGACTGACGAGATGGGTCAGAATCAACAGAATGACCTGCCTCCTGTGCAGTAAGATATTCCGCCTCTGAGGTGGTGTTTTCAACAGGAAGTAGAATGCCCAAGTGGTGGAATTGGTAGACACGCTATCTTGAGGGGGTAGTGATCGTATGATCGTGCGGGTTCAAGTCCCGCCTTGGGCACCAAATTTGAACTCTGCTAAATAAGCAGAATGAAGTAAAAAAGAAGGTTTCTGTATTGGGTTGTTAGCTTCCTAATCAAACAGTATACTGAAAGAGATTTTGGTGCGGGGTGGAGCAGCCTGGTAGCTCGTCGGGCTCATAACCCGAAGGTCGTCAGTTCGAATCTGGCCCCCGCTACCAACTTATTAAAACCCCCATTGTGGGGTTTTTTATTAGGTACGTAGCTGAGAGGCTGTTTGAAAATAGACCGCTGGGCTCGCAGCTATTAACAATGACCCGGTACATCGGGTGAAATTGTTAATGCTGTGATTGTTATGGCAGCTGCGGAACTATTTTCAAACAGCCTTAATTGCGTCCAGCCGGAAAACTGGAGGCTAGGGCATTTTTTCCGGACAGCTTTCCGGAAAAGAATGCTTAATTGATACAGGGCTTTATAGCCCTTTTTTTGTTTTTGCAGACAGGTGTTTCCATCGTGGCAGGTAAGCAGTCGCAATTGGAGGCGTTGATCGGGCCGGTGGTTGAATCGCTCGATTACCAGCTCTGGGGTATAGAGTTTAAATCCCAGGGACGTAACTCCGTTTTAAGAATTTTTATTGATACCCTTCCCGGCAGGGAAGGTGGCATCAGCCTGGATGATTGTACTAAGGTCAGTCGTCAGGTCAGTGGGGTTCTCGATGTAGAAGACCCGATTACAGAGGAATATACCCTGGAAGTATCTTCACCGGGAGTTGACCGCCCGCTGTTTACGCTGGAGCAGTATCAGCTTTGGGCAGGTGCCGAGGTGAACATCCGTCTGCGCGTTCCTTTTGAGGGGCGTCGCAAATATCGGGGCATTGTAAAGGGTGTTGAGGATCAGGATGTGGTTGTGATCGTTGATGATCATGAACTACTGTTCCCCATCGAGAGCATTGATAAGGCTCAGGTGATACCAAGGTTCGACTGAGTAGTTTTGTCCTTCGTTGCCTGCTTCTGTAGCTGATTTCCACAGAAGGCAGGGTCGAAAGACTGAAGCTGCGTTTGGTTCAGATCGGAACAAAGATAATGACCTGACAATTCTGGTCAGTCATCCGTTCCGGTGTGCGGCCAGGGAAGTGTTGGCATAAGCATGGACTGGTACAGCATAGGCGAGGCAGAGCATGAGTAAAGAAATTCTGTTGGTCGTAGAGTCCGTTTCCAATGAGAAAGGAGTCTCCCCCGAAGTGATCTTCGAGGCGATGGAGATCGCATTGGCAACCGCGACTAAAAAGCGTTACGAAACTGAAGTCGATATCCGTGTCGCGATTGATCGTAAAACCGGGGAATACGACACATTCCGCCGCTGGACAATCGTAGCTGACGAAGACTTCGAGTTTCCGGGAATGCACTTTACCCTGGATGAGGGTAAAGAGAAGGACGAATCCCTGGAGATTGATGGTGTCTGGGAAGAGCAGGTTGAATCCGTAGGATTTGGCCGGATTGCGGCCCAGACCGCCAAGCAGGTAATTGTACAAAAAGTACGTGAAGCTGAGCGTGCTCAGATGGTTGACGCTTACCGCGATCGTCTGGGTGAGCTGATCAACGGTACGGTTAAAAAAACAACCCGTGACAGCATCATTATTGATCTGGGTAGCAACGCCGAAGCGGTTCTGCGCAAGGACCAGATTCTGCCCCGTGAAAACTTCCGTGTCGGTGTTCACGTACGCGCCCTGCTGCATGAAATTTCTACTGAAGGTCGAGGGCCTCAGTTGATGATGTCTCGCAGTGTGCCGCAGATGCTGATTGAACTGTTCCGCATTGAAGTGCCTGAAATCGCTGAAGAAGTGATTGAAATCAAAGGCGCTGCACGTGATCCGGGCTCCCGTGCCAAGATCGCCGTTAAGACAAACGACGGTCGCATTGATCCGGTGGGTGCCTGTGTCGGTATGCGCGGTGCGCGTGTGCAGGCGGTTTCCGGTGAACTGGGTAATGAGCGCATTGATATCGTGCTCTTTGATGACAACCCGGTGCAATATGTTATCAACGCGATGCAGCCTGCTGAGGTGGCATCCATTATCGTTGACGAAGAATCCAGAACCATGGATATCGCCGTCAGCGAGGACAATCTGGCCCAGGCGATTGGTCGCGGTGGTCAGAATGTCCGTCTGGCCAGTGAACTGACTGGCTGGAACCTGAATGTAATGACTGAAACCGACGCTGCTGCCAAACAGGAACAGGAAGCGGGTCGGATCAAACAGAATTTTATTGACCTGCTCGACATTGATGAAGAGTTAGCAGAGCTCCTGGTGACAGAAGGCTTTACCACCATGGAAGAGCTGGCTTACGTACCTCTGGAAGAGATGACTGCCATCGAAGGTCTCGATGAAGACATCGTGGAAGAAGTGCGTAAACGTGCCAAGGATAAACTGCTGACTCAGGCCATAGCCCGGGAAGAGAAACTCGACGGCGTTCAGCCGGCTGAAGATCTGCTTAACATGGATGGCATGGAAGAGGATCTGGCTTTTGAACTGGCCAGCCGGGGTGTTGTAACAATGGAAGACCTGGCGGAACAATCCATCGACGACCTGCTTGATATAGAAGGCATGGACGAGAAACGGGCCGGAGACCTGATTATGACGGCACGTGCACCCTGGTTTGAGGAAGCTGGCAACTGAGCGGGCCACTGAGAGGAGAAGTGTTAATGGCAGATGTAACCGTAGAACAACTCGCAAAGGTGGTCGGCGCGCCTGTTGAAAGGCTGTTGAAACAGATGAAGGATGCAGGGTTGAAGCATACCCAGTCTTCCCAGTCTGTTTCTGATGCTGAAAAACAGCAGCTGCTTGCGCACCTGAAGGCGGCTCACGGTGATCACACTGGCGGTGCAGAACCGACCAAGATTACCCTGAAGCGCAAAACTGTCAGTCAGATGAAAGTGGCTGGCGGTTCCGCAGGTAAAAACAAAGTGGTTAACGTAGAAGTTCGTAAGAAGCGTACTTACGTTAAGCGCGAAGAAGAAGAGAAGAAAGACGAAGGTCGTGGCCAACGTCGTGACGGTGGTCGCGATGGAGATGGTCGTGGTCAGCGTCGTGAAGGCGACAGCCGTGGTCCGCGTCGTGAAGGCGACAGCCGTGGCCAGCGTCGTGAAGGCGACAGCCGTGGTCCGCGTCGTGAAGGCGACAGCCGTGGTCAGCGTCGTGAAGGCGACAGCCGTGGTCCGCGTCGTGAAGGCGACAGCCGTGGTCCACGTCGTGAAGGCGACAGCCGTGGTCAGCGTCGTGAAGGCGACAGCCGTGGCCCGCGCCGTGAAGGTGACAGCCGTGGCCCACGTCGTGACGGTGACAACCGTGGTGGCCCACGTGGTCCATCTGCACCGCGCTTCGATCCGGCTGCTGCACCGCCACCGCCACCGAGCGATGACAACAAGCGTGGTCGTAACCGCAAAGGCAAAGATCGTCGCGATAATGAACGTGATGATCGTCGTGATGGTGATCGTCGCGGTCGCGGTCGCGGTGGTCGTGATGATCGCCGTGGTGGTCGTCGTCAGCATCGCACTGTGGCACCAGAGTCCATGGCAGCGCACGGCTTTACCAAGCCAACGGCTCCTGTCGTACGTGAAGTCTCTATTCCTGAGACGATCACGGTTGCAGAGCTGGCTCAGAAGATGGCAGTCAAGGCGGCTGACGTTATCAAGGCCATGTTCAAGATGGGCTCCATGGTGACCATCAACCAGGTGATTGACCAGGATACTGCTTCCATCGTTGTGGAAGAAATGGGTCACTCCTACAAGCTGACCAAGGCGGATGACATTGAGGATACTCTGGTTGAAGATCAGATCGATGGTCAAGCCAGCTTTGAAGAGAAGTCTCGTGCTCCGGTTGTTACCGTAATGGGTCACGTTGATCACGGTAAGACCTCTCTGCTGGACTACATCCGTAAGAGTCGTGTACAGGCTGGCGAAGCCGGTGGTATTACCCAGCACATTGGTGCGTACCACGTTGATACGCCACGCGGCATGGTGTCCTTCCTGGATACGCCGGGACACGCGGCATTTACTCAGATGCGTGCCCGTGGTGCCAAGGCGACTGACATCGTTATCCTGGTGGTCGCAGCAGACGACGGCGTAATGCCTCAGACCGAGGAAGCGGTTCAGCACGCGAAAGCCGCTGGCGTACCTCTGGTGGTTGCTGTGAACAAGATGGATAAGGAAGGTGCTGATCCGGATCGCGTTAAGAACGAACTGTCCGCTATGGAAGTGATTCCTGAAGAGTGGGGCGGTGATACTCAGTTCATGCACGTTTCTGCGCTGACTGGTCAGGGCATCGACGAACTGCTGGAAGCGGTTGTTCTGCAGGCTGAGGTTCTGGAACTGACAGCTCCGAACGAAGGTCCTGCGAAGGGCGTTGTGGTTGAATCCCGTCTGGATAAAGGTCGTGGTCCGGTTGCAACGGTTCTGGTACAGGGCGGTGAGCTGAATCAGGGTGACAACATCCTGGTGGGTCAGCAGTACGGTCGTGTACGTGCGATGCTGGATGAGAACGGCAAGCCAATCAAGGTAGCTGGTCCTTCTATTCCGGTTGAAATTCTGGGTCTGGATGGTACGCCTGAAGCCGGTGATGAAATGCTGGTGGTTAAGGATGAGCGCAAGGCGCGTGAAATCGCCCTGTTCCGCCAAGGCAAGTTCCGTGAAGTTCGTCTGGCTCGTCAGCAGGCTTCCAAGCTGGAGAACATCTTCAACAGCATGGGCTCTGAAGAGAAGAAGACCCTGAACATCGTGCTGAAAGCCGACGTTCGTGGTTCTCTGGAGGCTCTGACCTCTTCTCTGGAAGAGCAGGGTAACGAAGAAGTTCAGGTTAAGGTTATTTCCGGCGGTGTGGGTGGTATTACCGAAACCGACGCTAACCTGGCGCTGGCTTCTAATGCGGTTATGGTCGGCTTCAACGTTCGTGCTGACGCTTCTGCCCGTAAGGTGATTGGAGCTGAAGAGCTGGACCTGCGTTACTACAGCGTTATCTACGACATTATCGAAGATGTTAAGAAAGCGCTGGGCGGTATGCTGGGCTCCGATACCCGCGAGCAGATTGTTGGTACCGCTGAGGTGCGTGACGTCTTCCGCTCTCCGAAGTTCGGTGCTGTGGCTGGCTGTATGGTGATTGAAGGTACTGTGTACCGCAACGACCGTATCCGTGTATTGCGCGATAACGTGGTTATCTTTGAAGGCGAGCTGGAATCTCTGCGTCGCTTCAAGGACGACGTTCAGGACGTTCGCGAAGGCATGGAATGTGGTATCGCGGTTAAGTCCTACAACGACGTTAAGCCTGGCGACAAGATCGAGGTTTACAAGACCATCGAAGTTCAGCGCACTCTCTAAGCTGGCTGGCATGGCGTAACTAAAAAGCCCGTGGTTTCGACTGCGGGCTTTGTTATATCAGGGGATTCGTAGTCCGAGGTCCGAGGTCCGAGAACCGAAGCCCGAAGCCCGTATCCCGTAGCCCGTTTCCCGTTTTTCGGGCTACGGGCTACGGGCTACGGATTACGAAAAACCTGACCGATTTCATACGGAATGATGTATGGCAAAAGAATACAGTCGAACCCAGCGGGTTGCTGACCAGATTCAACGTGAACTGGCACAGCTGATTCAGCAGGAAATGAAAGACCCGCGACTGGGTATGGTGACGGTCAGTGCTGTGGACGTGACTCGCGACCTAGCATTTGCTGACGTGTATGTCTCTTTTCTGGGCGTGGATGACCAGAAACAGATTGACGAGTCTCTGGAAGTGCTGAAGCGTGCTTCCGGTTTTCTGCGCAGCCAGTTGGCACGTGCTATCAAGCTGCGTTTTACTCCGCAACTGCGTTTCCGTTACGACGCCAGTATGCGCCGTGGCGCCTTCCTGAGCGATCTGATTGAAAAGGCTCGTTCTCAGGACAGCGATTATGAAGGTCCCTTGAGTGATAAGGCGGGCCAGGATAAGTCTGATTCCGGAGATTCAGAGGAATCAGGGGACTCTGGGGACTCTGGGGAGTAAGTATCAATGTCCAGACGCAGACGTAGCCGTGGCCGTCCGGTCGACGGCATTGTTGTCGTAAATAAGGAAAAAGGCGCCAGCTCTAACGACGTATTGCAACGTGTTAAGCGCCTTTACGGGGCAGCCAAGGCGGGTCATACCGGCAGCCTTGACCCTCTGGCAACCGGTGTGTTGCCAATCTGTCTGGGTGAGGCGACCAAGTTTTCCCAGTTTCTGCTGGACTCTGACAAGTCTTACCGTACCGTTGTAAAGCTGGGGGCTCGCACTGAAACCGGTGACCTGGAAGGTGAGATTGTTGAAGAGCGTCCGGTTAATGTCACGCAATCAGATGTTGAAGCCATTCTGGAACAGTTCCGTGGCGACATTGACCAGATACCGAGCATGTACTCTGCCCTGAAATACAATGGTGAGCCTCTGTACAAGCTGGCTCGTCAGGGTATTGTGGTGGATCGTCCAAGTCGTCGAATCACCATTCACCGTCTGGAAATGGTGGCGTTTAACGGCGACAGCATTACCCTGGAAGTGGATTGCAGTAAGGGTACTTATATCCGGACTCTGGCAGAAGATATTGGTGAGGCTCTGGGTTGTCTGGCGCATGTGATTGAACTGCACCGGGTGGCGGCAGGTCCTTACCGTGAAGACCAGATGCACACGCTGGAAGCGCTGGAAGCAGTACGTGATGGTGGTGGTCATGCGGCTCTGGATGAGCTGCTGTTGCCGCTGGATACTTCTGTCAGTGACTGGCCTCAGGTTCGTCTGGGGCAGACCAGTAGTTTCTATATCACTCAGGGGCAGCCGGTTCAGGTGCCTCAGGCACCGACAAGCGGCGGTGTTCGTCTTTACGGGCAGGAAATTTCTGAGTCTGGTGAAGAAAGCTTCCGCTTTTTGGGTGTGGGAGAGATTGACGACGATGGGCGTGTAGCGCCGAAGCGGTTGATCAGTAACAAGTCCTGAGTTTGAACTGCAGATTAATCCCCCCCTTTGCAGCTGATATTGCAAAGGGGGGGCAGCCAAACTAATTAGAGTTGCCTGAGTGGGGTCTTAGACGAGCAGCCAGAGAGATCATCGCAAGAAAGGAGACGGCTTGTTGCGGGTTTATCTCCGGGTCTACCCCTGGGTCTACCCCTGGGTCTACCTCTAGGTCTACCTCCATATCTTGGCTCGTATCAATTCTTACTGCTGCATCAAAGTGCTCCAGGCGACTAATCGCATTTGGGTAATGAATAAGGTGGCCAATGGCTTGCCTGGCAGATGTAATGCTGGCTATCCGACGTCTTGCCCTGTTGACATCAGATGGTAGTAATTCTGCAATTTCAAGACGCTCAGTGTCAGATAAGTCAGGAAAGGAGAAGTGCGGGTTTGCTAATAAGGCTGCCAGAAGGTTGGGTGCTAAAGTAACCCAGAGATTCAGATCATAGACCCCTGTATTCAGACCTGAAAGACCTTGAGTGATCACTGAAAACCGGACGCTTTGTGTTGGTGCCAGTAATGGGATTAACTGCGTATCACCAAACTGCTGTAAAACCCCCAGCTCTGAATCCCCTTCAGCTGCTGACTGGGTGATTACACGGTTTTCTATAATGGCCGGGATAATTTCAGCATTTAAGCCGGTCAAAAGTTCGAGCTCTTGAAGCAGGTTACTCCTGCGAGGGTGGTTTTGAATGGCGTCATTAATAGAGCGAAGATTACGTTCGATGGTATCCCGAACAGCCTGCTGGTTCCATGCACCCATTTCTTCAGAGGGTTGGTGCCTGTTGTAAATCTCTGCAATTGAAGAGTACATACAATTTCCATCTCCATTTACCCTTATCAATTCATAACCTTCAGGAACAGGGTTATAATGATTTACCGGCCCATTAATTTGCTTTTGAGGGTATTGACTTTCCATTTGATCATACAGTTTTTTTGCACCAGTCCTGATACATTTATCTTTCTCTTTGCATTCTTTATTATGAAGAGGCTTGATTAGCCTTGGGTTATTTTCTTTATGGTGTTTTTGTTTGTTTCTACGGCTGCCAGAGATTGGGTCAGTAGTTTCATAAACTTCACCACAATGATAACATGTCTGTTTATAGGTTCCGGTGACTGTTTTTTCATTGATAAAGCGCTTAGGAGTATTTTCTCTGAAGGTATTTATCAGTGCTTCTGTTTCTTTTGTATCAAAAATAGGATCATTATCCGTTGAGCTGGAACCAATAGTTTCTTTAAAGTATTTTCCCAGAGATCTCTTAACCTCTTTTTTTCCGGAGCGCTGCTGATACTTCTCCAGAACAGCCAGTCTGAATTTGTTTTTGAAATGATCGTCATTAAAGTCTATTCCTGTAGGACTGTATTTTGCCGTGGGAAGTAAATTATCCAGAAGTGAAGGAAGGAAATCTTTGCTTGATTCCATCTTGCTGTATAAATTTTTAATATTGATTTGCAGTGATTCAACTTCTGATTCACTCACTTTAAAACTATCGGAGTTTTCCGTAAATACTATTTTCTGAGTAAGAAAATCCATTAGTGCCAATGTGTTAAATGCAACCTGAATACCTGTTTTATTGGTATTGATTATGTCACTAAGCTTAAAACTTTCAGGTGTTTCAGTTATTGTATTTACTAATTCAGAGCCACTTCCGAATTCCTCACGCAACAAAGTACGAACACAAATCTCAATCAGGTAATTTATCATGATCCTCTGATTAATCAGAGCTATGTCTTTGTAATCCATATTGGATAAGTGCTTAAGGCTTGGGGTGAGTTGACCAAGGAAAAATGCCAGGTCTTCGATAGTATTCTTTTTAAGCTCACCCTTCAGTGCATGCTCAAAAAAAAGATTATTACTTTCTACAATTGAATAGTCTTTTTTTGCTATAAGAATCGACATCTGTACTCCTTGTAACAGTATTTCCAGGAAGGCTTGAGTTGGCTGCCATGTCTCTACGTCCTTATCAGGCTTCAGTAGGGATTTTGTAATAATATGATTTCCTTTATTTGCCATGATATATTTCTTTTCATTGGGAAGAGCCAGCTTTCTTTTAGATAAATCATACATAGCTGTTACAGCAAATTCTTTTTCTGCCTCAGACATATCTTCCCTTATCATTGGTATCCATACATTTGCCTGGCTGCCATACTGGAATCCCCCCCTGTATCGTTCTGTTGGCTTCATGCTTTCCCTGGGTATCATCAAATGGTATTGATTTACCATATTGTTATCTTTGGCACGCTTTTTACCACCTGGTACTAGATGTATTTCCCATTCAATCTCTTTTGGTGTGCAGACACCTGAGCATAAGATGTCTGGATTTTCAGGTGTGTAGTATTGACTGCCTTCTTCCGTAGCCTTCTTAAATGCACGCTCCTCATAATTTGGCACTTTAACAATCATGGTCAGTTTTGAGTTTTTATTATCAGTTCTTTTGGGATTTTCTTTCCTGTTACTTTGTTCTGCGTCAAAAACTTTTTCGCTAACTTCCTCTTTATCAATCAGATCCCTTTTGTAATATATTTTGGGCTCAATTCCTTCTGGTATGTAAAAGCTGGTTTCTTTTATAGCTTTAAAGACAATGTCATGATATTCTCCAATTTCATCTGTATTTTCAATTTCATCTGTATTAAATTCAACGATCTCTGCTTCTTTGTACATTTCAACTGGAAGAAATATACGTGTTTTTGAGTGTTCTTTTTTATTGTCTGCTTCATCATAAACTAAATAATCAAAATTCGGGTCTCCGTTAGGTGTGATTCTGGTGTTGGCGGCTTCTTTTATTTTATCTAAATTTGTTTCTACTGTAAGGCTTGTCTCTAATCGTGAAGCATCGAGGTTGTTGTTATGTATCCTCTGTGAGATTTCTTCAGCAGCTGATACATAGAATTTATGTCCTTTTTTTGTTGCGTGTAAATATGCCAGAAAACCTTCATCTTTAATATCAAAATCTCCAGACATAAAGTTAATAACCTGAATGACTTGCTGTTCGATAGAGTAATTATTTGAACCGTAACGTACCCGACCGTTACAATTATCAAACCACCATTGATGAGCATTAAAACCTGAGACTGCGTCTGGATATCTTTCTGAATTCTTATAGATTTGCATAAGACACAATTTGTTACCGATGAGGTGCGAAACAGGAGGAGCTTGTTGGACGTCTACTTCTGCTCCCTCGTCACCAATATTGTCAAAGTTAAAAATAACTCTGAAAAATGCGCCTTGCCACCAACCAGTGGGAGCCACAAAATCTAATGAAACCTCTAACATATTATGATCGTCGACACTTATTTCGAAGTTACCTGGATATTTTTGCTCAAGAAAGTTCCTGAGGTTGTTGACCGCAAAATAGACTTCTCTGGCTTTAGCAGCGGGGTTTCGCATTGGTGACTGGGTTGTTACTTTTCCATCTTTTGACTTTTGGTTGACCGAAATCGCAGACTCGGGATTTTTACTCCATAAGTTGCCTCTGTCCTCAGTTATTAATTTTTCATCCGCATAGTTACTAATTATTTCGATCAGCCATTTATAATCGGAGTCTTTGTTTTCTGTGGGAATAGTGATGAAATCATCCTCAGTACGGTTGCGTGTATGAAAATAAATAATGGCCTGAACTAAATTGAAGGCTCTCAGAACCCCGTAAGGCATTTGCTTTTTATTGCTGTCAGGGCTTACCGTTATATCCAGCAAATGACCGACTTTTTTACTTTGTTCTCTGAAATATCTATTTCTTTGGTTAGTGTTTCGATTCTCCATAAGTAAGCTTATGTAAGAGTCCAAATCATTTTTACGAATGAGCTTGATTTTACTTTCAATTTTTTGATAGTCCTCATAATCAAACTGCTTGATTACAGAGATTTGTTTCTGGCTCAGTTGAAACGCAAAGACATTTACCGAAATCAGAGACAGGAGCAAAATATAAAAATATATTTTGTATTTATATAAAGTAACTTTGAAATGCATACTTTTATTTTTCCTAAATCCAGTAAATTAATTTAACTTTTTACAGAAAGCAGGCTTTTTGGTGCAGGCAGTCTAGCACTCCCTCCGATTAAGTCATTATTTTTGTTCTCTCAAAACCTCCGGATGTTGCGAATTACTGAATGCTGAGCTTCAACCACCGCAAAGGCGAGGTGGCTGATGGTGATGGTTTTCTATGATGCGGGAATCGGTTTGACTGGGTGTTATTTTATAGCAACAATCAGGTTGCGATTGATTGATTGATCAACTCGATGCAGGTAATTGATATAGGGTTCTTTATCCAGAACCTTAAAGCCAGCTTCCGTTAAGGCTTCTTCAGCCTCTTTCCATTTCAGGGTGAATTCGTTAAATGAAATCACCAGCGCCCCTTTCTGCTTCATAACCGCTTTCCATGCCGGTGCGGCTTCTTTTAACAATTCAACCGGGCTGCGATCCAGCTTTGGGTCTTTCGCATTTTTACTGCCGTGCTGAACACCATAAGGGAGATCAGATACCAGAATATCGCAGGAATTCTTTTTTGCCAGAAACTGGGTATGACGGGTGTCCGACGGGAAGACCTTCAGGGTCTGGGTTTTTCCATTGCTGAAGTCTTCTTTGGTGGCGGCGGTTTCAAGCGTGAAGCCGTCGGATAAACGTTTGCCATTATGGGTACGTCGTTCTTTGGCTTTTGTATGCTTGTAACGACCTTTCTTAAGGTAATTGATCAGGTAAGCCTGTATTTCCTGCGTCCATTTGTCGTTGATTTCTACACCCACCACGTTGAAGCCACGAACCATGCCTTCAAAAAGGGTTGTGCCTTTACCACACATCGGGTCGATCAGAGTGATCTGCTCACTGCCGGTTTTGCAGGCGCTTAGGGCGAGGTTCACCATCATGCGGGTGAACTGCTCATTGGTTTTGCCAGTGTATTTGAGAATCTGGTTCAGGCTTTCCGGAAAAGTCTCGAACGGTTCCACGGCTAAAGGCTTGAGCAGCCCCTGTTCAAGAATTTCAAAAATGGCGTAATAAATCGAGGAAGCCGACAAGGCTTTCAGGGCTTTGCTGTTCAGGGGTTCTTCGGTGCTGAAACAGATGCAGGCAGGAAGGTTAAGGTCCCGTTCACCAATGTCGCTGATTTCTATGTCTCTGGCCTCGGTAATTGCCCGGATTTCGTTACAGGCGATGTTGAGGGCAGCGTCAAAGTAGATGCGGTTGTGGCCGGGGTTGGCAAGAATGGCGTAATGTTGCATGAGAACTACGTGATATTGAAACTGGCGGGAAACTAGCAATATTCATTACTGGCTGCAAGCTGTTTTGCAAGCATTTCCTGACTTTTATGTAGGGCTCATAGAGGATACAGGTGCATAGAATAACCCATTTTTTCAGTCTCTGACCGCTGAGCTATCAATTTTGAGCCGTAATTATTTGAGGCGGGTACCGGAAGAAAATTAATAAAAATGGAAGTTTCAAACCGGCTTTTCGAAGAGTCGGTCACTACCATAACGCCACCTCCCATCAGAATATTGGAAATTCTGCTTGCTACAGCAATCACTATTTTTTTTTCAGGAAGTATGCAAAAAGCTACGCCATTGCTTCCCGAGGCGTGGGTTAGCAGTTCTATGTTTAAGTTGTCTTTGTGGTGCCAGCTGGGATTGGCGGTCAGTTTTTTAGCTTCGTAGATTGACCTCATAATACCCTGATGAAGTATTGAGGAGAGTTCTTCCAGATATTGTATAAACCATATACAGTGATTTTTTAGTAACAATTTTTGGAGGTTCAGTAAGCTCTTCTCAGTATCTCCGGGTACCGAAACCAGTTCGCCATCAACGTAATACTTTAACCTTGGTAAGTCCAATATCATGCAGTCATTGATTCGTTCTCTTCGGAACTCTAACCGTTCTTCGTCAACCAGGGGGCTGCTGACTTTACTCATTTCGAAAGTTAAAAGATGGGTAAAATGCATTAAAAAATCTTTGTCGTACTCGCCTGCAATAGTGATTGGTTCATTGTTTATCATTCAGCACCTCTGTTTAGTGCAAGGAGGAATTCGCTGACAGGCCTGCTCAAAAGTTTGTTTATGATTAAAAGCTGTGTGAAATCAGGAAAAAATAACGTCAGCTGATCCAAGAGTTGCTTGTTGCCATTTGCACTCAATGAAGGATAGTGCAAAAAAAAAGAAATACTAGCAGCCTGACTGAGAATAGACTGCCCTGCCGGTAACTGCTCCTGCGTTGCCCTGGCTCCTGCATCCATGCCGTCCTCGCTACGGGCGCTATTGTCAGTCAGGCTCCCGGTCCTTTTTCTGTGACTTATGTGCTGGCACTCGTATGAGCTTCAGTTGCTGGAGGGATTTGTGGCCTGAATATCTTTTCAAGTTGTTCCTGCCCCGCTGAAAAGAGTTTGTGGTAGTTTTGGCAGAATCGTTCTTCGCTGGGCTCAAGTAGTACCTTTACTGATGGGGCTACGCCCTCTGCCCAGGGGGGTAAATCAATACGATGCAACCGGCAGATGGTGTTTGTTATCATTTCAGCAATTCCCCCCGGACCTCGTACCACAGGTGCCAGCTGTACATACCACCAGTGGATTCTGGGTATCTGGCTCAAGTCTCCCGCTATGGCTTTTTCAATTAACTTATAGATATGAGGCATTATCTCTGGTATCGCTTCTTCGGCGTCAGGACTTCTCCACACAGGGCAATAAAAGGTATTCTCAATTTTACCCATATGGTCATTGGCATATGTGTAGGCATGTTTGAAGAATTTTTCATGTGTAAACCTGAAGCGATCATTTTCTTTAAGAGGGCAGAGCCAAAGTTCCAGTTCTGTGAGTCCGACAGGCTTGCCATCTATAAACCCCTGGATCTTTCTTATTATTAATCCGTCTTTGTTGTAGGTTTCAATGTAGTCCTCGCCATTTGGTTTGGTTTCTACTGCCCGGTCTATAGCGTGACGATAGGCCGGGCTGGATAAAAAAGTAACAACACTGTCTCGGGTTTCAAGACCAAAACGGTAAGCTTGACTGTCTCCCAGTTTTTCTGCGATTTCCCGTCTTCTTTCGCGGCAGAAATCAACCAGACCTTTTGCTTTAAGATCATTGTGTCGCAGTTTGAGGAGGCCTGTCTCAACCGTTAGCTCAAATTCTTCATCCCAGACAGATGGATCGCCGTACTTCAGTATGTCATCCCATTTATCCTTCGGTCTTTTTGCCAGATGCTTTCCTATGACAGATTCCGGGCCCGGGCTGAACATCATCATATCGGACATCAACCGGTCAGCTAATTCCTGCCGACAGGTATTGGTGATTTCAGATGGGTCAAAATTGTTATGAATAAATGACCTGAAGTCTGCTTTAGCGTCATCCGGTAATGAACTTAGCCAGTAGACTTGCTTATTCAGTAATTCCCATAGCTCATTAATGGCAGTTTCAACGCTATGATCATCTTCTCCCATAAGCTCACGGACAGGTCTTAACGCCAAAGGGACATAACTACTGCTCATGGGAGGCAAAGACCACTTTAAACCATGCCCATGGGGAAGAGAGTTAACCTTTCTCACCCCGAAGAGCGGGGCTTCCTCTTTAGGAGCTTCTGATTCTGGCTCTCTATTTAACGAGTCATGACTCGTATTTGCGGATAGTTGTGGTTCAAAGCAAGGTGCCGGAGTGAGTGAATTCATGTTGAGATCCTTCTTCTGCCTAACGGGTTCATTCCCCATAAAAACCGGAACTTATGTGCTGGCACACGTACGGGCTTCAGTTGCTGGAGGGATTTGTGGCCTGAATATCTTTTCAAGTTGTTCCTGCCCTGCTGAAAAGAGTTTGTGGTAGTTTTGGCAGAATCGTTCTTCGCTGGGCTCAAGTAGTACCTTTACTGAGGGGGCTACGCCCTCTGCCCAGGGAGGTAAATCAATACGGTGCAGTCGGCAGATGGTGTTTGTTACCATTTCAGCAATTCCCCCCGGACCTTGTCGCACAGGTGCCAGCTGTACATACCACCAGTGGATTCTGGGTATCTGGCTCAAGTCTCCCGCTATGGCTTTTTCAATTAACTTATAGATATGAGGCATTATCTTTGGTATCGCTTCTTCGGCGTCAGGACTGTTCCAGACAGGGCAATAAGAGGTATTCTCAATTTTACCCATATGGTCATTGGTATATGTGCAGGCATGTTTGAAGAATTCTTCATGTGTAACCCTGAAGAGAGCATTTTCTTCAAGAGGGCAGAGCCAAAGTTCCAGTTCTGTGAGTCCGACAGGCTTGCCATCTATAAACCCCTGAATCTCTCTTATTATTAATCCCTCTTTGTTGTAGGTTTCAATGTAGTCCTCGCCATTTGGTTTGGTTTCTACTGCCCGGTCTATAGCGTGACGATAGGCCGGGCTGGATAAAAAAGTAACAATACTGTCTCGGGTTTCAAGACCAAAACGGTAAGCTTGACTGTCTCCCAGTTTTTCTGCGATTTCCCGTCTTCTTTCGCGGCAGAAATCAACCAGACCTTTTGCTTTAAGATCATTGTGTCGCAGTTTGAGGAGGCCTGTCTCAACCGTTAGCTCAAATTCTTCATCCCAAACAGATGGATCGCCGTACTTCAGTATGTCATCCCATTCATCCTTTGGTCGTTTTGCCAGATGCTTTCCTATGACTGATTCGGGGCCCGGGCTGAACATCATCATTTCGGACATCAACCGGTCAGCCAATTCCTGCCGACAGGTATTGGTGATTTCAGATGGGTCAAAATTGTTATGAATAAATGACCTGAAGTCAGCTTTAGCGTCATCCGGCAATGAACTTAGCCAGTAGACTTGCTTATTCAGTAATTCCCATAGCTCATTAATGGCAGTTTCAACGCCTTGATCATCTTCTCCCATAAGCTCACGGACAGGTCTCAACGCCAAAGGGACATAACTACTGCTCATGGGAGGCAAAGACCACTTTAAACCATGCCAATGGGGAAGAGAGTTAACCTTTCTCACCCCGAAGAGCGGGGCTTCCTCTTTAGGAGCTTCTGATTCTGGCTCTCTATTTAACGAGTCATGACTCGTATTTGCGGATAGTTGTGGTTCAAAGCCTGGTGCCGGAGTCAGTAAGTTCATGTTGAGATCCTTCTTCTGCCTAACGGGTTCATTCCCGATAAAAACAGGAACTAATGTACTAACTGACACTGATTTTTATCAATGGTTCCGGTTAGTTGGCATTTTCACCGCTCGCCTTTGATTTTAATGTTTTTCTCCTGCTGCCACTTAAGGCGTTGCTGTAAATGTTGCTCAATAATCCGGGCGACCTGTTTCCACTGTCTGGAGCGAATTGAGCTTAGCTCAGGCCAGAGTGCATGGTTGAGTGTGACGTACCAGCCGTTGTCTTTAAGGGCCTGTACCAGGCTTTTCATTTCCTCCTGGTCTCTAATATGATTGACGCCTTTGTTGAAGCTAATGAAATTGTTGTTTTCGTCGGTAGTGGTTATTCGTTCGGGCAGGTAGATGTCAGCTGGGTAGTTTAACGCTTCGTTGGAAGCCAGGGAGTGAGCGTCATGATTATGATGTACGGCAGGATTGTCATCAGGTCGGCTCAGTGCTTCATTCATCAGTTCAACAAGCTCTATGGCTCTGGGGTTCACATTGCCCATGTCCGGGTGTTCCCTGGGAATTCTTATTAAATAACCTGAAATGCCCTCAACCTCTATCCATTTTTTTTCCACAAACGGCCAGTATTTTTCCAGAACATGTAATGTGGGTAACTGAGGGTTTAATAGTATGAGTTTATTGATGGCCGCCCTGTCCAGTGCGGGTGTTTTTTTATCCTCCACTGGAGGATGTGGAAGAAAGACGGTTTCCATAAAAAAATCATCTATTCCTGTCTGAAGTGCCTCAAGGCTTGTCTCCTGAGCCCTGGTGGGGTTAGCCGTTTGCTCAAGCTGCTTTATTCGCTTTCTTGCATACAGGTCGGTTATCAGGGGTAAGGGCAGTTTGTCGTGATGTGCCAGATCAAGCTTTTCACGTTTAAAGCTGATAAAAAGCGGGTCAAGATCGGCAGTCATAATGCGACCATTGTTGTCTGTAATGACCTGAACTCTGGCCAGTTCTTCCGGTTTTTTACGGTAAACATCCCAGTTTTCTCCAGCATAGGGGCGAATCAGCACAAAGGTGATTTGTGTTCCATTCTCCTGAGTTTCTGTCATTTCAACTTCAAGGGGTGTGCCGTCTTCTGCCTGTTGGGTGATCTCAACGGTCAGGTGCTGGTTGCTGAGTAAATCGTTCACTTCGCTGTCGGTTAATGTATAGGCGGTTAATCCGATTAGTCCCGTTGTTAAATCTTTCAGCAGACTGGTTCTGAGTTCTTCCTGGAAAAACCGACACTTATTATTGTCTTTCGACAAAGAAGGGGTGGCTGGGATCAACGAATGAATAACCTTTAAATCAGATGTTTTGCGTTTTTGTTTGAAATCCTTTGTTGACTTGTTTTTATTTTCAATATGCTTTTTTGCTCCAGTCGCAACATGTCGGTTTCCGAACACTATAAAATGTTTACCTGAGGCTTTTGCCAGATTTTTCAGATAAATTTTGGGAACGCCGGTCTCAGCTTTATTGGCAGGCATGTGGACGTGATACTCATCGAATGCTCTGACGATCTTGATGAGCAATAATACTTTTTTCACCTGGGCCTGAAAGCTCTTAACGGCTTGCCCGGATGTATCAGATACCCCGTTGACCGTTATCTCACTATTGAATTTGTGTATGCGATCCTGAATATCAGGGAGTTGAAGTGGTTGTTTTTTTATTTCAGGATGCTTTGTTGAATGAAGCAGGGCGTTGATCTTACATTGAATGCCAAATGATCGACGATCAGTGGCAATCTGGCGAGCAAGATAGTAAAGGTAATTGACGGGGTAAAAAATGGGAAACCCTTCGACTTCTGTATTGATGGTCGCAATGGCGATGCGAAAGCACGGAGACTTTTCATCAGAATGGCACGGGTTACATGGCTGTCTGATCAGGCGATACCTGAAAGGGGAGTCGTAGTCTCTGCCCGGAAGGCTGGCTTGCAGGTTGTCTGGCAAGGATGGATTGTCTGGCAAGGATGGATTGTCTGGATATACGCCCTTGTCAGATGGAGGGGGGGATGGAAGGTTGGATGAAGAGCTGGCCGGTTTCAGGGTTGTTAAAAACGCAAGGTTATCTATTAATGATCTTTGCCAGCCAGGTGTTTCCTGAGTAAGCCCGGGCGTGACGCCATAGTAGGCGTCATCGGCAAAGATCAGGACAATGGCATTTTCTGTGCTGGCGTAATGGGCGGTTGAATTCAGGCTGATCTCTGTAAAGGACAAGTCTGTGTTGATTAGCAGGTGGGGATGGTCTGTGAGTGTGGAACTCAGGTTGATCAGGATAATCGGACGATTAAGAACATAGACAATAAAAGGCATCAGCATCAACTCTCCCCATTCGCCATTTCGTCGCAATCGCCCATCCAGGTAAAAATTGGCAAGGTCGTGCATGCTTGAGTGTATGGGGGTACGCCTGAGGGCGTTGTCAAGCAGATCAAACACCAGAGGGGTTGGGGTTTGGAAAAAGTGGGCAAGAAAATGGTGAAGGGTTTCCCTGAGCGCTTGTGAACTCTGGCCGGTCTGGCCTGCAATAGCATCGTAAAGACAGTTGCCATCGTGTCTGCTCTTAATCAGCTTAAGACCCATTTGCTCAAGTTTATGCCGGGTTTGCACTGGCAGGGCAGCCAGTGATTTTGTGGGAGTGAGCAGAACGAGGCTCAGTATGCATAAGAGTGCAAAATGTATACAGTCCTTTGTTCCTGGTTTATTAAGGTTGAATCTCATAAAAGCAGTAGTAATTAATAATGGTTTTTTCCTTTGGGGGAAAAGTAGATCAAATTACTTTGTATCGCAGGAATTTGTACTGGTAATGGTTGCTGGCATGGAGTGACCGGCTCTGCGGCCTCTGGAGTGCTTTAGCCTGAGAGGCCTGATTTGGATAATTGCCTGTCATAGTGTTAGAATGCAGCGCTTAATTTTGCCAGTGCTTTGAATAAGCGCTGGCAGCAAGGTCGGCTGTAAATATGCACGGTCGTACCCGATTTATGTTTATGCATATTCAATGGAGACTTTATCATGGCTTTGACTGTTGAAAAGAAAGCTGAAATCATCAAGGAATTCGGTCGCTCTGAAGGTGACAGCGGCTGCCCTGAAGTTCAGGTAGCTCTGCTGACTGCAAACATCGAAGGTCTGCAGTCTCACTTCAAGGCTAACCACAAGGATCACCACTCCCGTCGCGGCCTGATCCGCATGGTAAACCAGCGTCGCAGCATGCTGGACTACCTGAAGCGTAAGGACGTTGAGCGCTACCGCAGCCTGATCGAACGTCTGGGTCTGCGTCGCTAATAGCCTTCGGGATTGGCACGGGTGGTTTCTGTTGAAACCACCGGCAGAACAGGAAGGCTTTGCTGTAGCACAGGCTCCGCAAGGCTTCCGCAGTCAGAGCACCGCTAGCTTCCATTGTGTGGCTGGCGGTGTTTTGTATTGAGCAGACACTGGAATTTAGAGTGTCTGTATGAAAAAAGAGCCAGTAGTGGCTCTCTATCCAGCCCTGACCTTATTTTGCTGTCAAATCGGGGTGCAATTCCAAGTCTCTCTGGTGCTTTTTCAGGCAGAAAGTTTCAGACGAAGGTTTCAGACGAAGGTTTCAGACAGAAAGTGCAAACCAGAAGGTTTTGAATTGCATCCGTGTCTCGTGACAGCCACAGATGGTTGGGGTTTTACTAAAGGAAAACGTTGTGACTCAAGAAAACGTTGTGACTCCGGTAACCAGGACTTTTACATTTGGTGACCAGACCATCACTCTGGAAACAGGTCGCGTTGCCCGTCAGGCATCGGGTGCAGTTCTGGCAACCATGGGTGATACAGCCGTTCTGGCAACGGTGGTTGGCTCTAAAGAAGCGAAACCAGGACAGGACTTTTTCCCTCTGTCCGTCCACTATCAGGAAAAAACCTACGCTGCGGGCAAAATCCCCGGCGGTTTCCTGAAACGTGAAAGCCGTCCCAGCGAAAAAGAAACCCTGACTTCCCGCCTGATCGACCGTCCTATCCGCCCTCTGTTCCCTAAAGGCTTCATGAATGAAGTTCAGGTGGTTCTGACCGTTGTGTCTGTCGACAAGAAAAACGATCCGGATATTCTGGCGATGGTGGCCTGCTCTGCTGCCCTGGCTATTTCCGGTATTCCTTTCCAGGGGCCTATTGGTGGTGCGCGTGTCGGCTTTAACGAAGAGAAGGGCTACCTGCTGAACCCAAGCTATGCCGAGCTGGAAACGTCCGAGCTGGACATGGTGGTAGCAGGTACCAAAGACGCCGTATTGATGGTTGAGTCTGAAGCGCAAGAGCTGACTGAAGACGAAATGCTGGGCGCGGTGCTGTTTGCACACCAGGAATACCAGTCTGTTATCTCTGCCGTTGAAGCGTTTGCGGCTGAAGTCGGCAAGCCTGTCTGGGACTGGGCTGCTGCTGCTGAAAACGTAGAACTGAAAGAGAAGATGTCTGCGTTCGAAGGCAAGATGCGTGAAGCTTACCAGATCACCATCAAGCAGGATCGTTATGCTGCGGTGGGTGTACTGAAGCAGGAAGTGCTGGAATCTCTGGCCGGTGAAGAAGAAGGTCAGTTCGACGCGTCTGATGTTGAGAAGGCATTCTCCAGTCTGGAAAAATCCGTAGTACGCGGCAATATTATCAATGGTATGCCTCGTATCGACGGTCGTGACACCAAAACCGTTCGTCCGATCAACGTAGAAATCGGTGTTCTGCCAAAGACTCACGGTTCTGCGCTGTTTACCCGTGGTGAAACCCAGGCTCTGGTCACTACGACTCTGGGTACTGCCCGTGACGCACAGATTATCGATAGTCTGGAAGGTGAAACCAAAGATCCGTTCATGCTGCACTACAACTTCCCTGCTTACTCTGTCGGTGAGTGTGGTCGTATGGGTGCGCCGGGTCGTCGTGAAATTGGTCACGGTCGTCTGGCTCGTCGCGGTGTTCAGGCCATGCTGCCGACTCAGGACGAGTTCCCATACACCGTTCGTGTGGTCTCTGAAATCACTGAATCCAACGGTTCAAGCTCCATGGCTTCCGTGTGTGGTTCTTCCCTGGCGCTGATGGATGCGGGTGTGCCTCTGAAAGCACCAGTGGCCGGTATTGCTATGGGTCTGGTGAAAGAAGGTGACCAGTTTGCAGTCCTGACCGACATTCTGGGTGATGAAGACCACCTGGGTGATATGGACTTTAAAGTAGCCGGTACTTCCGAAGGTATTACTGCTTTGCAGATGGATATCAAGATTGCCGGTATCACCGAAGAGATCATGGAAATCGCCCTGGATCAGGCGATGGACGCGCGTCTGCACATTCTGGACGAAATGAATAAGGTGATCAGCGAGAGCCGTTCCGAGCTGAACGAAAACGCGCCGATGACCATGTCCCTGAAGATCGACACCGACAAGATTCGTGATGTTATCGGTAAAGGTGGTGCGACCATCCGTTCTATCTGTGAAGACACTGGTGCTTCTGTTGATATCGACGACAGTGGTATGGTGAAAATCTTTGCTGATGATAAGGAAAAGGCTCAGGCTGCTTACGACCGTGTTTACGGTATTACTGCTGACGCTGAGGTTGGTCAGATCTACACCGGTGAAGTTACCCGTATCGTAGACTTTGGTGCGTTTGTGAGTGTTCTGCCGGGTCGTGACGGCTTGGTGCACATTTCTCAAATCGCTGATGAGCGCGTAGAGAAAGTGTCTGACTACCTGCAAATGGGTCAGCAGGTTGAAGTGGTTGTACTGGACATTGACTCCCGTGGCCGTATCAAGCTGAGCATCAAAGAAGTTGCCCGCGCTAAGGAACAGGCGTCTTAAGGGAGCTTAAATAGATCGCTGTCCGCTGATGGTTTTATGAACAGACAAAAAACCCTGAATTTCTTCAGGGTTTTTTTTGTTTCTATTGATCAACTCAGTCGCTGGTTGATCTCGCCGGCAATAATCTCGGCCTGTGGTCCGAGAATAACTTGCAGGCTACTGCTGCTCAGGCGAACAACACCTTTCGCGCCCAGTGCTTTCAGACCGGCTTCGTCAACATTGTTGGAGTCTTTCAGCGTCAGTCGCAGACGGGTAATGCAGGCACCGACTTCTTTCAGGTTTTCCTGTCCACCCAGCAGGGCGATGTAGCGTTCAGCTCGTCCGGACTGTTCCATTTCAACGGTTTCTACTACTACTTCTTCATCCTCACGACCTGGTGTTTTCAGATTGAAAGCTTTGATGCCAAAGTAGAAGGCGCAGAAGTAGATAGCGGCAAAGGCCAGGCCGATCATGATCAGGGTGACAGGGTTAGTGGCCAGTCCCCAGTTCAGCAGCAAGTCAAACGCACCCGCCGAGAAGCCAAAGCCGTGCAGTACGCCCAGGCTGTTAGTGACGACCAGAGACAGGCCGGTCAGTACGGCGTGTACCGCGTAAAGGGCTGGAGCCAGGAACACGAACATAAATTCGAGTGGCTCGGTGACGCCGGTCAGAAACGCTGTCAGGGCAACAGAGAACAGAACGCCACCGACTTTTGCACGGTTTTCTTTATGTGCGGTCAGGTACATGGCAAATGCAGCGGCTGGCAAGCCAAACATCATGACCGGGTAGAAACCTGCCATGAACACGCCCGCAGTCGGGTCGCCAGCAAAGAAGCGGGGCAGGTCGCCATTGACAATTTCGCCGGCGGCGTTGGTGAATTCACCCAGACCAAACCAGAACACAGAGTTCACAACATGGTGCAGGCCAACAGGGATCAGGCCACGGTTAAGAACACCGTAAAAGAACTGACCAACAGGGCCGGATTCTGATACGGCCAGTGCAAACGAGTTAATTCCGCTCTGAATGGAAGGCCAGATGTAACCCGCAAGAACGGAAACAGCCAGTGCGATCAGACCTGTCATGATCGGCACCAGTCGTTTACCTCCGAAGAATGCCAGGTAGGAAGGCATTTCGGTGGCGTGGAATTTATTGTAGCTGTGTCCGGCAATAATGCCGGCAATAATGCCGCCGAAGAAAGACATGTCGATACTTTCATCGATAGTTTTGGCAGCGGCCGTCAGAACAAAGTAGCCAACAGCACCCGCCAGAACGGCGGAGCCAGCGTCGTCTTTAGCAAGCCCACAGGCGATACCCATGGCAAACAGAAGTGGCAGGTGGCTGAAAATAGCGTTACCGGCTTCTGCCATAAAGGCGATGTTGAGCAGGTCAGGCTGTCCGAGGCGTAGCAGCATGGCAGCAACAGGCAGGGTGGCAATGGGCAGCATGAGCGCCTTGCCTAACCGCTGCATGTAGTTGAGGATATTCATGTGGATGTCTCTGTGTTGGTTTTTTTCAGCGTGAGGATTAAGGTTGATCATAAGGATATATTTTACAATGTAAATTAATCCTTACCTTTTTCTTTTGGGGGTTTTGATTTATATCAACTTGGGGTCGCTTTTCGCTTTTCGCTGTCCGCTGCCCGTATCCCGAATCCCGAATCCTGTGTCTCATATGGTTGCTTTGCGGTAGGTGAAGGTTTGTTTTTTAAATTATTTTTCATTGAAAAATAATTATTCTTGCTGCATCCTTTGTCTGGCTCTTTTTTTAACTAAGGGTGGCAGCAAACAGAAATATACCCTGCTTTTAGCTACGGGCTACGGGCTACGGGCTACGGGCTACGGAGTTCGGAAAGCGGAAAGCGGAAAGCGGTATATTCCAGCCCCCCCTCAACCTTCACGGCAAGAGAAACGCTTATGCGCCTTATTCCTTTGCAGACATCCGAAGAAACGGCCCACTGGACAGCAAGATATATTGTCAACCGTATCAATAAGTTCAACCCAACCAGAGAGAGGCCTTTCGTACTGGGCTTGCCAACGGGTGGGACTCCGGTTGCAACCTATAAGGAGCTTATTCGACTTTACAGTAAGGGTGAGGTCAGCTTTAAACATGTTGTCACTTTCAACATGGATGAGTACGTTGGACTGCCTGCCGGCCATCCGGAAAGCTACCGTCAGTTTATGGAAGAACAGTTGTTCAGCCATATTGACCTGCCCGCTGAAAATGTTCATTTTCTTAACGGCAACGCCGAGAATCTGGAACTTGAGTGTCAGTCTTATGAAGAAGCCATTCTGTCCTATGGTGGCATTGAACTGTTCCTTGGTGGTGTAGGCCGGGATGGACATATTGCATTCAATGAGCCGGGCTCATCACTGTCATCCCGCTCTCGTATCAAAACACTGACGGAAGACACCCGTCGTGCTAATGCCCGCTTCTTTGATGGTGATATCAGTCAGGTGCCAAAGCTGGCTTTGACCATGGGGGTTGCTACCTTGCTGGATGCCAGAGAGGTGATCATTCTGGCCACTGGCGCGGATAAGAGTCGTGCTGTTGAGGCGGCCGTTGAGGGTTCTGTTAACCATCTCTGGACAGTCTCTGCCATGCAGCTTCACCCGAAATCCATAATGGTCTGTGACGACGCTGCCACCATGGAGCTGAAGGTTAAAACGCTTCGTTATTTCCAGGATATTGAAGCGGTAAACATCAAGGAAGTCAGTCGTCA
The DNA here is from genome assembly GCF_025562715.2 of Endozoicomonas gorgoniicola. NCBI lineage: Bacteria > Pseudomonadati > Pseudomonadota > Gammaproteobacteria > Oceanospirillales > Endozoicomonadaceae > Endozoicomonas > Endozoicomonas gorgoniicola. The sequence goes on from NZ_JAPFCC010000001.1 coordinate 5,922,246, forward strand.
TGTTCATACCCGGTAAGTCTTCCCGATACGCCCTGACCCATTTTACTCTGCCAGCCCATATTACTGACTCCGGGTTGGCAAATATCAGGAGTATTGTGGTCAACGAGGGGTTGATAGAGCAGGTCAGCACGGAGTCGTTTGCTGATGAGAATATCGAAACGGTAGACCTTAACGGGTATACGCTGGCTCCCGGTTTTATTGATCTGCAACTAAACGGCTGCGGTGGTGTTCTTTTTAATGCGGATATCTCAGAAACGACTCTGGATGTTATGCATGCCACGAATTTACGGTTTGGCTGCACCAGCTTTCTGCCGACGTTGATCACATGCAGTGACAGCGATATGAACAAGGCCATCGAGGTGGTCAGGTCTTACAGGGAGAAGCACCCGGAACGAGTTCCCGGGCTTCATCTTGAGGGGCCTTATATCAATAGGCTGAAAAAGGGTATTCATGATGAAAATCATATACGCCCGCTTTCATCGGACAGGGTGGATTATCTCTGCGAAAACGCAGATGTTATCGCCATGCTGACTCTGGCTCCTGAAGTCTGCGAGCCTGCGCATATCACCCGGCTAAGTCAGGCGGGTATTGTTGTTTCCATTGGGCATAGCAATGCAACGTTCCATGAGGTTCGTGCAGCCGAACAGGCAGGGGCCAGTTTTGTCACGCACCTGTTTAATGCCATGAGCCAATTGCAAAGTCGGGAGCCTGGTGTTGTCGGAGCCGCATTCTCGGATAGCAAGCTGGGGGCTGGAATCATTGCGGATGGTTATCACCTGGACTGGCATAACCTGCGCATGAGTCAGCAGTTATTAAACGACAGACTGGTTCTGGTAACGGATGCAACGACGCCAGCCGGGACGGATATTGAATCGTTTATGTTTGCCGGGCAGAAGGTTTACCACTCGAACGGCAAGTGTACCAGCAAAAATGGTACGCTGGGCGGTTCAGCCCTGACCATGATTGAAGCGGTAAAGAACTGTGTTACTCAGGGTATTTCTGAACGTGATGCTCTGGTGATGGCGACAGCAAATCCTGCCAGGGTGATTGGTATGGATAAAATGATGGGGACGATCCGATCTGGCAGCTATGCGAACTTTGTTCTGTTAGACGGGGAGTATAACGTAAAAGGCACAGTGAGCGGTGGCGACCTGAAACCCGTCGGGTCGGTCTGACGCTACTCCTAAGTCCCGAGTTCCGGGTATTATGACGAATATGATTGCAAATATGGATTTTGTTAAACAGCGCAATATTACGGCTGTTTACAAAACCATTGTCAATTCCAGCGGAATTTCCAGAGTTCAAATCGCCCGCGAGTGTAATCTTGCGGGTGGTAGTGTTACTCGTATCACCCGGTTTCTTCTTGAAGAAGGGTTGGTTCACGAGGTTGAGCAGCAGGCGTCAGAGCGTGGAAGAAAAGCCACCTCCCTTTCTTCCAGAATGGAAGTGCTGCAAATTCTTGCGGCAAGGGCGGGGCGCAAGCATATTCATATCGGTCTGTGTGACATTGCCGGCAACTTGCTGGCAAAGCACTCGGTACTGACTCTGGGGCAGGATCAGAAAAGTCTTGGCGAACAGATTATTCGTGAATTGCAGAGCTTTCAGAAGCAGCATGCTGGTTTGATTAACCGTATTGCCGGTATTGGCATCACCTTGCCGGGTGTTATTGATTCGGCAGAAGGGGTGGTTCGGTTTATGCCCCACGTTGATGTTGATGAATGGCACTTGGTTAAACAGGTGACGGACTCGATGGGAATCCCCTGTTATCTTGGAAACTCTATTGCTGCCATGGCACTGGCTGAACATCGGTTTGGTGCCGCCAGGGGCTACGACAATGTTTTATACGTCCGTGTCCATAATGGCGCAGGTCTTGGAATGATTCTTGACGGGCGACTCTACGAAGGAAAAAATCAGCCGGTTGGGGAAATAGGTCATATCCAGATTAACCCTCTGGGGAATCGCTGCTATTGCGGAAACTTTGGTTGCCTGGAAACCGAAGTGTCCAATAAGGCGATAGAGTACCAATACTCTGATGCCATCACCAAAGGCCTTGCCGGTCGTCTGGAGGCGGGGGCTGGTATCACGGAGATTTGTCAGGCAGCAGAGAGTGGGGATGAGCTGGCGCAAAACCTGCTTCGTCAGGCGGCCAGTCGGTTGGGCCAGGTACTTTCCGGAAGTGTCAACCTGCTAAGGCCAGAATGTATTGTTCTTGATGGTGAAATTTTTAAGGCGTCGCAAGTCGTATTGCCGGTGATTGAGCGCTGCCTTGATACTCAGACAGTTTCCGTGGGCGGAAGTAGCAAGATTATTTTACGCACTTCGCAACTGGGCAATAATCAGTGGTTTGGTGGTTTTTCTTTAGTTCGCAGGGCTTTGCTGGAGCGTGGCCTGCTTATGCAGGTGGTCTCTGGGTGATCACAGCTTAATGGATGTTATGACCGCATTGCAGTGCTGTCATAACATCCGGTGTGGGTATATCAGTATCAGGTTACAGATCCGGGATACTGATAGATTTTCAAGGTCTCAGTTTATCGTTCGATACGCGGCTCCGGTTTTTTTGTCAGATCAACAGTAAAGGTTTCAATGCCAATGTTTTTTAGTTCGTTGGTTACTGCTTCCAGTGTGGAGTAATGCTTAGGCATACGACGGTCACGCTGAGAGCGAACGGTGTAAGGGGTATGAGTATTTGCTGAATCCAGCAGACGCAGGCAAAAGCCCTTTTGGGTTGGGTAGTATTCTACCTTTGCTCCGCCCCTGATCTCGCCCAGGCTAAATCTGAGCTTGGCTTCTTTCAGTTCAATTAATTTCATACCAACAAACACTCCCTAAGTAACCCGTATCGAAACTAAACGACGCTGACATGGGTTTAATATGCCAGTATTGACGCATCAAAAAGCCGACTTCGATCAATAAAATGAGTAGTAATGATAGTTTTTTGTGAAAAATGTACGAGTTTTTTCGTTATAGGTGTGGGGTAGGTGAATGGCAGGGAAGAAGCCCCGCACCTGAAGGGTGCGGGACAGAGTCACATATAAGCGACGCTATTAGTCGATGATGTGGACGGAAGAGGTGTTGGTGGTGCCGGAAGGAACCAGAGCGCCGGATACCATAACAACGGTATCGCCAGCTTTTGCCAGACCCATTTCAACAGCCATGTCCTTGCCCAGTTTGTAGAACTGGTCGGAACTGTCGAGCCCTTCAACAATAGTGGTGGTTACGCCTTTAGTCAGGCATAACTGTTGAGCGGTCTTCTGGGAGCTGGTAACCGCAAGAATCGGAGCGTCTGGGAAGAACTTGCGAACAGAACGGGCAGATTTGCCTTTCCTGGTCGCAACGATGATCAGCTTGGCTTCCAGAGTTTCGGAAGTTTTCACTGCGCCACGGCAAACAGCCTGAGTGATGCTGCGACGCTCTTCGATTTCCAGGTCGTAACCTTCAACCTTGGATTCGATGGTGCCATCAGTGCTTTCACAGATGGTGGACATCACGCTGACGGATTCAGCCGGGTATTTACCCTTGGCACTTTCACCGGACAGCATGACGGCGTCAGTGCCGTCCAGAATGGCATTAGCCACGTCCCCGGCTTCCGCACGGGTTGGACGAGGATTCTTGATCATAGAATCCAGCATCTGGGTAGCGGTAATAACCGGCTTACGCGCCTTGTTACACTTGGCGATCATCATCTTCTGGGCAAAGATCACCTGGTCAACAGGAATTTCTACACCCAGGTCACCACGGGCTACCATGATGCCATCGGAAACCGACAGGATGTCGTTGAAGTTGTCTACGCCTTCCTGGTTTTCGATCTTGGAGATGATGTGGATGTTTTCGCCGCCGTTAGAATCCAGCAGTTCGCGGATTTCCTGAACGTCGGAAGCCTTGCGGATGAAGGAGGCAGCTACAAAGTCTACGCCCTGCTCACAACCAAACACCAGGTCAGCCTTGTCTTTTTCAGACAGGGCTGGCAGCTGAACGCTGACGCCCGGCAGGTTAACGCCTTTGTTCTCACCCAGTTCGCCGCTGTTCTTCACGTCGCACAGGATTTCGTTTCCTTTTACTTCTTTAACGGTCATTTCGATCAGACCGTCGTCCAGCAGTACGGTGTTGCCTGGCTTCAGGTCTTCGCACAGGCCTTTGTAGGTTACGGCTACTTTCGTGTTGTCGCCGATCACCGTGTCGTCAGTTGTCAGGGTAAATTCCTGACCGGCAGTCAGCATGACGTCGTTGCCGCCCTGCAGTTTAACAGTGCGGATTTCAGGACCTTTGGTGTCCAGCAGGATGGCAACTTTCTTGCCTGTTTCCGCGCTCACCTTGCGAATGGTGCTGATGCGGTCACCGTGCTCGTCAAAGTCGCCGTGAGAGAAGTTAAGTCTCATCACATTCATGCCACAGTTTACCAGCCTGGTCAGCATTTCCCTGGATTCAGACTTTGGTCCGATAGTACAAACTATCTTGGTCTTTCTCACTGCATTTATCTCCGTTTGAGGGAAATTGGGTCGCTACATTGTCTTGTGTCACTTTGAGTAGTGCATGCAAGTAGCTTAAACCCGAAAAAAAAGACTCGAGAATGGTTTTGGAAGTTTCACGTGCTTGTCGAAATCAAAACCTTTGGGCGACCTGCGCATAAATCTTCGGAAACGTACTCAGGTTAATTCTTTGGAGCGCGAATATTACAGCAAATAAGATAAAATTCCTTTGAATTTTAACCTATGCGCTATTGATGTGGGTCAATATTTCGGGTGCTATTTAACCAGGTAGTTATTAATAGTAAGTTATTGTAAAAAAGATGATATTGATTGATTTTTATTAGAAATAGTCGTTATTAAAATTACGCTTTATAAGCTGCTTTTCGGGTAATTTACTTAGCGAGTTAACTTTATATAAGTCTATAGTCGTTTAATTAAAGGGTATTATCTGTCGAAACGAGTGACAGCATGATAGCCAGATAGACGAAAAATGTCGTAATGATCAGCGGGGTGTCACTTATCATGGTGAACCTCTGTCTGTAGTCCGTTACAGAGACTTTTTGTTATTTGTAATTCCTGCGATTGGTGTAATGCCAGAGCTTAGCGGTTAAATGAATGGGGAGGCTGTTTGTTAAGCGCGTATAAAAAAAGCTGCAACACCTTTTCAGGTCTTGCAGCTTTTTTTATACGCTTTTATCTTTCCGGGCTTATTCGTCCAGGAAGCTCCGCAGGTGATCGGAGCGGGTCGGATGGCGCAGTTTGCGCAATGCCTTGGCTTCGATCTGACGGATGCGTTCACGGGTAACGTCGAACTGCTTGCCCACTTCTTCCAGGGTGTGGTCAGTGTTCATGTCGATACCGAAACGCATGCGCAGGACTTTCGCCTCACGGGCAGTCAGTCCGGACAATACCTGACGGGTAGACTCTTTCAGGCCAGAACCGGTAGCTCGGTCAATCGGAGACTGAATGGTCGCGTCTTCAATAAAGTCACCCAGGTGGGAGTCTTCATCGTCGCCAATCGGTGTTTCCATTGAGATAGGCTCTTTGGAAATCTTGAGTACCTTGCGAATCTTGTCTTCTGGCATTTCCATGCGCACTGCCAGTTCTTCCGGTGTTGGTTCACGACCCATTTCCTGAAGCATCTGACGGGAGATGCGGTTCAGTTTGTTAATGGTCTCGATCATGTGTACCGGAATACGGATGGTGCGAGCCTGGTCGGCGATAGAGCGGGTGATCGCCTGACGAATCCACCAGGTGGCGTAAGTCGAGAACTTGTAACCACGACGGTATTCAAACTTGTCCACCGCTTTCATCAGACCAATGTTGCCTTCCTGAATCAGGTCCAGGAACTGCAGACCACGGTTGGTGTATTTCTTGGCAATAGAAATAACCAGACGCAGGTTGGCCTCAACCATTTCCTTCTTGGCGCGACGGGCGCGGGCTTCACCCAGAGACATCTTGCGGTTGATGTCCTTGATCTGGTTCAGGGTGATGCCGTAATCCTTCTCAATCGCAGCCAGTTTTTTCTGGGCGCGAATGATTTCGTCGCGATACGCCTTGATGTTTTCAGAGTAAGCCGCACTGCCAGAGGTAATCTGGTCAACCCACTCCAGGTCGGTTTCGTTGCCGGGGAAGGTCTTCAGGAAGATCTTGCGTGGCATTTTGGAGCGGCGTACACACAGCTGCATGATGGCGCGTTCGTTGCTGCGAATGTTTTCCAGGGTGTTGCGGATGCGGAACACCAGCATATCAAACATGCGCGGAATCAGCTTGAGAGGCATGAACGGTTCTGCCATGTCTGCCAGAGCCTGTTTGGCGGCCTGTGTACCGCGCTCATGCTCAGCCAGAACATTGATCATCTGTTCATGCTTTTCCTGCAAGGCTCCGAAGCGCTCGCGGGCTTCTTCAGGGTCCAGGCCGCCTGGCTCTTCGTCCTCGTCCTCATCCTCGTCGTCTTTGTTGTCGTCGAAGTCGTCCTGCATCTCCTGGACGCTTGGAATAGGCGCCTCTACAGCTGGTGCTTCTTCAGAATCAGGATCAATATAACCGCTGATCAGGTCAGTCAGGCGACCTTCCTCTTCAATAATGCGGTCGTATTCATCGAGGACAATTTGTACAGAACCCGGGAACTGAGACAGAGCTGACATGACTTCACGCAGGCCTTCCTCAATCCGCTTGGCAATCAGGATCTCGCCTTCGCGGGTCAGGAGTTCTACGGTACCCATTTCACGCATGTACATACGTACTGGGTCGGTGGTACGACCGGCTTCCTGTTCCACAGCAGCAAGTGCTGCTGCAGCTTCTTCTACCGCCGCTTCGTCGGTTTCGGCTTCTGCCATCAACAGGGTATCGGCGTCCGGCGCTGTTTCGTAGACCGTAATACCCATGTCGTTAATCATGCGGATAATGTCTTCGACCTGATCCGGATCAGAAATGTCTTCCGGCAGATGGTCGTTTACCTCTGCATAAGTCAGGTAGCCCTGTTCCTTACCGCGAGAGATAAGCTCTTTCAGTCGGGATTGTTGTTGCGAATTAGCTGACATATCAACCCTTTAACAGCGAAATAACAGCGAAAAATGAAGTGCCGGACGAAAAAACGTAAGCAGGCAATTATAGCTCAAAAATCGAGACAAGTTCTACCTGAAGCTTGTAGGTGCTCCATAAACGAGTGCTCAATTTTCGCTGGGCGAGGTACCGGAGTGCTTTCCATTGCAAAGCAAGCCATGCTCAAGCATGGTACGGTTTCCCCATCCCTGGTGTTGTTAGACCGGATTTATCAGATAATGGTCTATAACTCTATAACGTTGTATCCACTGCACACAGTGAACTTCAAGTATACCCAATAATGGTGTGTGTGCAGTTATTTTTTTGATACTTTCGTTTTATCCTGAGTTGCGTCAGTGGTGCTGATACCAAGACGTGCTTTATGTTTTTTCAGGAACTCTTCGTATTCGCTGCGTTGTTGTTCGTCCAATTGGTTTGGTTTTCTATTCGCCAGCGTGCTTGAAATCTTGTTTGAAGCCTGCTGGTGTTCCAGATCCGCCACTTTATCTGAAATGCGTTTGATGGCTTCCCAGAATTCTCTGTCATCAGGTTCGTGCCCAAGTTCCAGAGTGGCGACCTGCTGTAGTCTTTTACCCTTGTCTGTACCGTACCATTGGGCAATTAATGCACTGGTGGCCAGATTAGGTTGTTGTTTCAGTGTTTTTAACAGCTCGACCAGTAATACAGTGTCCGCGTCGTTATCCTGTGCCAGTGTATCGACGCATTTTACGTCAGAGGCGAGCTGTGGATTACACAGTAAATGTCGTATGGCATATAGTGGGCGACCGACTTTTATCTGTGTCTTCTCTAAAACAGGATCAAAGTTTTTTGTCCTTTTGTCAAAAAAACCTTTTGATTGTTGGTAACTATATGCACCCTGTAATGCAGAGTGTGAATAGTTAAAAGGTTCTTCTGCATAGCTATTTGCATAGCTATTTGAATGGCTATTTGAATGGCTTTCCGGATGGTAATCCGCAAAGTCATTCCCCGGCTGGTAATAATGCTCATGATGATCCTGATAGTGGTCATGAGTCGTTTGATCAGCGGGTGCCGCTACTGGCGCTGTTTTCTGCTCAGTGTCAGTGCTTAAGTGCGCTTCGAGCCTTGATGAGTCCAGCCCGGTCAGCTCTGACAGTTTTTGCAGCAATAATTGCCTGAATATGCCATCAGGCAGTTTGCTCAAATAAGGCTGTGCCAGCTTGGTCAGGCGAGCCCTGCCATCCATGGTGTGAAGATCCAGACCGTCTTCCAGTTCTTTGAACAGGAAAGTGTCCAGGCTGAGAGCCTGATCCCGAATGCGCTGGAGAAACTGTTCTGAACCTTCCTGTCGTACCATGCTGTCGGGATCTTCTCCCTGGGGCAGGAACAGAAATCGTGCCTGTCGTCCGTCCTGCATATTGGGCAGGGTAGACTCCAGGGCGCGCCATGCTGCTCGCCGGCCTGCGTCATCGCCATCGAAACAGAACACGACTTCAGGTACTGTTTTGAACAGGCGTTGCATGTGTTCCAGTGTCGTGGCAGTTCCCAGTGTTGCCACCGCATTGCTGATGCCCAGCTGTGACAGTGCCACCACGTCCATGTAACCTTCCACAACCAGAATGCGATCCAGTGAGCGGTTGTTCTTTTTGGCTTCATAAAGGCCATAAAGTTCCCGCCCCTTGTGGAAAATAGGAGATTCCGGGGAGTTCAGGTATTTTGGTTTGGCGTCGCCCAGTACTCGCCCGCCAAAGGCAATGATGCGACCCCGGCTGTCACGAATAGGGAACATAACCCGGTCACGAAAACGATCGTACCGTTTTTTGCTCTCTTCGTTTTCAACCAGCATGCCGGTTTTGATCAGCTGTTCTTCTTTCTCGTCGCTGGTGGCCAGCAGGTTTTGCAGGTTATCCCAGCCTCTGGGGGCAAAACCGATGCCGAACTGTTTGCAGGTCTGTCCGTCGAGCCCGCGCTGTTTCAGATAGTTGATGACTTGGGGCGCATCAGGGGCTGCTTTCAGTTGTTCCTGATAGTAATCTGAGGCGCGGGTCATAAGCTCGTAGAGTTCAGAGTAATCCGGGCGTCGGCTCTGGCGGCTGCCTTGTTCTCTGGGTACTTCCATGCCTTGTGTGCCGGCCAGGTTGTCAACGGCGGCAGGAAAATCCAGATGGTCAAAATCCATCACGAAACCAATGGCGTTACCACTGGCGCCACAGCCAAAGCAGTAGTAGAACTGTTTGTCAGGGCTGACGGAGAAAGAAGGTGTTTTTTCTTTGTGGAACGGGCAGCAGGCCGAATAATTGCGACCGGTTTTCTTCAGTTTGACCCGGCTGTCAACCACGTCGACGATATCGACTCTGGCCAGCAGGTCGTCAATAAATGTCTGTGGAATGCGTCCAGCCATGTAAAGTATTATCGCAGGGTTGCGGGAATCAGCCCAGCAGTTTTTTAACCGACTGGCTGATCAGAGCCATATCGGCACGACCCTGAACCTGAGGTTTTACCAGACCCATTACCTTGCCCATATCTTTCATGCCTTCTGCGCCGCTCTGGGCAATGGCATCGTGGACAATCTGGTCGATGTCTTCAGGGGAGAGTGGTTCAGGCAGAAATTCCTGAATGACGGTCAGTTCAAACTGTTCCTGTTCAGCGAGATCCGTGCGCCCTGCAGACTCGAACTGGGTAATGGCATCGCGGCGTTGCTTGGCCATTTTGTCCAGGGCTGCAAGGGCACGGGTGTCGTCCAGCGACTTTTCGTCTACTTCAATACGTTTCAATTCTGCCAGAGCCAGGCGGATAGTGGACAGGCGAGCCTTTTCGCGGTTGCGCATGGCTTCCTTCATTGCTGAAGTCAGTTGGTCCTTTACTGTGCATTCGCTCATAATGTTCTCCTGTATAAATATCCACAAGCAGGCATAAGCCTGTCAGGTACTGAGGTTTAACCTTCAAATGCTATCACTGACGTGACCCTGAAGGTTAATGCTGAATCGTCTTGTAACTGAAGCAGTATTCAGATCGTTACGATCTTAATACAGACGCTCGCGACGACGCTGTTCGCGCTGCAGTTTTTTCAGATGACGCTTAACGGCAGCAGCAGCTTTGCGCTTGCGAACAGAAGTCGGCTTCTCGTAGTGTTCACGACGACGTACTTCAGCCAGGACACCGGCTTTTTCACAAGAGCGCTTGAAGCGGCGCAGGGCTACGTCAAACGGTTCATTTTCTTTAACTTTAACAGCAGGCATGCAGAGCTCACCTTCCTAAATATTCGTTGATTCAATAGAAGTTTGCAGCCCGGCATGATACAGCAGCAATGGTGCTTCTGAATACAGTTTTTGCTAACTGTATGAAGCGAAATCCGGTCCGCAAAAATTCAGTGTCTGATAATCATACCAGTCACTGGATTAGCCGCGTATTTTAAAAGGGTGCGAATTTTATAGCCAATCGCCGAAAAATGCAAAAAACCGGCTTTTTGAGTATTGACTGCCAGCTCGTGGCTGATGCTGGAAAATGACCATCAGGAGTGCAGAAAGTGTTCTTCCGATTGGTGGAAGTGCCATTCTGGCATTGTTGGAGATTCGAATTAATCGGCTGCTGTGGGTATAAATCCTAAAACAACCATTGTGCTTTCATGCTGAAACCATGGTTAAGAAAGTCTTTCTGGTGGTCAACGTCGTAGTGTACTGTGACTTCAGTTTCGTCATTTGGTTCCGTGATAAACATTAGGCCGTGAACTAACCGCACGGATTGGTGGTAAACTCCCGACAATTTTGTTGAATTCAGATTTTCAGGAGTTGGCTATGGTTGTTCTCGGCATCGAGACCTCCTGCGATGAAACCGGTATTGCCCTTTACGACAGTGAGAAAGGCCTGCTGGCTGATGCACTGTACAGTCAGATTGAGATGCACACCGAATACGGTGGAGTAGTTCCGGAACTGGCCTCCCGCGACCATATTCAGCGTGTACTGCCTTTAATAAAGGAAGTACTGGATCAGGCGGGGTTGCAGCGTGAAGACATTGAAGCCCTGGCTTACACAAAAGGCCCTGGCCTGATTGGAGCTTTGATGGTCGGTGCCTGTATCGGCCGTTCTCTGGCATGGGCGTGGGGTGTTCCCTGTGTCGGTGTGCACCATATGGAAGGGCATCTTCTGGCTCCGATGCTGGAAGAGAATCCACCACAATTTCCGTTTCTGGCCCTGCTGGTGTCCGGCGGTCATACCCAGCTGGTGCATGTGGGGGGCATTGGTCAGTACCGCTTGCTGGGCGAGTCGGTAGACGATGCGGCTGGAGAGGCTTTCGATAAAGTGGCTGCAATGCTGGATCTGGGATACCCCGGTGGTCCTAAAGTATCAAGGCTGGCTGAACAGGGTACGCCGGGACGCTTTCGTTTCCCGCGCCCTATGTGCGACCGCCCCGGACTGGATTTCAGTTTCAGTGGTTTAAAAACCTTTACGTTGAACACGGTCGCAAAATGCCGTGAAGAACGTGGCGATTTTACGGATCAGGACCGGGCCGATGTGGCCAGGGCGTTTGAGGAGGCCGTAGTCGATACTCTGGCTTTTAAATGTCGACGGGCGTTGCGTGAAACCGGTTTGAAACAGCTGGTGATTGCGGGTGGTGTGAGTGCTAACAGGCGTCTTCGTGAAGGACTGGAGTCCATGGTGGCAAAAGAAAAAGCAACCCTGCGTTATGCCCGTCCGGAATTCTGTACGGATAACGGTGCTATGATTGCTTATGCCGGTTGTCAGCGACTGCTGGCAGGTCAGCTTGAGCCGCTTGAAGTGGCTCCCCAGCCACGCTGGCCGATGGAAGAGCTTGACGCCGTGTAATGCGGTATAATCCTGCTTTTTTCTTGAGGGTTCAGGCAATGGATAAAGTTCGTATCGAACGACTGGAAACCGAGGCGATTATTGGTGTTTATGAATTTGAGCATGAAGCACCGCAGCCGCTGGTCATAGACCTCGAACTGGAAACGGATTTTACCAATGCCTTTCGCAGTGATGACCTGAACGATGCCCTTGATTATGAAGCCATCAGTAACAGCGTTCGTGAGTTTACCGAAGCTTCCCGTTTTGCCCTGCTGGAAGCGTTGGCGGGTGGTATTATTCAACGGGTGCTGGATAACTTCCCTGTGGACAAAGTGGGTGTTTTCATTCGCAAACCTCATGCACTGAAAGGCGCTCTGGCAACGGTCTCCTGCGAACGTAGCAGAGAACAGATGGATATGCAGAAACTGATGGATCAGTTATGACCCGATATTTTGTTGGTATTGGTTCTAACGAAAATGCCGTGCATAACTGCACGGCAATGATCAGTGCCATTCGCTCTGCTTTCCGACAGGTCTGTGTCAGCAGTATTGTGCAAACCCCTGCTTATGGTGTGGATGCTCCACACTACCTGAATGCTGTCGTCAGCTTTGAAGCCTTATTGTCGATCCCGGAGTTATACGACTGGTGTAAAAAACTGGAAACTCAGCTGGGCAGAACCCGGACCCGGAACGGAATCTGTCAGGCTGACCTGGATATTCTTCAGCCGGGTCATGTCAGCGAGGTGTATTATCAGCCGCTGGTTTTGCAGTTGCAGGCTTTTCTTAAGGGCGAAGCTATTTGTGTGAGCCATGACAAAGTCTGTTTGCAACTCGATGAACGGATGAGTGTTGGCGATGCTCCCTGTTATCTCTTTCAGACTGAGTCTGTCTGAATTTCCCCGCTGCATTAGGGTTCTATACTTTTTGAGTTATTACTCTGGTCGAGGATCAACTAATGGAAAACTCCGGAGCCACCATAAAGGCAGTCATCATTACTGAACAATGCGACCAAAGAACCATGGCGGCTATAGCTAGTGTTTTTAATATACAAGGGATTCGAGAAATGATTCTTAGCTACCTGAGTCCGCGCGATCTTTGTGCGCTTGCGTCAGTTCTCTCCTCAGCAGCTATCCCCAAGGGGCCTCATCCTTCTATAGATCGCTTCATAATGAACCAGGGCCTCATGACACTTGATCGCCACAGTGATTTAACCAGTGCAAGCGCAGATACTATTGCGGCTATTATTCGAAAATACAGCAAACACACAGCTATTACTTATTCAGCGAACAAGTCTTTGAAGCCTGATATCGAGGATAGAGGAAAGGTGGTTAACTTTCATGTTGCGGAGGTAGTTGTGTCCAATCACGAGACTGCTGGAAGTCGTTGGGAAAGGTTTCTTGCTCGTACGAAACTCAGTTCATTCGATGTTGGCACTGTAGGGGAAGGCCTTACGGCAGTTGGAACGACGGGAAGTAAGGTTTTTTTTATTAGAGCCGGTTGGAATTTTGGTAGAAGCATGGATGATTATTTGCTGATCGTATACGCCCCTTCTTATGAGAAGATTTTAGATCATATAATAGGGGATTATTGTTTCAGTCGCGAGTTTATTACTCCGGTGGTTCATCGCGTACGGTGGGAGCATGATGCGCATAAAGAGCCAGACTTTGAGACATCTGGCGGTTGGTTTCATCTTCGCTAGCCGGCCTGTTCGCTGGCCAATGCCTGCCCCAAAGCTTCAATTCGTAGCAGGCGGAGCTTTTCTCCCACGGCTTTGCCTTTCACCCCCTGTGCAACAATCTCTCTGGCATTAATGGCGTGACACTGCCTTAACAGGTCAAAGAGTTTGTTTTGGCTGGATGTCGGGAAACTCAGTCCTTTCGCGTGTGCAATAAAGCCTGCTGTTGCCATAAAATCTTCAAACCGGTCAGGTCGACGCAGGGCATCCGTTGCTTCAAACAGATTCATGATCCTTTCTGCGGTTGGTTTGTCAAGAACACCTGGCACTTCGTGAGCTTGCTGGTACACCAGCAAGGCCAGTTCACAGTAAGAGGATGGAAAACGCATACGCTGAAAAAATGGCTTAAGGCTGGCGGCTTCGGTTTGCTCATTGGCGGCAAACAGGCAGGCAAAACGCACTGGCTCAGACGCGTTTTGTTCTGCAGCCCGCTGTAAAGCTCCAAGGCAGTGGGGTGATCCCAGTAAAAAGGGTTGCCACTCTTTCAGTACCGCGCTCAGGGCATTGCAACTCATCAGGGTCAGAAAATAGATTTCAGGGCGTTGCTCCATCAGGGCTCTGGCTGTTTCCTGCCATACCCGCTCTGGCACCAGATAGCTGGCTTCACCCATACTCACCATGTGTGCCATCAGAGCCATCGTATCTTCCGCGATAGTGAATCCCAGGCTGGCAAAACGGGCGGCAAAACGCGCTACCCGAAGAATTCTTAAAGGATCTTCCTGAAAGGCGTGAGAGACGTGCCTCAGCAGTCGTTGCTGTAAGTCCCGTTGCCCCTGATAAGGGTCGATAATGTCACCTTCCGCCGACTCTGCCATCGCGTTGATGGTCAGGTCCCTGCGGATCAGGTCCTGTTCCAGAGTCACACCCGGGTCAGCATGGAACGTAAAACCGGCATAGCCATGCCCGGACTTTCGTTCTGTTCTGGCTAAGGCATATTCTTCTTTGGTCTTTGGGTGCAGAAAAACCGGAAAATCCTGCCCAACCGGCACAAAGCCCTGTTGCAGCATTTCTTCAGGCGTGCTGTTTACCACCACCCAGTCATGGTCTTTTACAGGCAGTCCGAGCAGTTTGTCCCTGACAGCACCGCCCACCAGATAAATGTTCATAGAGTTCAAAAGTCCTGCTTTCAGGTGTGTGATTGGAGCAACACACCTCAATACGTTATTGATTAATGGTAACGGATGAAGTGTTGAGGCAATAGATATTCTCTTGATTGGAATGCGACAGAGGGCGACTGGCAGTTTTTTTATTTATATTCGTTTTGTTTCTTAACTGATTCAGCTGCTATTTTGTAGAGTTATTACTTTAGTCATGCGAACCAGTTATAAGAATGAAGAGTCAAACCTTAGGTAGTGCTTTGCTGATTGCTGGCACATGTATTGGTGCCGGTATGCTGGCGCTGCCTATCATCTCTGTTCTTACAGGGCTGTGGGAGGGGCTGGCCCTGATGTTCATAACCTGGTTGCTGGCTGCCTACGGAGGGTTACTGATTGCAGAAGCCTGCCGAGCCTGCCCGGAGACTGAAAACCTGCATGGTATGGTTGGTCTGTTGTTAGGACGAAACGGTCAGACCGTTGCTGTCATTGCCATGTTGTTTCTCTATTACGCGCTCTGCGCAGCCTATATTGCCGGGGGCGCTTCACAGCTTAACAGCATATTAGTGAGTGCAGGCTTAAAAATACCTTACTGGGGTG
The DNA here is from genome assembly GCF_025562715.2 of Endozoicomonas gorgoniicola. Taxonomy (NCBI): domain Bacteria; kingdom Pseudomonadati; phylum Pseudomonadota; class Gammaproteobacteria; order Oceanospirillales; family Endozoicomonadaceae; genus Endozoicomonas; species Endozoicomonas gorgoniicola. Next base: position 5,937,465 of record NZ_JAPFCC010000001.1, read on the forward strand.
CGGTTGCTCTGGTGACATGTATTGTCGCTATTGTTGTACTGGTGGGAACTGCTCTGGTGGATGTCTGCAACCGGGTAATGTTTGTTTCCATGCTACTGCTGATGATGGTGATACTGGTCTCTTTGTTTCCTTACACCCGGCTTGAAAACCTGGCCATGGAGACAGGCACTTTTCCTGTGTTGCTGGCTGCTCTGCCTGTGCTGTATACCTCGTTTGGTTATCATGTTGTGGTACCCACGGTGGTTGGCTATGTGCAGGGATGTCCGGAAAAGTTCAGCAAGGCGCTGCTGATTGGCAGTGTTTTGCCTTTTGTTCTCTATGTCTTCTGGAGTGTTTCGACGGTTGGGGCTTTGTCATCCACCACAATACACTCAGTGGCATCAATGCCGGATTCCGTCACCAATCTCATGTCTGCAGTTGGCCAGGTGTCATCTGTCAGTCACTTTAGTCTGATAATCAGTGTCTTTGCGGCGTTTGCGCTGGCAACGTCGTTTCTGGGGGTTGCCTTAGGATTGTTTGATTACTTGTCAGAACTCTCCCATAACAGTCACAGCGGATTAACTGGCAGGGTTCGGACCATTTTGCTGACGCTGCTGGTTCCGATGCTGGTGGCTATTTACTACCCCGATGGTTTTATTCTTGCCCTGGGCTATGCAGCGATAGCATTGATCGTACTGGCTGTCTTCCTGCCTGTACTGATGGTTTGGAAGGTTCGCCGCCTGCACATGGAAGAGCCTTATCAGGCCCCCGGAGGGAATGCTGGCCTGGCTATTGCGCTCATGGTCGGCGTGCTGATTGTTGCTGCCCAGATTGGTGTTTCTCTGGGGGTTTTACCTCTGCTGGGCTGACGACAGTTGTTTTATACCCTGACGACGTCGGGCTGGTCTGTTAAATTGACAGCATCCGCTAATTGTTGGGTACTTATGAACTGGTCTGTTTACATCATTATTGCCAGCGATCATTCGCTTTATACGGGAATCACAACCGATATCTGCAGACGCTGGAAACAACACAGCAGTGGCGCAGGTGGTGCGCGCTATTTTCGAGGGCGCAAGCCTGCGTTGCTGGCTTACTTTGAGCCAGGACATAATCGTTCTACGGCTTCAAAACGGGAAGCAGAAATTAAAAAGTGGCCAAAGACAAAAAAACAGGCGCTGTTGCGCTCTGGCAGCAATCAGGTTTCATTATGGGACAGCATGTTACCAACGGGGTTTTTGGAAGCTGAAGAAAGGTTGGTTGAGAGGGACTGATGCAGAATGGATGATGTTATACGGCTATAAATCGTTATTCGACTGTCGTATGCTTAAACGAGCATTAACAGCTGTTTGCCAGATGATCATTGCAACAGCTCAATAATACCAGTTAAGTGCAGGCTATGTACCTGAGCAGACAGGCTCCTTAGAGTCTGAGCCTTTAACAATAATGATAATAATGAGAGGTGCTTCATGGAGGCCAGTTTCTGGGAAGGTAAACGAGCTCCCGGTATTGAAGACGCAATTGATCTGGGAAAGTATCGCAACCTGGCAGACCTGATTAATGCATCGGTCAGGCGGTTTGCTGACCGGCCTGCCTATACCTGCATGAATCAGACCCTGAGTTATGCAGAAATCAATGAACTCAGCAATGGTTTTGCGGCTTACCTGCAAAAGCATACGTCTTTGGAGCCTGGTGACCGAATTGCTATTCAGTTGCCTAATATCCTTCAGTATCCAATCGTCGTTTACGGTGCCATTAAAGCGGGACTGGTTATTGTTAATACCAACCCTCTTTATACCGCCAGAGAAATGCTCCATCAGTTTAATGATTCGGGCGTAAAGCTTCTGGTTTGTCTGAATACGGTGGCGCATATTGTTGAAGAAATTCTGCCCCAAACCGGTCTTGAGCAGGTTGTTGTCACCGAAATGGGGGATTCTCTTCCCTGGATGAAGCGGTTACTGGTGAACTTTGCTGTCAGGCATGTCAAAAAGATGGTGCCAAAATACAGTCTTCCTGAAGCCGTGGCATTTAACGATGTCATGGCGAAAGGCATGATAGCGGACTATTGCCCTGCCTCAGAGGGTCAGCAGGATGATCTTGCTGTGCTGCAGTATACCGGCGGTACGACAGGGGTCGCGAAAGGGGTCATGCTGACGCAGAAGAACATTATTGCGAATGTCTTGCAGGCATCGGCCCTGCGCCACCAGGTGGACCAGAAAGGCAGGCTGATCTCAGACCTGCGTGGTGATATCGTGGTTGCGCCATTGCCGCTCTACCATGTCTACGCGTTTACAGTGCATCTGTTTTCATTTTTCGAGCTGGGGGCTCACAGTATTCTCATCCCTAATCCCAGGGATCTGGATAGTCTGATCTCTGCTCTGCAACCCTGGCAAATCAATACATTTATTGGGCTGAATACATTGTTTGCCGGACTGTTGAATCACCCCGAATTTCACCGTCTGGACTTTTCCGGGCTGACGGTCACCAATTCAGGGGGAACAGCGCTGCAGGAATCGGTTGCCAGACAGTGGCATGAAGTGACGGGCTGCCGGATTTCCGAAGGTTATGGTCTGACTGAGGCAGCTCCCATTGTGGCTGCCAATCCGGCAGGTAAGCTGACGCAGCTGGGAACCGTTGGTCCTGCATTATCGTCAACCTCTATCAAGATTGTCACTGATGATGGCGAAGAAGCGGACACAGGAGAAGCAGGCGAGCTGTGTGTAAAAGGCCCGCAGATCATGAAGGGCTACTGGAACCGGCCTGAAGCCACGGCGGAAGTTCTGGATACCGAAGGCTGGCTGCATACTGGTGATATTGCGGTGATTCAGGAAGATGGGTACATCCGTATTGTGGATCGCATTAAGGATCTGGTGATTGTGTCAGGCTTTAACGTCTATCCCAATGAGATTGAGAACGTTGTCGGTCTGCACGAAAAGGTCGACCAGTGTGCTGTCATTGGTGTACCTGATGAAAAAGCAGGTGAGGCGGTTAAGCTCTTTGTGGTGACGTCTGATAAGTCCCTGACGGAGCAGAGTATTCGAGACTGGTGCAGCCAGCAGCTCACCAGTTATAAAGTACCTAAATACATAGAGTTCCGTCAGGAACTGCCCATGTCTGCGGTAGGCAAGGTATTGCGCAAACAACTTCGGACAGAAGAGGTTTCCTCAGACTAATGCAATGAAAATCAGGCTGAAATTATTAATTTCGGCTTGATCGAAACACTGGCGCAAACCCGCTTCTTTAGAGGCGGGTCTAGCCAGCGTAAGGCGCTAGCCTTGCTGTGACGATCGTTTAGAAGTCTTAACGAGTTTTCTGAAAGAGGCACTCCATTTGTGGGCAGGTTTCTGAAAAGATCTCACGAAGTTGATCGGTCATTTCCCACGTGAATACGTTCCGGCGATACTTTGCTGAAAATACCAGTGCTGCCTGCATGGTTTTTAGCGCTTAGCTGCACTAGCATAAAAGGCATTCAACATAACAGGCACTGCAATGCTTCAGGGCATCCGATTAAAAGCCAATCCAACAGACCAGCAAAAGCTGATCCTGTCTCAGTGGATGGGTTGCGCCCGGTTTATCTGGAATGCCAAGTGTGACGAACATCGCTACTACAGCACCTATGCAAGAAAATATTGCCCTGTCGGGACATTTGCGCCGGTTGACACTAAGGCCGCTCAATTTAAAAGCAGAGAGCTTTCTCCCTGGCTCTATAGCTGTCCCAGTCAGATAATCAGAAATTCAGCTACTCACTGGTATCAGACCTTCCAGAAGCACATGAAAGGGTTGTGTGGTAAACCAAAAAAGAAGCCAAAAACTGACAAAGGCAGCATTTACCTCACAAAAGAATTATTCCGGTTCGATGTATGTGATGACGGTGTAACCCGTCTTTTTATAGGCACAAAGACCAACAATATCGGTTATCTGTCGTTCAAGTCCCACGGTGCATTCAACGAGCCAAAGTCCCTTTACATCAGGAAAGAGACAGGCCGGTACTTCGTTTCTTTCTGCTATGACGATGGATCGGAAGAACCCGTAACAGAAAAGGAACACCTGGAGTACCTGAAAGGCGCTTCTAAGGAATGGCTGGAAGAATATGTCATTGGCGTGGACCGTGGTGTTGCCATACCAGTGCATACCAGTGTGAAGGCTTACGACTTCACGGAGAATCAGAAAAAGAGCATGGATAAACGCAAGCGGTACGTTGAAAAACTGCAACGTCGTCTGTCTCGCCAAACCAAAGGCTCTAACCGCAGGCAAAAGACAAAAAACCGGATAGCCTGTCAACATAAGAAAGTTGCCAATATCCGGCAGGACTTCTGCCACAAAACCAGTCGGAAGATGGTCGATAGCAAGGCGAAGGTCATCATTTTCGAGAACCTGAAAACCTCAAAGATGACTCGCAAGCCAAAGGCTAAGAAAGACAGAAGCGGCAAATTCATATCCAACAAAGCAAAACAGAAAGCCGGTCTGAACAAAGCCATTCTCAACGTAGGCTGGCACTATCTGGAAACCTACACACGCTACAAAGCGGCAAAAGCAGGCAAGGTGGTATTCAAAGTACCTGCACATCATACGAGTCAAGAGTGTGCGGAATGCGACTACACTCACCCCGACAACCGTAAGACACAGGAATTATTTTCTTGCGGTAGCTGCGGACACGTTGACAACGCTGACCGAAACGCCAGCATCGTAACTAAGAAACGAGCAATTAATTTACTTTTAGACTCCGGAACAGAGTTGGTTGGCAAGGGTATTCCTGTGCTGACTAAAGGACGTGGAGCCATTCGTAAGACGGGAAAGTGCAAGCACTCTCCCGCATCTGGCAGCGAAACGTCAAAAAAGAAAAGAACAGTTGCTACTGCGGTAGCTGCTTAGTATTGGAAGCTCGCTCCTTCAGGGGCGAGTAGTTCACCGGTTATTAAAACGGATAGTTTGTTGTTATCAGTATTAGTACTTAGGTTTGCTGGTAGGGCTGGTGGCTGGGACTGTTGCTGTACTATTACCATTACAGTCATATAGAAGTAGTCGCAGTCATCCGGCAGTCAGTCCCCAGAGTAGCGGCGAGTCACTGCCGGTAATGTCTCAGAATAAAGTGATGATAATGATGAATCGAAAAGTCAGCAGGGGGCTATGGGGGTGAGTGACTGGCGCAGATTAAGGTTAATGCCCTGAGAAAAATGTTGTCCAAAAATATCCGCCGGTTATCTGGAAAATTCAAAAGTGATTTGACCAAATCCTGTATATATAAAAGGAGTCTCAGATATAAAAGCAGGTATATATACGGGCAGGCTTTTAGCCGCACACACTTCAATTCCACATGTCTTAACATGCGTCGCTGTTTGTGCATATTGTTTAGGACGCCCTGTTTTGCTATAGCAACCTTTTGCAGCCTGTTCAATTCCAGCCACTACAACCGGAAGGAGCTTTTTATTAGGTGATTCCCATAATAAGTATCAGCCTTATTACCTGATAACTGGTTCCGTTCCGTTCGTTTATTAAGCAATGCTACGCCCCGGTTGTGCATAGCCAATTCAAGCTCATACTGGGTCTGTATCAAATCAGTCATTTATTTCCCCCACAAAAAAGTACAGCCATAATGATTTCCTACATATTAATAGTTAGTTAATCTGAGTTTGAAGTAAATCCACGGTTAGACATTGGTTATCCAATGCCTAACGATTGACTTACTAGCGCAACTCGGCTTCCAGACCTAAATCGACTCGCATGATGTGCCTGATCAAAACACCCATAGGTACAGCACGGAACGACGGGTCATTTCTTTGCCCTTCCTTTTCCATGTAGTCCATCAGGAATTTTGTTTTAGCAACTATGGTCAGGAAAAATCCTTCATTCTCTCTGGTACTGAAATTCGATATGGCTGCATCAACCTCGGCGTCCGAAAAAGAAACCACAGCGATTATTTGCGTTAGGGCGTCGCTTCGTTCTGCCTCACTTGCTTGATACCAGTCCCCCGCTGTTTGAGGGATGGCAGCCTGCGCGGAGAAAGATACAGTCAAAGCGATAGCGGCGATAAAAGCTCTAATAAATTTCATAATAATTTCCTCAATTGAATTAGTTGATTTGAGTCTGAAAATAAACCCACTGTTAACCACTGTTAACCACTGTTTCCAATGGTTAACGATTGGCTTACTTATAAAGTGTTTAGAATCAGATCAACGATACGGCTAGACCACTTCAAGATACGCTGCGTATTCATATCCAGATGCACATAGCCTAAGTTTTGCGCTTTGGTTTTCTCTGTCGCATAACGGTAATAACAGTCATCTTTTATGACAGTAGTCTGGTATTCGTGATCGTCTAACCAGTGATTAACCCATGATGGATGATATGGCGCTTTAATAGCCTCCCGTATTAGTTTGGCTACTTCAGATACTTGAAGCATGTTTTATAATCAGGGCTTTGTGCCTGGTCTATGCGTCCTTCTAGCTCTGCAAACTTGCCGTGTATATGAGCCTCTAACTTTTCCAGTCCTGACTGAGTTGCAACCAGTGCGTTTAAAACGTCGCTCGCAGTAATGCCAGTCGGAACAGTTTCCATCCCACGACTGTCACGGCATACAATACCAGCTTTACTCCAGCACTGACTTAAAGTTCTGGTATCTGATCAATCACGGCTTTCATTCTCTTAACCTGCTTGTTCCATCCCTCGCCATACACTGCATGAGTAACGTCATCTTGAGCATGTCCCATCAGTGCCTTGATCAAACTATCTGGGGAGCCTTCAACAGCCCGTAGCTTGTCCGCATATCCCTGTCGAAAGCTATTGAGGCAATAAGCCTTGTCCTCTCCTTTAATCACCACTGAACCCAGAGCGGCCTTTATGTCGGCATTGAACTTGTTTGTTTTGTTGTACTCAACTGTGAATGGCTCAATGTCGTAACCGTACAGGTGGCTGATTGAATGGTGCAGCGGTATATGCCTGCGTCCTGCTTCAGTCTTTGTATCGCCTACCTGTAAGCACTTGATACCATCAACAGTTTCCCACGTGGTTTTCTCCAATAGTTCGTTACTCCTTACTCCTGTGAAGTAGTAAAGACGGTACACATCTCTGAAGGTAGAACTGCAAGTATCCAAAAGCTTAACCATAAGTTCCCTGGTCATTGGCGGTGCGCTGGTATTTGTAGCTCCTTTAATCCCGCCTATCTGCTCCAGTGGGTTTATTTCAATGTGGTCAGTATTAGCAATTACCCAGTCAATCACAGCTGAAACCTTCCGATAGATGCTGTCAGCTGTAGACCGCTTATAGTCACTGGATAGCAAACCTTCTTTGAACTGTCGGGCATTCTGCTTGTCCAGCTGAGTAACACAGGTAACACCAGTCAGGTCTTTCAGTAGTCGGAAGGCTCGCTTATGGTAGCTTGTGTTATGGGTTACTCGATGTGGTTTCCAGTCCCCTGTTGCTGCCTTTGAGTTGCAGAAGTCAGTCAGTAGAGTCTCAAGTGGCGGTATGTTGGCTTTAGGCTTTACTGCTTTGGTATCGCTGGTACTGGTTTTGGTATCAATAGTCTCAATCTCAGTATCCAATCGGCAAACCTTCCGGACACCTTCAGCATACTGTCTGACTCTCTCAGCTGCCTGTCTGTCATCTACGGGACTAAACCACTCTTCAGCTTCCGGTAATTCACTCAGGCAACCGTCAATAACTATCTGGGTATAGTGGTCTGCTGTGTCTCTGGCATCTTCCAGTTCTGTCTTCAGGTTGGCGAATATGTCCAGCTTCCTACTTCTCATTTCCAAAATACAATCCATCAATGCAGAAATAACCTTTGCCTGATTAGGGCTGGTAGTCCTTAAACTGATGGAGTGTATCTTGTTCTTGAACCTTCTTTGATACGTAAAGTTGCCATTACGTCGGCGCAAGTGTAGGCACGGACTTTCCTGTAAGTGCTTGAATCTCCTACAGTCCCCGTCGTTTTTGGGAAACTTGTAGGCAAGAAGAGTCTCTTCTAGACTCTTTTCAGATAAACCGCAGGTCTATATTGCATACACCACGCAATATAACTGCCAGTTGCTTATTACTAATAGCTGCACCAGCCAGATTTTTACCAATCGGTTTAGCGGTTTTCAGGCACAGGCAGCCGTGGCAACTATTTGGGAAGTGGACATTCTTTCCCAAAATAAGCTCTGGTCAGAACAGGCTAATGGGAGGTAATTTGTGAAAAAAACAGTTTGGGCGACAGGCCTGTTTGCGGCATTGGTAGCAACGAGTGCCTGGTCTTTGCCGCTAGAGGAACATCGCGTTCGGCCCGAAGCTTCTGAAAACATTCAGACAACCGGGGCAAGTCAGAGGCTGACTGGGCTTAAACCAGACAGGGGACTGGTTGAGCGTGGAATATTTGAATGCATATATCACGACAACGAGTCGACTTCGACAAATAAAGTCCTTGTTCGTGGTACTGGCAGTTGTGGCTTTCTGGATGCCAGTGAGGATTATGAACCAAAAAGAAAACGTGTAGCCAGCTATGTGAACTCCCATTTACCAGGAGTATTTCAGCCTGAGAACACCAATTGTTTTGCAGTTCAGTCAAGAGAAGAAGACAAAGGGCGCAACAACAAGATCTCGGAATATATAGAGCAAATGGATCAGCTGCCTTTTAGTCAGGATGAAAGATTTCAGCTTCAGGATGAACGTCTGCAAAGTGTCATTAAAGTTGAAGAATTCATTCAGAAAGAACTGCTTGGTGACACACACTATCGAAAGGCTCTGCATAACGAACAACTCTGCGACGTGCTTCTGGTCACTGAAAATGAAGCTGGCCAGTCAAATGCAGGTGTCCGAAGCTGTGCCAAATCCTGCCTGGATGGTTTAGGCATGTTTGCCAAATGGGCCGGAGGCTGGGCATGGACAGGAATGAAAAAAACAGGTATTCCTGCGGTGGGTGCCTATGTTACGAGCTGGGTTACAACTTCACCGTTATGGGATGCAATCACTGGCAGTATCACAGGTGTATTGTATGGTGCCTGGAATAAGGAAGTTCACCAGACTCCTATTGGTACATCCTTCACGGTGGGTGATTTCGTTATGGCCACAGGTGTGTTCGTTTATCTGTACAAAAATCGAAGATAATAGAAGCGATTGGCAGTGTAGGGTTACGCATGATGTCGGGCAATAGCTTCCCGGGCTTTCAAAACAGAATGAGGTAAAACAGCTTTATAATTGAATGGATAAGTTGAAAAAAAGTTAGTTGGGAACATAGAATATTTTGTGTTCCCAATTCAGGTTATAGTTCTGACCAGTAAAAAATTAAAAACGTTATTCACTGGATTGATATTTAAGCAATAATAGCTTTTCATTTATCGATATCCTCATAAATACAATCAAACTTGTTTGCATCTATGAGGGGCTGTGATAGATTTCGCCACTAGTAATTTTTTGTCCCTGGTTGTTGGTCACTTCACAATGAATATTTTTGAAGAATCCCTGAGTGTTCTGAAATCCAAAGTACAGCTGCGTAAACTGTTTCAGGATATGCACGTAGAAGACATTCAGCGTGTAATTAGCCGTATTGAGAGCATTTACGAAGAAAAACTGGACGCTCAAAAGGAAGTAGAGCAGGAGCAACAGCGCAAGCGTGAAGCGATTGAGGCTGTTCTGAAAGAAATGCAGGATAAAGGTCTGGATATCGGTGACCTGGCTGTTGTGGGCAAAGGTACTGAGTCTAACCGTAAAGGTAAAACCCGTCAGCGTTACCAGTTTGAATACCAGACTGAAGACGGTACAACTGTGACCTGGGAAGGTGCAACCACTGGTCGCATTCCTGCCGAGTTCACTGCTTACCTGAAGCGTACAGGTAAAGAACGTAAAGACTGCATCGTTACTGAGCTGTAAGTTACTGAGCTTTAATAGCCCCCCAGTTTCTAACGCTGAATGTGTGCATGAAAAGTCATGCACATCACACAGGTTAGAAAATGGGGGCAGTCTTTAGAAAGGAAGGCATTGAGCCTTCCTTTCTTGATTGTGCTGCCTGAAAAAGTGCTGCCTGAAAAATGAATCCTTATATAATTAAACAGCATTGCTGGTTTTAGCGGTTGAGATACAATCGAGCTAATAGCCCTGGTTTTGTTGTAACCCCTGTTAAAACGGACTTTATTTCACCATCCCTGACTATGAAAAACGACGGCGTGACGCTGATTGCCCAGTTTCTGCTGATAATTCCATCATCATCGTTAATGACTGACATCTTTAAATCGTTAGCCTTCAGATAGGCAGCAACGCGTTCGTCAGTACCTGAGGATAAGGCAATGGTCATGACATGAATGTTTTCACTGTCGGACAGGTCACTGACTGTTGGACTGGTCCACTGGCAGACTCTGCACCAGCTGGCCCAGAAGTAGACCAGCACCGGCGCTGATTTTGACAGCTCATGCAGATCGACGACTTTGTTGTTCAGGGTTTGGGCTCTGATCTGCGGTGCCAGCCCTGTCGGCATATCTTTCTGCAGGTACAGGTTGTAACCGGTAATGACAACCCCGGCAAAAAAAACGGTAAGAAAGAGTTCAATGATCCATTTACGCAATCTTGGTCTCATAGTGTTTTCGCCGGGGTAGATGCCTTTTACTGAACAGTTATATCAGTCGCATAGTCTGTCAGTTCAGTCGAGACTTTATTTTTTCAGACAGCTGGTCGGCGTTGGTAAAACCACCCAATACTTCGTCAGCAAAGACCATGGCAGGTGTACCTCTGATGCCCAGTTCAGAGGCGAGCCTGAGGTTGTTGTCGACCTTTGTCCTGATGTTGTTATCTACTTTCTTTTTCAGGGCTTTAGCATCCAGTCCTTCGGCTTTGAAGGCGGCAGCTATGGAGGCGCTGTCATGTCCGCCTGGTTTGGACATCAGGCGGTGATGCAATTTCTGGTACATATCCGGGTGGCTCGCATGGGCGGCCAATATCAGCTCTGCGGCTTCTCTGGACGTTTCCCCTAAAACCGGGAGTTCTTTGTAGATAATCTTCAGGTCAGGATACTGTTTGACCATCTGTTCCAGAATCGTGTCCTGACGCTTGCAGAAACCACAGTTGTAATCTGCAAAGTACACCATGGCTACCTTGCCCTTCGGGTTGCCGGTAAACGGGTCATCCGTGGTGTTAAACAACTGATCTTTTCTTGACTCAAGGCTGGATTTTCGGGCATCTTCCTGTGCCTGAAGCTCTCGTTTACGAAGCTCATTGATGGCTTCGACCAGAATGTCTGGATTTTCGACCAGTGTCGAACGAACCAACTCCCGAACCTGTTGTTGCTGGTCAGCGTCCAGGGGGGCTGCCTGCAGGTAAGATGGGGTGATTGCGGAGGCAGCCGTCACCAGTGTTATTGCACAAAGCAGTTTTTTCATTGAATTATCCAATATAAATCATTCTTCACCCTGACTGTTTGTCAGAGCATCCATTACGGTGTTGTGATCAAGCAAAACGGGTAAGGCAATGCCTTGTGATGTTTCTGGTCCGTAGACCTTGTTAAACGGCACACCAAATTGGTTGTTCTGCTGCAGGTAGCGGTTTACCTTGTCAGAAGGTGTTGTCCAGTCACCGCGCATCAGGACGATCTGCTCACTCTTTAAAGCCGATAAAACCGGGTCGCGATCCAGAACCCGCACCTTGTTTGCTTTGCAGGTGACGCACCAGTCCGCAGTGATATCGACAAATACGGTTTTGCCATCGCGGACGTGTTGCCGGATTGCTGCACTATCCAGTGTTTGCCAGTCCAGGCTTTCTGAAGGAGAAAAGAGTGCCGCAGATAAGGGCGTTGTCACTCTGTCTGCCCAATGCCAGGCAAACGTGATCAGCACAGCTGCCAGCAGACTGGTGCCTGCCCTCAGTCGCTGCTTTGCCTTGAAAAAAGGTTTCAGAAGCAGGTAAGTAAAAGTGATGATCGCAAAAAACATCACCGCAAACTGCCCGACAGAAGGCAGATGAGCGTTTAACAGATGAACCAGCCACAGGGTTGTTGCTATCAGAAAGACGGCCATTGTCCGGCGAAGTTTGATCATCCAGGGACCAGGTCTGGGCAGCCATGACAGCATTGCAGGAAAAACGGCCACCAGAATATACGGTACTGCCAGCCCAATGCCCATGGCAGAGAAAATAGCAAGCAGGTGAATTGCGTCCGTTGTCAATGCAAAGGCTACCGCTGTCCCCAGGAAAGGGGCTGAACAGGGGGTTGCCAGCAGAGTGGCAAACATACCCTGCACAAAATGCCCTTTCAGGTCATTGCTGCCAGTGCTAGCGAGCCTGGTATTCAGGGAGGAGGAAAGCTGGATTTCAAAAGCTCCCAGCAAATTGGCTGCAAACAGTCCGGTGACAACCGCCATAAAGCCAATAAACCATGGATTCTGGAACTGAATCCCCCAGCCCAGGTTGTTGCCCGTCCATTTCAGCGTCAGTAGAAACAGGGCCAGCAACCAGAAAGACACCAGAATGCCTGATGCCGAACTCAGAAACTGCCAGCGAACCACTTTCCTGTCCTGTCCAGTTGCCTGAACAACTGACGACAGTTTTAGTCCAAGCACAGGCAGAACACAGGGCATAAGGTTGAGAATGAAGCCGCCCAGCAGGGCAAACAGAACCATCACCATAAAGGATGACTGTTGCGAGGAAAGCTCTGTAACGGGCTGGTCACTGATGATAACGGCGGTTTCAGTCGCCTGCTCACCATTAATCAGTGTGACATTGACAGACTGCTGGTTAAGGTCAATATCACCAAGCCAGCTGCTGGCTGTCACGATGGCTTGTAATTGTGTCCCTTCTATTCGAAGTTCTGGTTCGGAAAAACTGATGTCCTGCAGGCCGTCAAGAATAATATCCGGTTTCTGCCACCCATCCGGTGAAGAGGCGCTGACGACGACGGTGCTGTCTGGTGTTCTCCAGTTAACAGATTCTATGATCTGGCCTTTTGCAGCCGGGTTTTCTATAGAATGTGTTTCAGGTACTTTCGACAGAGCCTTATCAATTAAAAAAGCGGCTTCGGAGTCAGGTACAAGTTGGTCAGGGATAAAGGATGCCTGCACAGCAAAGTCACTGAGTACACAAATGGTAGTACAGGATGGTAGCCTGAGAATGCCGTCCAGCGTGACAGGCGTGTTCAGGTCATTGACGGTAATCAGTAACGGAAAAACGACACTGCCCTGATACCCAAGTGTCTGTATCCCTAGCAGGTCAAAACGTTCAGGAACGGGCCAGAGCCATTGCGTATCGACAACGTTGTGGTTTGTCTGCCAGTGAAAGGCGGGAGGAATACCGGCTTCGCCCGGTGAGCGCCAGTAGGTTTTCCAGGGCGAGTCGAGCGCTACCTGTAATCCGGCAATAACTTGATTTTCAGCCTTATCAAGCTCCCCTGAAAGCAGCAGCCGGATTTTGGCACTGGGCTGTTCCGAACTGAAAATCCAGTCGGTTGTATTCGCCTTCAGGTTGGCAGAGGTTAACATCAGGCAAACAGACAGCAGCCGGAATATCGTTAAAAATGTATTTCGGTAAAGCATGAAACAGATCGCAGGTTTTATATTGACCTTATCAGAAAGCAGTAATGCTTCGTATCAGTTTTGTGTAAAAAGGTCAGATAGCTGGATCAATAGCTTAAATGTTGATGTCTGTTTTCAATGGTCGTTGTCGTGTTGTTAAATTTCCGGTTTCAGAAGGTTGTTTTTCTTTTGTATTGCGATGATGCTGTCAGTCGTTTCCAGCCATTGACAATAGATTCTGACAATGGCTGGAAACCGTCTATCTTAGCCCCCATTGACCACATCGGCGTGGGATGTCGACACGCCTGTAAGCAGGTCAAAGCCAACCTCGCAACCCGGTTCCAGGTTTCCTCCTACATCTTCGTTCCAATGCTGGAATATGATTTTATTGTAGATGGCTGCCAGATTCTCAATGGGTTTATCTCCCTCAGTCAGATTAAGACAGTAATCGACTAATCGAGCGCCTTGTAACTGAATTTGCAGGTAGACCACGGCACCTTTTCCTTCACGATCTGGTTTGGTCACCAAAATATTAACCAGATCACCTTTATGGCCTGGAACATACATTCGTGAAATGAGGTATTCTGAAGCACGATCCATTTCTCTGGAGAACGTTAGCTTTTTCATTGACGACATACCCTTGTCACGGTTCCTGCCGTCTCCAACATCCATGGTTACTTCGCGGGTAGCTCCCCAGTTAAGGGAGAATATGGGAAACTGACGGGGGTCTACTCCCTGGGTGATCCTGTCACCTCCGGTGATAGAGACGGTTCCCGCTTTGTGCTGAAACTTTCCCCATACTATAAACATATTGGCCATAACGATTGTCCTCAGATATCAGTTTACCGGATTCCCAGTCAGGTGAGTTTGCCGGTGTTACGACTGGAAGCTTTTCTGGTTAGACTTACAATGCAATTGCGACCTTATATTGATTCGACCATTATAAATCATCAGTCTAATCCTACTTGGCTGCTTCAGCGTTATTCTGTTGGCATAAAATTATTTAATAGGGGGCTTGTGGTGAGGTAGGGCTTACACAGGGTTTGCGGTTTTTACGTACGTCACAGTTGTCGGTTAGTGGTTTTTGTCTGTCTGTGTATAAGTCAGTTAATCAGTATTTGTTAACAGAAACACTGACCAATGCTCTGAATTACCTGTGGATAAGTGATTAATCGATTATAAATACTGGGTTAATAACGAGTGGTCAAAAAATAACCAACTAAAGGAAGGGTTAAAGATTTAACTGGATTGAATAGTCGTAGTTGTACGATATAAGCCTCTATTTTTGAACGGCATTTATCGTATAAAAAAGCAATAAAATTCATTAAAGTGATCTCCTGACATTCACCCCATGTATCGAATGCCAGAAGACCTCTCAGGACTGACGAAGCTAAGTATTATTGAATTCGGATGACAGTTTGATGTCATAGATCAACTTTTTGTGACATTTTTCCGATCAACCGCAAACCCTGCCCACGCCTGTTGCGTAGGCATTATTTCCAGGTTGTTGATATTGACATGAGCAGGACGGTTTGCAATCCAGAACACCGTGTCAGCTATATCGTTTGCAGTCAAAGGCTGCATGCCTTCATAAACCGCGTTGGCTTTGGACTGGTCCCCTTTAAAGCGGACGACAGAAAATTCAGTTTCAGCCAGCCCCGGCTCAATATTGGTTACACGTACACCACTGCCCAGCAGGTCACAGCGAAGGCTGAGTGAAAACTGTTTAACAAACGCCTTGGTGCCGCCATAAACATTACCGCCAGGATAGGGCCAGGTTCCTGCCACTGAGCCGATATTAACAATACTGCCACTGTTGTTTTTCTTCAGAGCCGGAAGCAGGGCATGTGTCATCATAACGAGCCCTTTGATGTTCGTGTCGATCATGGTCATCCACTGTTCAGTGTCGCACTGATCAGCCGGTTCGGTACCCAGAGCCAGACCGGCGTTGTTAATGAGCGTGTGGATATCGCTGAAGGGTTCTGGCAGTTCTTTAACTGCTGTCTGAATGGCTTTCTGGTCTCTGACATCCAGGGCAATGGCGTGTACTTTGCAGTGCTGTTGTAATTCTTCGGTTAGCATGTCCAGCCTTTCCTGACGGCGACCGGTAATGATCAGGTTCCAGCCATCTCTGGCAAAACGCCTTGCGCAGGCTTCACCAAAGCCTGAAGTCGCACCGGTAATAAAGACTGTATTTGGCATACGTGTTTTGCTCCTTTTTCCGCTCATGGCTGTTTGGAAGCCTGACTATTAAGCTGCCAGACTTTTGTCTGTCGTATGATAAACGATTAGTCCACCGATTTAATTCACATTAATCTCGATATAGAGAGTGTCGTCTTTGATGAACTGTCTGCTGTCCATACAGTAGCAGGAACACAATGGCAGAAAAGTCGGAATGCCCATAGGGATGTTCATGCTACTTTCAGGTTTTTGAAAAGAGGTGCTGAACGGGTCGGAAAAAAAGGCGTCAGTCGCATTACCGATATTCGCCTGGTCGATGAGTGTCATAGTGATTTTTTTCTGGAAAGGCCACGGCAGAAAATCGTCGTACTCGCCTTTCATAAGAACAAAAAACAGAGATAAATGGGTTTCTTCACCAAGGCCGTTACCATTCAGGTAAAGCTTTGCACGAAACTGGTATCCGAAAGGGGAAGTGTACATGGGAGGGCTATAGATTGACGTTTGTTTGCCTGTTATCGCATCCTGCATTTTCTGTCTATACCCCTCAATTTTCCATAACAGCCTGCCATTATGGTGCTTGTGGATAGAGGCTTTGGCATGGGTCAATAATTTGAGAGAGGTAATCCTTTTCTCCGTTTCTGAAAAGGCAAAACCATTTGAGCTCAGAAGTAAGTTGGCAAAAAAAGCAAAGCAGCAGTTCATCAGTATTTTGAACAGCCTGATTTTCATATCGAATACCATGTGACGAGTTAATGAGGGCGACACTCGTTGTCTCAGCGGCAGAGTCTCAGCAGCAGAAACTGAGCTTCAACCAGAAATAAAGTAGCAAAGATCAGGAGGAGCGGTATTTAAGGCGGAAGGTTTTACAGCAGAAGGCGGGAAGTAGTGAGGGAAGTACGCGCTTCCCTCACTGGCAGTGTTAAAGAAATAAATTAACTGACACTGTCAGCCGGACGGCTGGAAATACCTTCCTCAACTGGTGCGCCTGCACCGCTGGGAATGCGAATATCTTCAACCATATCCTGAACCTCTTTGGGCGGTGCTTCGGTCAGGTGACATACGACCATGGCAATGCTGAAGTTAATCAGCATGCCCAGGGTACCAATGCCCTCCGGAGAAATACCGAACAACCAGTGATCAGCCGTATTGGCAGCCGGATTGATGAACTTGAAGTACACGATATAGGAGAAGGTAAACACCAGACCAGCGATCATACCGCTGACAGCGCCTTCTTTATTCATGCGCTTGTAGAAGATACCCAACAGGATCGCCGGGAAGAACGACGAGGCGGCCAGCCCAAATGCGAAGGCGACCACCTGAGCAACAAAGCCCGGAGGATAGACGCCAAACAGACCAGCCACTACAACCGCCACGGCAGCAGCCAGACGGGCAGCAAGCAGTTCCTGTTTGTCGGAAATATTGGGCATCAGGTTCTTTTTCAACAGGTCGTGGGAAATGGATGTGGATATAACCAGCAGCAGACCTGCGGCTGTGGATAACGCCGCAGCCAGTCCACCGGCGGCAATCAGGGCAATAACCCAGGCCGGGAGCTGGGCGATTTCAGGATTGGCCAGTACCATGATGTCGCGGTCAACATACAGTTCGTTGGCGTTATCCGTGGCGGTGTTATTGATCAGGCGCTGACCATGCTCACCGCGTCCGTCAGTAAAGCTTGGCTTGCCAGCCATGGCAGCACCGGCGGTGTACTGAATCTTGCCATCTTCGTTCTTGTCCACCCAGGCGATCAGACCTGAATTTTCCCAGTTTGAGAACCACTCTGGCAGCGTTTTATACGAGCTGTCGCTGACGGTGTTCAGCAGGTTGATACGCGCAAAGGCAGCAACGGCAGGAGCGGTGGTGTAAAGAATCGCAATAAACAGCAGGGCGTAGCCAGCGGATTTGCGGGCATCGCGAACCGTTGGGGTTGTGAAGAAGCGGACAATAACATGAGGCAGGCCAGCAGTACCGACCATCAGGGCCATTGTGATAAAGAAGACGTCAATGGTCGATTTACTGCCGCTGGTATACTGGTCAAAGCCCAGTTCGGCAGAAAGGCCGTCGAGTTTTTCCAACACCGACATGCCTGTGCCTGAGACTTCACTGCCAAAGCCCAGTTGTGGAATGGGGTTTCCGGTAATCATCATGGAGATGAAAATAGCTGGCACCATAAAGGCGAAGATCATGACGCAATACTGAGCCACCTGCGTATAAGTGATGCCTTTCATGCCGCCAAGAACCGCGTAAAAGAAGACAATTCCCATCCCGATAATAACGCCCAGGGTAATGTCTACTTCAAGATAACGGGAGAAGACAATGCCTACACCGCGCATCTGACCGGCCACATAGGTGAAGGAGATAAAGATAACGCAGATCACGGCCACCATGCGGGCGGTCTGACAGTAGTAGCGCTCACCAATAAAGTCCGGCACTGTGAATTTGCCAAACTTGCGCAGGTAAGGGGCAAGGCACATCGCCAGCAGTACATAACCGCCGGTCCAGCCCATCAGGTAAACCGCACCGTCACGCCCGATAAAAGAGATGATACCGGCCATGGAAATAAACGATGCAGCCGACATCCAGTCGGCTCCGGTCGCCATTCCGTTCGCAACGGGGTTAACGCCTTTTCCGGCCACGTAATATTCTTTAGTGGACCCGGCTTTGGACCAGATGGCAATGCCTATATACAGGGCGAACGTTGCCCCAATGAAGAGGTAGGTCAGCATAGCTGTACTCATGATTCTTTTTCCTCTTCATAAACATTGTATTTGTGATCAAGCACATTCATGCGCCAGATGTAAAAAAAGATAATAGCAACGAATGAGAATATGGAACCCTGCTGGGCGAACCAGAATCCGAGTGGGAAGCCGGAGAAGGTGATTTTGTCGAGTTGATCGACAAACAGGATGCCGCAACCGAATGAGACGACAAACCAGATCACCAGCAGGCTGAGTAACAGCCTTATGTTTTCTTTCCAGTAGGCGTGAGCCGCTTGTTTATCTTGCATAGGGCGCTCTCTTTATTTCTTTCTTTCTTATTATTATGGAGACGGTGTTCACACTAACAGGATGTAAGCATTCCGGCTTTAAGACTTTAGGCTAATTTGTTTTGCTGTCCTACTGTATTGAGAGTGTATTGAGAGCGCCTGTTTTCGGTCAGACTAGGCAACTCTCAGGATTTTGTGCATTATCTGCCACGAGTCTTGGCGTTCAGGGTAATTAGAAAAAGGATTTTCCCCGGCTTATAAGTGAGAGATAACAATATGCTAAAAGCTTGCGATGCGTTTATTCCCGATATTCTTGAATCAGGCTCCGCCCGGTTGCGGCGCCAGATTTCTCCCCACTACTGTATTGATGAGTCGGCCTGGCTGGCGGAGTTGCTGGCAGAGGTCAGGCCAGCCCCGCAGGAACTCAGGGTTGTCTCGCAGCGAGCCACGGGGCTGGTTGAGAAAGTCCGTGAGCGCAATGACGCTATTCACATGATTGATGCTCTGCTGTTGCAGTACAGCCTTGACACCAGAGAAGGCATTTTGCTGATGTGTCTGGCTGAGGCATTAATGCGAATACCTGATGCTGAAACGGCTGATGCGCTGATCAAAGATAAATTAAGCGTTGCTGACTGGAACAGCCACCTTAGCCAGAGTGAATCGTTACTGGTAAATGCCTCCACCTGGGGGCTGATGCTGACCGGCAAGGTGGTCACCCTTGATCGCAACGAAGATGGTTCCTCATCCGGTGTGATCAATCGTCTGGTGAATAAAATGGGTGAGCCCGTGATTCGGCAGGCCGTTCACCAAGCTATGAAGATTATGGGCAAACATTTTGTTCTGGGACGCACCATTACAGAAGCCCTGAAAAATGGTCACAAAGCCATGGAGCAGGGCTATGCCTATTCGTTCGATATGCTCGGTGAAGCGGCGCTCACCGAAGAGGATGCCGCACGATATCATGGGGAATACCTGTCTGCGATCAGGACTGTGGGAAAGCTTTCTCAAAAGGCAACGTCCCCACGCCCCTCCATTTCCATCAAACTGTCTGCATTGCACCCTCGCTACGAAGTGTCCCAGAAAAACAGGGTCATGACCGAGTTGTTTAACAGTGTACTGGTTTTGATTCAGGAGGCCCGACAACTGAATGTAGGCATCACGATTGATGCGGAGGAGCAGGACCGGCTGGAGCTTTCCCTTGAGCTGTTTGAAAAGCTGTATACCCACCCGGACTGTGTCGGCTGGGGAGGCTTTGGGCTGGTGGTTCAGGCTTATGGCAAACGGGCATTGCCGGTGCTGGTCTGGCTGGCGGGGCTGGCCAGAGAGCAGGGAGATAGAATTCCGCTCAGGCTGGTAAAAGGGGCTTACTGGGACAGCGAAATCAAGCTGTCCCAGCAACAGGGGCTGGATGGTTATCCGGTTTATACCCGTAAAGAAGCGACTGATGTTGCTTACCTGGCCTGCGCCCGCTTTCTATTGCAGGATTTCGTACAGCCTCTGTTATTTCCACAGTTTGCGAGTCATAACGCTCACACCGTTGCTGCCATTCTCTGTATGGCAGGAAGCCAGAAGACTTATGAATTTCAACGGCTTCATGGGATGGGGGACGCTCTTTACAACACGGTTATGCAACAGGAGCAGTCAGAGGTCCGAATCTACGCACCCGTTGGCAGTCACAAAGACCTTCTGCCCTATCTGGTCAGACGTTTGCTGGAAAACGGGGCGAACTCATCCTTTGTTCATCGTCTGGTGGATGCGAAAACACCAGTGGCAGACCTTGTTCAACATCCAGCCGAACGGTTGCAGCAGTATTCAGTACTGGCCAATGACCGCATCCCCCTGCCAGAAGCGATTTTTGGCAGTGAGCGGGTAAACTCCAGCGGCATTAATATTGATATTGAAAATGAGTGGACATCTTTCCGTGACGGTGTGCAGAAACATATGACCCGGCAGTGGAAAAAAGGCCCCATCATTGGTGGTCAGCCACAGGAAACAGCGGCAGTCACGAAAGTATTGAGCCCATACCAACGGCAGGAAACCGTTGGCACCATTCACTGGGCAGGTAATGCCGACGTTGAAATGGCTATGGATAAAGCAACCCATGCCTTTAACCGCTGGAACCAGACTGGTGTTAATGAGCGTTCTGCCTGTCTGGAACGACTCGCAGACTTGCTGGAAATACACCGGAACGAGCTGGTGGCGCTTTGTCATCGGGAAGCCGGTAAAACCCTTCATGATGCGATTGATGAAATTCGTGAGGCGGTTGACTTCTGTCGTTATTATGCGGTTCAGGCTCGGGAAAAATTCGGTGCGCCCATGGTGATGACCGGACCAACCGGAGAG
This sequence comes from Endozoicomonas gorgoniicola, assembly GCF_025562715.2. Taxonomy (NCBI): domain Bacteria; kingdom Pseudomonadati; phylum Pseudomonadota; class Gammaproteobacteria; order Oceanospirillales; family Endozoicomonadaceae; genus Endozoicomonas; species Endozoicomonas gorgoniicola. The sequence goes on from NZ_JAPFCC010000001.1 coordinate 5,958,414, forward strand.
TCTAATGAGCTGTACCTGTCGGGTCGCGGCGTTTTCGTCTGTATCAGCCCGTGGAACTTTCCCCTGGCTATTTTTCTGGGTCAGGTAACGGCTGCGCTGGCAGCGGGTAATACGGTGATCGCCAAGCCTGCTGAACAGACCGGGTTGATTGCGGCGAGGGCGACAGAGTTGATACTGGAAGCCGGGGTGCCAGGTGATGTTATTCATCTGCTGCCGGGTGACGGGGCAACGGTGGGTAGCCATTTAGTTGCTGATCCACGAGTCGCCGGGGTTGCCTTTACAGGGTCTACTGAAACAGCCCGGCTGATCAATCAGACTCTGGCAAACCGGCAGGGAGCCATTGTGCCATTGATTGCGGAAACCGGCGGCATGAATACCATGCTAGTGGATTCTACGGCATTGCCTGAGCAGGTGGTGCAGGATGTTATTCATTCTGCCTTTGGCAGTGCCGGGCAGCGCTGTTCTGCTTTACGGGTTTTGTATCTTCAGGATGACGTTGCAGAACGGATTATTCAACTTCTGAAAGGTGCTATGAAGGAGTTGCTGGTGGGTGACCCGGCACTCCATGAAACCGATATTGGCCCTGTTATTGATGCAGAAGCCCTGACAGGCCTTGAACGTCATGTTGCGAAAATGAAACAGGAAGCCAGACTGATTGCTGAAACGCCGCTGCCAGACGATTGTGATGATGGTTACTTTATTGCGCCTGTCGCTTTTGAAATTAATAGTATTTCACAGCTGGAACGGGAGCAGTTTGGCCCGATACTGCATGTGATTCGCTACAAGGCTTCAGAACTGGATCATATTCTGGATGATATTAACGACACTGGTTATGGATTAACCCTCGGTGTACATACCCGCAATGAGGCTTCTGCCTGTTATATTGAGGAGCGTCTGAAGGTGGGGAATGCTTACATTAACCGTAACCAGATAGGTGCCATGGTCGGGGTTCAGCCTTTTGGTGGGCAGGGACTGTCAGGTACAGGGCCTAAAGCCGGTGGGCCGCATTATCTTTACCGGTTTGCAACAGAGCGAACCCGCACTGTTAATACGACGGCTGTCGGTGGTAACGCAACGTTATTGTCGCTGGGTGACAGCCATTAACAGCAGTATCCAGTCAGGCTTCACAGTCGTGTCGAAGCCTGGCTGAATGATGAAAAACAGAGAGAGAAGTGGTGCCGACGAGAGGACTTGAACCCCCAACCTTCGTATTACGAATACGCTGCACTACCAGTTGTGCTACGCCGGCTTTAATCGCAAACTTCAACTTATATCACACGCAGTGATTAATCCAGCGTTACCCGGTTAACTTCTTCCAGGCTGGTGACTCCCTGGAGTGCTTTGAGCAAACCGGACTGCCGGAGATTGTTAAAACCTTCTTTTTTGGCCACTTCTGCAATTTCCAGCGAGTTGCCTTCTTCCATAATAACCTGTTGCATGGATGGCGTAATCTTCACTACTTCATAAATACCCACCCGGCCTTTATAGCCTTTACTGCACTGATCGCAGCCCTTGGGGCCATAAATAACAGCCTCAGCGGCCTGCTCTTCGGTAAAACCTTCTTCCAGCAGTGTCTCTTTGGGAATGTCGACTTCCACTTTGCAGTTGGTGCAGAGGCGCCTTGCCAGGCGCTGTGCGATGATAAGGCTGACCGAGGTTGCGATGTTGAACGACGGCACTCCCATATTCTGCAAGCGGGTCAGGGTTTCCGGCGCACTGTTGGTGTGCAGCGTTGACATCACCATGTGGCCTGTCTGGGCTGCCTTGATAGCGATGTTTGCGGTTTCCAGATCCCGGATCTCACCCACCATGATAATGTCAGGGTCCTGTCGTAGGAATGCCCTTAACGCCTGAGAAAAATCCATGCCCTGCTTGGGGTTTACGTTGACCTGGTTGATGCCTTCCAGGTTGATTTCCACAGGATCTTCAGATGTAGATATATTGCGTTCCGGGGTATTCAAAATATTCAGGCCGGTATAAAGCGATACAGTTTTTCCTGATCCGGTAGGGCCTGTGACCAGAATCATGCCCTGTGGTTGCTCCAGGGCTTCAAGGTACATGGCTTTCTGTTCTTCTTCGTAACCAAGAGCGTCTATCCCCATCTTGGCACTGGATGGATCCAGAATACGCAGTACGATCTTCTCTCCCCAGAGGGTTGGCAGAGTGTTGACCCGGAAATCAATAGACTTGCTTTTCGACAGTTTCATTTTTATCCGACCATCCTGAGGCTTGCGGCGCTCAGAAATGTCCATGGCCGACATGATTTTCAGTCGGGAGGCAATTCTTGGAGACAGAGTGGCTGGCGGCTTGGCGACTTCGTGCAGAACACCGTCTGTCCTGAAACGCACCCGGTAACTTTTTTCGTAAGGCTCGAAGTGCAGGTCGGAAGCGCCTCCCTTAATAGCGCTGAGCAGCATTTTGTTAACAAATTTTACTACCGGCGCATCGTCTTCTGCAGGGCCTCCATAATCTTCGCCTGCTTCTTCTACGGCACTGACTTCCAGATCATCAAGGTTCTCAAACTCTTCATCATCAAAATCACTGAGCGAGTTATCGCCACCTTCTAAAACCCGGTCAATAAAAGCTTCTATTTTGTTTTCTTCAACCAGAACAGGTTCGGTAGCAAGGCCTGTGTTGAAGCGAATTTCGTCAATGGCCTGATGATCAGCAGGATTGACGACGGCAACAAACAGACGGGTTCCGCGTTTGATTAAAGGCATCACCTTGTGCTTGCGAACAAGCTTTTCATTGACGAGTTCTTTCGGGACATTTTCAGGATCGAAAGCGGTAAGGTCCAGAACCGGGATGCCAAACTCTTCAGCGGTCACCAGTGCCAGCTGTTGATAGGTAATCTGCTTATCTTCAATCAGTTGCCAGGACAAGGTTTTGCCGGACTGTTCAGCTTTTGCCTGAGCAGACCGAACGGCATCTTCATCAACCAGCTGATTGACCACCAGACGTACGGCCAGGCCGTTCAGGGGAGTGTCTGCCATTGTGGTTCCATTGTTATTCTGTTTTAAGAGCTGATATCGCAGAACTGTTAATTACTATATCAGCAGAGTTCTGATGGGGTTAAGTAGTTTATTGGGTTTTAAGGGTGGGGGGGCTAAAGATAACAGGGCTACCAGAGAGTAGCCCGTAGCGTTGATTATTGGTTAACGGTCAGAAAAATGAGTTTGGTGATGTCACCTTTTCCGGCGTCATTGTCGTTAACAAGAACAATGGTTTTTTTCCCATCTATTTCAGGGCCTTTAGTAATGCCTTCAATATTCATGTTATCGAATACACCCTTTTCAGTGGCTCGCAATGTACTGAATAGCAGGGTTTTGTTTACTACTCGTTTTGTACCCATCATTTCAGGTGTCAGCCTGGCCTGCCCTGTCACATGATATTGTTTTTCCAGATCCAGATCGACCTTGAAAATTTCCATAACCGAGACAGGCTTTTCAGGTTCAAACCTTTTTCGGGCAGCCTGATCCTGTGGAGAAAAAGTAATCCGGGTTCTTTCAATAACCAGCAATTCTGAAGCACTTAAAGCGAGAAGATCCGAAACCCCTGTTTTTATGGTGGCGGTTGTATTCTGAGTGTATTTCGCTGGCATTCGTTCAACGCCATACAGAAGTTCCTTTTTTACAATCGGATAGAACTGGGAATCATCGCGGAATTCATCCAGTGACAGATGAATGATTCGGCAGGGGGGAGGTGTCGGGGGAGTGTTTTTGCCTGCGGGGAATGCGGCTTTCCAGGGAGCTATGTCCTGACGCAAAGGCATTTCCGTGATAGCGATGACTTCGTTGGTGCCGGGGATAAAATCGATACTTTCTATTCCCCGGTTCCTCTGCAAGCCGATATTCTCGCTTGTTACCCAGTCATAAGCTTTCATGGCAAATTGAGGGAATATATAACTCAGGGTTGATCTGAGTAAGGGGGCGTTGTAGTGAGAAGGAAAATAGTACCGCTGCACCAGTGTTCCGAAGTCCCGGTCAACCCTGAGTAGTGAAGCTGCTACGTCGACGTCTGGAACCCGGAGTGAGTTGTGGACGTCCCAGAACTGTTTCATTCTGAAGGTTTTGACCGGGTATGTAGCGCCCTGTTCAGAAGCGATCAGAAGGTCTGTGCTGTCCTTAAACAAAGCCAGCCCCTCGGTATCAATATGCCCGTCCTGAATCCAGTTTTTACGACTGCTCCATTGAGACTCATCAGGGTCAACCGTTAAATGAATTTCATCTATAAAGCTTGAATCCAGTGCAGGTGCTGCCTGTTCCTGAGTCGATGCTTTAAGGGCATTGAGGACCGCCTGACCTGAGAGTGTATAGAAACGAGGCTTACCAGGTTCTTCATACAGGTTAGGAACAACTCCGGTGTCATCAGACACGATGATGAACTGGTCTGACTTCTGGTCATAACGAATGGAAGATATGCCGAGAACGGGCTGATCTTTCGAATGACCCAGTAAGACGGTTCCTCTGTATGTGTACTTGTTTTGCAGGGGGTTTTGCAGAGGGTTGTTCTGAGAGGCAGCGCTGACGATATGAGTCTGCAACAGAAGGAGTAGAGGCAAAAGCCAGATTATTTTTCTCATAGTTTATCTTTGTACGCTTTTACTATGAAAATGCAGCTTTTCAAACTCTGTACCCATTCTCATACTTCGGGGAGAGCTGCATTTCCTGCTCATGGCTGTTTGGTATGATGATAAGCGTAGTTGAAATTATGCTGGTTAATGATTATTTCCTGATAATATTTGACGTGCTGTTCTCTGGATAAGCCAGACCAGCCCGCTAACTGACAGAATGGTCATAACTATCAAAAAGATAGCACTGAAAGGATTGTCGTCAGGGGATTGCAGCTGGTTTATCAAAAAACCGCGTAATACCCCCGGCTTGGGGAGGGTTTTGCGACACCCTCCTCAGGTGGGGGAGGATGTCAAATTTGAAAACGCACCGAAGCTTCAGGGCTATCTGAGCTGGTAATGGACAGTCAGATGAACAATGACAGGGGCGTCTTTGTGAGTCCGTGATGCAGGAAAAGCATTTCGAATGGCTCTGAGCGTGCTGTTGTGAAACACTTTTCTGCCACGGATAATCTCAGCTTTCATCAGCGAACCATCCGGATTAACTTCCAGCATGACCTCAACGCTTCCTGACAGGTTTCGACGTTGAGCCTGGTAGGGGTAGGTTTTGTTCTGGTTAATAACGGACTGCAGCGTTGCCAGCCACTGTTCAAAGTCACTGGTCTGGCTGGCCTGACTGGATAGCGGTGACGAGTAAGCGTCTGCCCCGGAGATTTCGGGCGACTCTGTGGTGGGGGCAGCCTCTGTAGAAACTGTGCGTCGTTCTGTTTCAGGTTGGTCTGCTGCTTTTTGAACCCGGGGAGTATGAGCAGGCTGTTGAGTTGTTACGGGCTTCAGCGATGGTCGCTCTTCTCGTTGAGGAGGGGTAGAAGGTGTCTCTGGTTGCTCAGGTCGTTTGGAAGCAGGTTGTTTGGAAGCAGGATGCGTTGTTTGAAACGAAACGTCTTTCTGAGCAGAGCGATGGATCAGTCTCAGGCTGATGGTTTGGTGACTTGAAGCCAGACTGGCTGAGGCTGGTTTTTTCCACCATAGGTCATTGTACAGAAGCACAGCATGCACCGTAGTGGCAGCCAGCAAAAATGGTGCAAAAGGTTTTATAATACCGCCCCCGTGGCGAGATGAAACGTCAGAATTGTAGTCTTAATAATCACTGTCTGGAACACTTCCAATACAAAGGTTTTAAATTGATATGCCTGCTTTGTCTGATGCTGATCAGGCTGCAGTTAACGGGCAGGGATCAGATATACTGTGTTGACAGCCTTTCTTACCCGGAGTATTTCCATGAGTGTTGTGTCTCTGAGACGGTCAGGGGTTCTGGCAGCCTGCCTGATAATGACAGGTTGCGCTACGTCAACAGCCGTTAATAATCAACCCGGTCAGCGCCTGCCGGTGATCAGCAAGGAGGGGTCTGCTTTTTATTATCAGTGTGATAAAGGTTTTGGCTTTCCCGCTCATGGAACGGAAAATACGATCACCGTTGATTTAAAAGACGGTTCTCACACATTAAAGCAGAATCTGGTGGCGTCAGGTTTTCATTACAGCCTTGGAAAAATAAGCCTGCAGGGAAAAGGAGATATGGCGTATTTTAACGATGGTTCCCAACGCTACAAATGCCAGATTGACCGCCGCAAAAGCCTTTGGGAAGACGCGCGTTACCGGGGGGCTGATTTCATTGCCATGGGGAACGAGCCAGGCTGGAAACTGGAACTGAGCCGCAAGGGTGACATGTTGTACGTTGGTGACTACGGCACAGTATCGTTCCGAATTGCGACTCCGAAATCGAGCCACGCCGATAAAAGCCCCCTGATATTTGCCGCCAGTGATGCAGAACACAGTCTCTGGCTGTCGATAGAAGACCAGCCTTGTGTTGATACCATGAAAGGTGATCGCTTTGACGTGAGTGTCAGTCTGGTTGTGGACGGAAGACCTTTGACAGGGTGTGGAATGATCCTGAATCCTCTCTATCCATAAGCACTCAGTTGTTTTAAAGCTTGGCTACTTTATGGTTTGGCGGGCTTTTCGGGGTCACCAGGAGAGGCTTTCGCAGTGCCTGTAAGAATTATCCGCCGGGCTTCTGTTGTAGCCTTCGGGAAAACTCTGACTGATATTGGCTGAGGGTAATATCAAAGTTGTATAGAGTGTTCTTCGTGAATTATCTTGCTCGTCAGGAAAGTAAACTGCCGGACTTCCTGTGTATCCATACCACCTATTTGCTCTCAACATTAAATCGGAGCCTGTAAATTGATATAAAACGGTGAGAGGTAGACTGTTTCTATCCGGCCTGAATGCACTGTTAACAAAACTGTGTGGATGATTGCCTGCGTTATCGAGATAAAGCAACTGATAATAGGACGATTGAGGATCCTGACTATCAACAGACTGATAAGGATAGTGGGCAGGCAAATCAAAGGAAAAAATGTGGCTGTGTGAAAAAGTCCTTGTGTAGTATTCACCGGCAATTGACCCAAAAAAATGGTTACCAAAATATTCGGAGTCTTGGGTAAACTGTTCCCCTGCAACCTCTGTTGGCAGTTCGTTTATCCTGCGTAGCAAGACTCTATGGCCATCCTCGCCAGCCAGATAAAACGAATATCCATCCAGTGTATGCCCCATAAGGCCTGTCATATTTACAATAAGATAACCTCTGGTGGTGGAATTATCAGCCAAAATGGAAGCGGCTGAAAAACATAAAACAAATACAAATCTATTGGCCATTATGCATACCCTGTTTAATGAACAGGCAAGCATTATAGAAGCCCACTGGTTTCAGGAGAGTTTCAGTCAGATAGTTTATGATTCAGTAATGGTTTGTTGATACATATCAATAAACTATTAATGTCGTTTTGTTTATATTTTACAGGTAGCTTACCCAGCTGCGCCCGTCGCATTCCCGTTATGTCTGTCACCCAGCATGACCGGAAATACAGACAAATAAGCATAAAAAAACCGCTTTCTTTTTTCTGCGACACCGAAGTCAGTAAGGCATACCTGCCTGAATCGCTTCATTAACCATCACTTTTTCTCGTACTTGCCGTGCCAGATGACAGTCGGCATGGAAGAGTTTTGCAGTTTCGGAGTAATTATGAAACGAGAACAGTGGGCTTCGCGCACCGGGTTTATTCTTGCTGCAGTCGGCTCAGCAATCGGACTGGGAAACATCTGGCGTTTTCCCTACATGGCTTACGAAAACGGCGGGGGTGCGTTTCTTATCCCTTACTTTGTCGCCATGCTGACGGCGGGCATTCCCTTTATGATTATGGAGTTTGGCCTTGGACACAAAATGCGCGGTTCTGCGCCTAAGGTGTTTGCCAGACTGTCGCCACCGACGGAGGTACTTGGCTGGTTTCAGGTGTTTATCGCGGCAGTGATTGCCTGTTATTACGTGGTGATTATTGGCTGGGGCATGTCTTATTTCGGCCTGTCGGTTTCCCAGGGCTGGGGGGCTGATGCCAATGCATTTTTCTTTGGTGAATACCTGCGTTTAGGCGACCATAGCCCAACGTCTTTGGGATCATTGCAATGGCATATTGTGGTTCCCCTGCTGCTGGCATGGTGCGTGACTTTCTTTGCCGTATTTACCGGTGTTCGCGGTGGTATTGAACGGCTGGGTAAGGTAATGATCCCGGTTCTGTTCATTATGGTGGTGCTGTTCACCCTGCGCGTGCTGACTCTGCCGGGTGCGGTGGATGGTTTAAACTGGATGTTCCAGCCTGACTTCAGCAAACTGTCTGATCCCAAAGTATGGAGTGCGGCCTATGGTCAGATCTTCTTCACCCTGAGCGTTGGCTTTGCCATTATGCTGGCGTACTCCAGCTATCTGCCTGAAAAGTCCGACATCAACAACAACGCCTTTATGACCGTATTTATTAATTGCGGTTTCTCTCTGCTCGCGGGTGTAATGATTTTCTCGGTTCTCGGTTATATGGCGGCTCAACAGGGCGTGGGTATTACTGAAGTCGTGAGTGCCGGTGTTGGTCTTGCGTTTGTCACCATTCCTACGGCGATCAATATGTTGCCAATGCCCTGGCTGCTCGGTCCTGTATTCTTTGCTGCCCTGGTAGTGGCTGGCCTGAGTTCACACATTTCTATTGTCGAGGCGGTCACGTCTTCGGTCATGGATAAACTGGGCTGGAGTCGTAAGAAAGCCGCGTCGGTTATGTGTGGCATGGGGGCATTAATTTCTCTGGTCTTTGCGACCAATGGTGGTTTGCTGCTGCTCGATCTGGTTGATTACTTTATGAATAACGTTGCCCTGCTGGGTAGTTGTCTGATCGAACTGGTTCTGGTTTGCTGGGTGTTCCGGAAGCTGCCTGAGCTGCAGGGGCATATAAACGGAATTTCCGAGTTTACGGTGGGTAGCTGGTGGACCTTCTGCCTGCGCTTTATGAGTGTTGGTATTCTGCTGGTGATTGTGGCGACCAACCTGTTCACAGCCGTAACGGAAAATTACGGTGGTTATGCAACGTTCGACATCCTGTTACTGGGTTGGGGCTTGATGGCAGCGATGCTGGCTCTTTCCACACTGCTGACACAAAGTCGTCCAATATCTTCCAATTCTGCGGCGGAGGCCTGATCATGACAGTAGGCGCAATTTTAATGATGATGTTTGGGTTTGGTGTGACCGTCGGTGGTGCCAGCCTGTGTATCCGCAAGGCGATGAGTAATAAGTAGTTTTCAAAGTGAAAGCCAGCGACTAGCATTCGGTTTAAGTCGAATGCTGGTCGTTTTTCTCGCACTCCATGACCTATGGCCGGGTCAGCCAAAAGCAGCACGCAACTCTGAGGTCTTTTGAGTCGGATTAAACATTCCTGAAACCTGTCGATACAAGCTCTAGTACACGAATTCACTGTGTTTGACCAGTAGGTTGGGACGAGCAAAGTCCCCCCAACACGGGATACGAATAAAGGCTTAAGAGAGGAAGGTTGAAGCATGTTGGAATCCGTTGACCCCTTATTGATTTCCTATCTGCCTCAGGATATCAAGTCTACATTGTTTCCTTATGCCAGTATCAGCCTGGCATCATTGGCTCTGAACCTGCTCATTGGTTATGCCCTGGCTAACCTCATAGGTATCCATTTCAGGAAATACTCAAAGGCCTTTGGTAATCGAAAGGACTTTTCCAGACTGTTTCCGACGCTTGTGTTGTCGATCATTCTGATTATTACTGTTGTAAAAGCTTCTCTGGCACTTGCACTTGGTCTTGTTGGTGCCTTATCCATTGTACGATTCAGAACCCCAATTAAAGAACCCGAAGAGCTGGTGTACCTCTTTCTGAATATTGGTATAGCGATTGCGCTTGGTGCGGGGCAGACGTTTGCCGCTGTTGCTGCCTGCTTTATTATCCTTGTGCTATTGATATTTTCCAGAAAGAAGACCGCACAGTCTTTCCATGAAAACGCACTGTTTCTTTCGGTCAGTTACACAATGGAAGCTGGCACATCAAAAGATGCTATTCTTTCCGGCTTGAAGAATGTGCTAATTAATTATGTGACAAGAATGGAACTCAGCCGGCTTGATTTTTCTGAATCAAAAGTTGACGCACTGTTCTTTATTAATGTCGACAGTGCCGGAGAATTAGATTTAATCATGAGTGAGCTGGATAGTAAGTTCGATCATGTTGAAATATCGATACTTGAACAAAACGATATCTCAGGTCTTTAGCCATGAAGCTACGCCTTGATCGTCGAGCCAGTTTTATTTCCAAAAGAGAGAAGTGGTTTTTTTGGGGAGCGCTGTCTCTGAGTCTGATACTTTTGCTGCCTTCTGTGGATCTGGTAAGGGTGCTGTTGATTCATGGAGGGTATCGTGTGTTACACACAAACCCTCAAGATAAAGCGGTTCAGTTTGTCGGTGATGCAACAAAAGCGCCTCACAAGTTTTTTTCAGCAGATCGTGATCAGCCGGTTTTGAGGCTGGATATTAAATACAAAGAAATGCGAAAGCTGGCTGAGGATCGAAAGCTGGCAATGGCTTCGGGAAGAATTCCTGAAGACAGAAGCACCGCGAAAGGTACTTTGTATTATGAGCGCAAGGCTTATAAAGCCGACTTTCGGTTGCAGGGGGACATGCTTGACCATGTAAACGGGTCTGACCGGTGGTCGATACGTGTCAACTTAAAAAAGGGAAAGGCGATATTCTCGACTTCCCGTTTTGCTTTGATCAGTTCCAGCGTTCGCCAGCATCAGGGAGCAGAGCTGTTCAGGCAGACCATGGAACTTGCGGGTTTTGATATTATTTCGCCGAAGCATATACCAGTGAAGGTCATTGTTAACGGGGATGACTGGGGTGTTATGTTGCTGGAGCAGGCTTTTGGTCAGGACTTGCTGGCAGGAAGTCATAGAACGGAAGGGCTGGTTGTTCGTCTGGACCTGCTGTCTGAAACCACCGATGCCAGTGGTCAGGTGCATCGTGAACTCAAGCCCAGGGTTATTCAAAAAAAGACAGTGCTGAAAAAAGAGGCGTTGGCGAATCAGCGCAGAGTGGCTATGAGCCTGGTCAGCGACTTTCTTAATGGCAAGCGACCAGCAAGCGATGTGTTTGATGTTGAAAAGCTGGGGCAATATCTGGCGACGGTGGACATCTGGGGTGCATGGCATGCTCTGACCTGGAATAACTGGAGATGGTATTATAATCCACACACGGCAAAACTTGAGCCGATTCAGAGTGATGTGGATGTTTCTGTAGCGCGGCATATGCGGTTAATGAAGAAGCCCAGTAACGATTCCCTGATCAGTCGGGTAATGCTTTCTGATGAGGTGGTCAATAAAAGTTATCAGACAGCATTAACTCATTTACGAGAGCAGATTGATTCCGGGTCTCTGGTCAGTGAGCTTCAGGAAAAACAGAGAGAGTTTACACGTCAGCTTTATTTAAGTTCCCCGTTACTGGGTGATTATGACCTTGCTTTGATGAAAGAGCAGGCTGATTGTCTGAATACAGATTACAAGAACGAACCCTGTTCACAGTTTCGGGGGTTAGGTCCGGATCTGCATTTGCCAATGCAGTCAATGGAAGTTGTTCTGCCCTGGGAATTCAGGACATCCTTTGACTCTTTGAATGGTGAACCGGTTTTATCGATATTCAACCCTGATGCCCGTCCGTTAAAAGTGCGGGAGGTGAAGTATGTATACCCTGATGGTCGTGAATTAGCCATTGAACCCGACATTATCGGTTTGCCAAGGCAGGTCACTACTGGTGAGCGTCTGAAGATTTCCCTGCCTGAAGAAGCCAGACAATTGAGTGTGCTTGCTTCTTATCCAAAGGAGAAGAAACAAGCCCATTCATTTATTCTTAATAAAGGCGCTTTGTGGTTTATACCTCGTCCTTCCGACTCCCGGGCACTGAAAAACTACCCATTTATCAAGAGACTTCCCAATGGCTGGGAAATCCAGGCTGGAAAATGGCAGATAGATGATTATTTGACCACTCCGGCAAATTGGAAAGTCACGATTCAACCCGGTACTGAGCTTTCATTTTCGGAAGGTTCAGGGTTAATGGTATTTGGTGAACTCTATGTCAACGGGACTGAAAATAACCCTGTCGCATTCAATAAACAATCCCAAAGTGATGCCTGGTCCGGTTTAACGGTTTTTGGTAGTGGTGCGTTAAGAAACAGCAAGGTCAGCCATTTGCTGGTGACAGAAGCCAGAAATCCAAAACTAGGGTTCTGGCGACCAAGAGGCGCTGTTTATTTTATTAATCAGAACGTTGTGATTGATGGTCTGACCATTCAGGACAATCTTTCCGAAGATGCGCTTAATATCATTAACAGTCAGGTTGATATCAATCGGCTGACGATCCGAAATGCCCTCTCAGATGGCTTTGATTGTGATTTTTGTGAAGGGAAGGTCCGCGACAGTCAGTTCGTCAATGTCGGGCTGGTGTCGGGTGGTGATGGTCTTGATACCAGTGGTTCGGTTTTGGCAATCAGTGACAGTTATTTTGAGGGCATCAGCGATAAAGCGATTTCTGCTGGTGAATCGAGTCAGCTGACGGTTGACAACAGCACGATAAAAAACAGCAATGTTGCAATAGCGGTAAAAGACCGGTCCGAAGTTGTAGCCAGTAATATGACCCTTGAGCGAATAAAAGAATACTCGCTTATGAGCTATATCAAAAAACCTATTTTTGGTCCGGCTTCATTAATTGCAAACAATATTACCTGTGTCCGGTTTAACTGCGTCGATAAGGCACTGGTTGAAAAAGGCAGTGTCATGTCTATTGATGGTGATGCTTTGGGTTCTGAAGATGTGAATATAAAAGCATTGTACAAAGGCATCATGAAATCGGAAAAGCCAAAGTAATGGATGAATTCAGGTTTGAAGTCAAAATTCCAATACCGATGACTCAGGCCCAGAGGTTTCAGGTATGGCTCAAGACTCATCCTCTGTTGTTTTCAACGCATTATGCTCCGAGGGCTGTTAATAGCCTGTATCTGGACAGTTGCGATCTGGCTATGTATGAAACGAATCTGAACGGGATTAGTCAGCGGAAAAAAAATCGCATACGCTGGTATGGCAGCCTTGATGAAGCCAGTAGAGCAAAGCTGGAATTCAAGCTTAAAAAATCAGGTAAAGGACGCAAGATTATCTTTGATGCGCCTCTTGATTTACAGCAGGAAAACACCAGCTGGCGTTCGGCGTTAAGAGATTGTTACAACCAGTTACCCGAGGAAGCGCGGATTATTCTCGGAAATGGTGTGATGCCCGTTTTGATCTGCTCCTATAGCAGGGAGTACTATGTTTCAGCCTGTGAGAAAATCAGAGCGACCATAGACAGTAATATTGTCGTTTATGACCAGCGTTACAGTGATAGACCCAACCTGATCAAACCTCAGTCTTTAGGGCAATATTATTTGCTGGAACTAAAGGCGGCCGGGGACTTTGAAGAGGAATTGTCTGAATTGATGGGAACCTGCCCTATGATCGCCTCACGACATTCCAAGTATGTGACAGGCATACGTAAACTGATCTGGAAATAATTCTGAAGCCCACCTCAACAGCTGTTTTGCAGAAACAGAGTATTTGCGGTTAGATATAAACCCTATGTAGAGGTTTGGTAATGCATCGGTATAATCCAGCCAGATAACTTACCTCCTGAATGTGTATTCATGCGTCGTACCATATTTGATACCCCGGTGATCAACACCGCACTGCGCCTGCTGTCCAATGCCATCCTTAAACTGAGAGGCTGGAAGAAAGAAGGTCAGTTGCCCGATGTGGGCAAATGCGTTGTGATTGCCGCTCCCCATACCAGTAACTGGGACTTCGTGTTCATGATGCTGATGGCCTTTTCTTTCCGGCTGAAAGTATTCTGGATGGGGAAAAACTCGCTGTTCAAAGGGCCTCTTGGTCTCATCATGCGCTTTCTGGGAGGTATTCCGGTCGAGCGCAGCAAACATACAGGGCTGGTGCAACAGACTATCGACCAGTTTAACCAGAATGATGATCTGTTTATTGCCCTGTCTCCTGAAGGAACCCGTGGCAAGGTGACGAAGTGGAAAAGTGGTTTCTATCATGTCGCCAACGGTGCCAATGTGCCTGTTGCCATGGCATTTCTTGACTATAAAAGAAAAGTAGCAGGCTTTGGTCCTCTGTTTATGCCAACCGGTGACTATGAAAAAGACCTGACTGACATCCAGGCGTTTTATCGTGGCATTTCAGGTAAAAATCCGTCCCAGTTCTGATAGCGTGAATCTTCTCTTGTTTTTTCGACAGGAGAAGACCTGACCTTCCGGATATTTCGCACCCACAAGCCTCTATACTCATAAACCCCTGCGCACTCACGGCGGAAAACAGTACAAACATTGCGAAAAAGCATGTAAAATGCTCGCCCTTTCGAGGGATGGATATTGACATGAGTCAATGAAATTCCCGATGTGTTTGCCCTGTCTGCATCTGGCTATTTGTGCCAGCTATGCCCGGAGGCAGGCACCAGACGAGACGTCCGGGTACTCCGTAGCCTCTGGCGGCCATTGTTACATAAATCAAGTGTTTCATAAGCCGCGCCGATCAGCACGAACTCCTTTCTCAGGATCTTCAACGAAGTCATGGACACTCACATGACCCGCTTTAGCCGGGAGCCTGACAGGCTCCTAAAGCGGACTACCAGCGTTTATTAGCAGGATTCAAGCGTAAGACCGGAAGTCTGTTCGTTTGTAAGGGCCTGTCCGGCAGTTAGTCCGATACCCTGTTGCGCATGCTGGTTCTTATATAAGCCTTAATTACGGAGCACTCGATGTCCGATACTGAAACCGTTCCTTCCTTTGCGGAAATGCCTCTTGCCCCTGCAGTGATCAAAGCTGTAAAGGATGTCGGTTACGAAACCCCTTCTCCTATCCAGGCGCAAAGTATTCCTCATCTGCTGGAAGGTAAGGATTTGCTGGGCCTGGCGCAGACCGGTACCGGCAAAACCGCTGCGTTTGCTCTGCCGCTGCTGTCTCGTGTAGACACTAAAAAACGTCACCCACAGGTTCTGGTGCTGGCACCTACCCGTGAACTGGCGATCCAGGTTGCAGAAGCCTTCCAGC
Organism: Endozoicomonas gorgoniicola; assembly: GCF_025562715.2. Classification (NCBI taxonomy): domain Bacteria; kingdom Pseudomonadati; phylum Pseudomonadota; class Gammaproteobacteria; order Oceanospirillales; family Endozoicomonadaceae; genus Endozoicomonas; species Endozoicomonas gorgoniicola. Next base: position 5,973,512 of record NZ_JAPFCC010000001.1, read on the forward strand.
GTTATGCCCGTCACATGCCCGGTTTCCACGTACTGCCTGTTTACGGTGGTCAGGATATGCGTGGTCAGCTGCGCGGCTTGCAGCGCGGCGCTCAGGTTATTGTAGGTACTCCGGGGCGTGTTATGGATCACCTGCGTCGTGGCTCCATGAAACTGGACGACCTGAAGGCGGTGGTACTGGATGAAGCCGATGAAATGCTGCGCATGGGCTTTGTTGACGATATCGAATGGATCATGGAGCAGACGCCAAGTGAGCGTCAGGTGGCCCTGTTCTCTGCGACCATGCCACGGCAGATTCGTAAAATTGCCGATACTCACCTGACCGACCCGGTGACTGTTGAGATCAAGTCCAAGACCGCTACCGTAGACACCATCACCCAGAAAGTGTGCATGGTAAGCGGCTACCACAAGCTGGACGCCCTGACCCGAATTCTGGAAGTCGAGCCATTCGACGCCATGATCATCTTCGTACGCACCAAGACAGCAACCGTTGAGCTGGCTGAAAAGCTGGAGGCCCGTGGCTTCTCTGCGGCAGCCCTGAACGGCGACATGTCTCAGGCACTGCGTGAGAAAGTGATCGACCGTTTGAAGAAAGGCTCTCTGGATATTCTGATTGCGACTGATGTAGCGGCACGTGGTCTGGACGTTGAGCGTATGTCTCACGTGGTTAACTACGACATTCCTTACGACACTGAAGCTTATGTACACCGTATTGGTCGTACTGGCCGTGCGGGACGTCAGGGTACAGCCATTCTGTTTGCGACTCACCGTGAGCGTCGTATGCTGCGTGCTATCGAGAACGCTACCCGTCAGCGTATCGACGACATGCGTCTGCCATCCATGCGTGACGTTCGCGACATGCGTATCCGTCAGTTTAAGGAAGACGTTTCCAAGTCTCTGGAACTGGGTGACGAGAAACTGGCTGACTTCCGCAATATCGTCAATGAGCTGATGACAGAAGGCGATATGAGCCCGGAAGACCTGGCAGCGGCCCTGTGCTTTATGGCTCAGAAAGAGCGCCCATTCCCGGACGGAAAAGAACCTGAACGTCCACAGCGTCAGCGTCGTGAGCGTGATGACCGTCGTGGTGAGCGCGGAGATCGTGGTGACCGTCCACGTCGTGATCGTCGTGAAGACAACGAAGGCATGGTTCGTTACCGTGTTGAAGTGGGTCGTGAACAGGGTATTAACCCCGGCGACCTGGTCGGTGCAATTGCCAACGAAAGCAAGATTTCCGGTAAGAGCATCGGTCATATCCGCCTGTTCGAGCGTTTCTCTTCCATCTATCTGCCAGAAGGTATGGATAACTCAACACTGGCTTCCCTGAAGCAGGTGAAGGTACGCAACAAGCCGCTGGAAATGAGTGTGTGGGTAGACGACGGTAGTTTCCGTGAAGAGCGTCCTCGCCGTCGCCGTCGTGATGGTGAATTCCGTCGTGACCGTGACCGTCGCAGCAACGCTACCCGTGGTTCTTCACAGAACAACCCTTCCCGCAAGCCACGTCAGCGTGATCGTGAAGATCATTCATAAGCTCAACGTGTAGTGCTTTAAAAGCGGACGCCTGAGAGGTTGGGCGTCCGCTTTTTTATAACGCTTTCTAATTGAGAGGCAAAAGCGCAAAATAGGCAGACACTAATCTCCAATAACCCTCTGATAACCCACTAATAACAACGAGGAGACAATACCTATGATTAGTTTGTACGGCTCTGGTCAGGCACGTTCATTCCGTGCGCTCTGGGCGCTTGAAGAAGCCGGGCTCGATTTTGAATACCAGCATGTCAGAATTGGTCAGTCTGATGAAGGTGGTAGCCGTCACCCCTCATATCTGGCATTGAACTCCCAGGGGAAAATTCCAACGCTTGTTCACGATGACCTGGTATTAACCGAAAGCGCCGCAATCGTTAACTATATCGCCGCTCTGGTACCTGAAAAGCAGCTTATGCCGTTGGACGACAATGCGATGCGGGCAAAATACGACGAGTTTTGTTTCTTTGTTTTGTCAGACCTTGAACAGCCTTTATGGACGACAGGTAAACACCGTTTTGTATTGCCGGAAGACTACCGGGTAGAAGCGGTTTTCGAAACGGCACAGTGGGAATTCAAACGTTCCCTGAAGGCATTGGATCAGTATATGGACGGTCAGGAATATGTTGTTGGTAACCGCTTTACTTGCGCTGATATTCTGTTGGCACAAACCATTAACTGGGCTTTGCGGTTCGGGTTTGAGGTGCCTGAGCCATATCAGGAATACCGGGAGCGGCTTTACCAGAGACCTGCCTGCCAGAGAGCGGCAGAAGCGGCGACAGCAAAATAAAGAGGGAGCGGGCTGCTCCCTTTATCAGGCTTTTACCAGTAAGGCTTCTTCGCTTTCTTCACTACGGCTCAGTCGTTCCTCCTCATCCTCCTGAGTCTCATAATCTTCATCCTCAAGAACTGGTATCACTTCGTTAAGACTGAACAAAACCGTTGCTGGAGCAGAGTAGTTGGGAACATTGTCATAACTGAACACCGAGTAATATTTGGCAATGTTCGGGTTACCAAAGTCGTCCAGTGTGTATTCGTCTTTGCCGCCATAGAGCTTTACACCATCCAGTGGTGAACGGGGTGGATGGAAACGGTTCCGAACCACATAGCAACCAACAAAATCCGGGTCGTCTGGCTGTTTCCAGGTTAACCGGACCCGACCGGAATCCCTGTCCAGGGTGGCGGTCAGCTCTGTGGGTGCTGTCAGAGGTTTTTTGCGGCGCTCAATATACTTGATTACCAGTTTTGCCTGCCAGTTCTCGCCTTTTCCATGCCAGTCGATAATGGCGTTGCGCTCCTGACTGGGAGTCGTTGGTCGTACAATCAGGTAGACCGGCATGTTGCGGCTGTGCAGTTGCTCCAGAATTTGACGACAGTAGCTGTCGAACATAAAGCAGTGGGCGGGGTTTGCTTTCAGGTCGGTATTGCTGACTTCATAGCCTATGTACTCAATCTGCTGGCGGTTCAGAACATCGTCATAAGCCATTTCTTCCAGCTCGGCCATCTCAATGGTAAAGCGGATATCTTTGCGGGTTTGCAGCCGGTTTTTGGCTTTCAGCTCTACATAGGCTTCTGTAACAACGGTTTTTTCCGGGTCCGGCAGTTGATCAAGGTTGAAGCTGAGGTGTCCGTAAACTTTATCGCCATGGCTGTCGAAGCCCGACTTCAGCTCTCCTTCTACGACCTTCTCTCGGGCAATCGTGTGCAGATTTTCCGGCTCAAGGTTTAGCTGCTGACTGGCTCGGGTATAGATGATTTCAAGGCTGGGGCGATAGTGGATGCCTGCGCCAAAACGACCGTAACCTATATCAAACTGCATCATCTGGGAATCATGCCCCCTTGGCAGGGTAGACGGGCCTTCAATCCGCAGAATAATACGACCCGAGGCAATCTGCTGTTGCAGGATGCGCCGTTCAGTACCGGTGAAATCCCATTCAGTCCATATTCCCTGGGTCAGCTGGTCGGAGGGAATCGCATCACCCAGTGTCTGAATAACCGTGGCACTGGCAATTTGTTCGTAACTGGTGAGGTCGCTGATTTCGCTGGCATCAAGAATGGAGACTGACCACTCACCGTACTTTTCGATCTTGGCATTAACCCGGTTCATTGGATAAAGCGAGAAGCGGGCGGTTTTGATATGAGTATCTGCTGGCAGATTTTCCAGATTGTAAGCGATAACCCCCAGACAGTGACCTTTATTCCGGTTCACGCCAACGAATAATGAGTTATAGCCAAAATGTTTGCTGTTCAGTGAAGGCGTTTTTTCACCCACATAACCGACATCAGACCGAGCCGGGAACAGGGTGTGTGAAAATTCATCGTCAGCCAACAGTGTTTTCAGTTTCAGGGCAGGCGTAAAAGGTGACTTGATGCCGCTGGCCCGGTCGACGACTCTGACCGTGTAAAAATAACGCTGGCCGCTGTTAAGCTGAATATCCCGGTGGGAATGGGCGCGGGTGATGGCAACGCGATTAGCATTGGTGCAGGGGTGTTTGGGGGAAGGGGTTCGGTATATTTCAAAAAAACAGTCGGACTGGCTCTCATGTTCCCATTTCAGACAGACCTCGTTCATACCAATCTTCTCTGCGAGAAAACCGGAGACTCTTGCCGGAGCCTTTGGTGAGTAATTGATGGCAGACTCCAGAGCGTACAGAACCGCAGGTATGTTTTCATCCACGCTCTGCTTCATATTGATCAGGTAGTCGGGAATGTTTCGGGTGCCGACTTCTACGACGGTGGCAAGGATGCCCCTGTTGTAATAATACTCACGACCACTGCCGTTTATAAGATTAAGCGGTGGCTTGCCCCGGTGGATGCCATACTGACGGCCGGTCACCTTATTTATTTCACTGGCCATGTTGGCACAGAGCTGATTCAGGTCGGTGCCTTCTACCTCTTCTTCGTGGTTGAACTTGTGCGCCGGAAAAAAAACATTGCCCTGAGAATGGTAATCCAGAGCGACGGTGATGTTGGGGTGTTGGTCGACAAACTCTTTTATCGCCCTGGTTTCCGGTTCTGAGAACGGTTCCGGACCGCCGTAGATGTTGGAGCTGGTATCCTGACTTTTACGGAAACGAACGGAGAAGTTACGGTTGAGGTCTACGCCAAACGTGCCATCACCATTGTCCCTGCGGTTTTTCCGCCAGAAAGAGAAGTGACGGCGGGAATACTCAAACCCGTCAGGGTTCAGGCAGGGAACCATATAAAGCGTGTTGCGGGTCAGTGCGTTAAATAGTTTTGGGTTGGTTTTGTAGTGATCGATAACATACTGGACAAACTGTGTTGCCAGTTCAATGCCTATCCATTCTCTGGCGTGGATAGTACCTGTGTAGAGCAGAGCCGGTTTTTCATTGGCGTAGGCGACATCGTTAGAAATCGTCACCAGCATGATCGGGCGGCCTTCCCAGGTTTCGCCAATACTTTGCAGGCGGATCAGGTCGGGGTAGTCCCCCATGGCCTTATTGAGAAACTCGATGGTTTTCTGGTACGAAATATATTGCTGTTTCATAGGGTCACAGGCTCGTTATTCTTGGGATCAGAGGCATCTGTGATGCCTCTGCTCTATTGTCCTGAACCAAAAACGACAAATGACGTTAATAATTCTGAAGGTGATTTTCCCAAGACTTCATGATGTGAGCAAGTTTTCGTGCCTTGATGTTTTTCACTGCTGTCAGTTGACCTGGTTCCTTTTCCAGCGCATTGATAACGCCCTCTCTTCCCAGACTGGTGACTATTTTCAGTGCCAGCCCTTCGCTGACGCCCCGGGCAGAGCTCAGTACTTCAATCAGTTTTCCTTCGGAAAGATCAAAGGGAGACTTTGTTGCGGTAGTTGCCACGGTAGTTACCACGGTAGTTACCACGGTCGTTTTTAATGCTGGCTTTGGTTCTGAGGCTGGTGCAGTTTCCTGCACTTCAATGCTGATAATGGTTGGAGTGGGTACATCCTCAATGCCTGTATCAGCCTGCTGTTCCTCTGATACGTCTGCCGTGGTCAGTGGAGTGGGCTGGCGGGCAGAGACTTGACGGGAGGAAACATAGTTGTCCTGCCGATTCCACTGCTCGCTGGGCCACTCTTCTTTATAGCGATCATGGGTGTCGATAATTGGATAGTTATCGTCGTCCATTTCACTATAGGTTTCGCAGGTATCCGTCATGGCCTGCTGATCAGCACTGTGACCAAAGGTGATATAACGCATGGTGCGCAAAACCGAAGATGAGATTTTGCCCAGTTCTTCCCAGTTGTACAGGGGAATATGGGGTTGCGGCATTGCTCCGGAAGACAGCTTCCACATCAGGTACTGGCCGATCCAGTCACGAATATAAGGGAAGGCTGCAAAGGCGGTAGCGCATTCCAGAATCCGGTATTCGTCGTCAAAGCTGACAGCAATATCACAGGCCCAGTATTCAGCGTTGGCGGCTTTGGAAGCGCGAACTGCCAGCTCCAGTGCTTCTGCTGGCACATCCATGTAGTCCATGCTGCCGCCCTGGGAGGTGTTGGTCAGCCATTCGCCTTCAGGGGGGCGACGCCAGAAGGCACAGACCGGTTTGTGACCAATCAGCATCACCCGGATGTCCGCCTTCATGGGGATGAAGTCCTGCAGGTAGACCGGGTAATAGCGTTTCTCTGTCAGCAATTCCAGGGCTTCGGCTTCACTGTCTACTTTGTGAACATAGTAGCCACCGTAGTTCGACGGGCCGTAGGAGCGTTTGATAATTTTCGGGAAACAGGTCTGGCTCAGGAACGTTCTGGCTTCATCCTGCTCATAGAATACGCGGGTATCCGGCGCGGCAAGATCATATTTCTCACAGAAGTGTGTAACGTTTTCCTTGGACTTGTTGGAAAACTGGGTGTCCATATCCGGCAGGAACCGCACTTCAGGCAAAGCCCGGGCAATGTCCCTGAAGGTTTCATAGGCTGTTGCAGGAATATTGCCAATCAGTACATCAATTTTCTTGCGCTTTACCTCGTTGATAAAACGCTGTTTATCATTGCCCCAGTGGTAAACAACGGTTTCAATTTTGTCTGGCCAGCCTCTGAAGTTGGATCGGTCGAAGAAACGCAACACATGATCCAGATACAGTAAGCCGATTTTGGGGAGTTTTGCTTTAACTGATTGCATGTTTCGGCTCCTCAACCTCAATACCTGTACTGTCTTGCTGTAACGGGGTGTCCAGCAATTTGTTAACGGTCACTTTTCTTTCAATCATGTCCGTGATTTTTTCAATCTTGAGATCATTGAAATCCAGACCGAATTCTTCCTGATCCGGAGTGGCAAAGGCTGGAATACCGTTGACTTCCAGAACAACATATTCTTCACGTTCCTGGTCGTAAATCAGGTCGACCCCGGCAATTTCCAGACCAGTGACTTTCGCGGCTTTTAAAGCCAGATTGACGACTTCATCGTTGGGTTCACGCTTTATGATGCTGCCACCGCTGGTGATGTTGGTTTTCCAGTCGTCCTGGGGTGCCTTGCGACCATAGCAGCCAACAAACTCACCATCGACAATATCGATGCGGTAATCGGTGTGGTCGTTTTGTATAAATCGCTCGACAAAGAAGTGTTGCACATCAATCTGGTTGATAAACGGCTGGAGCATGTCCAGGGCGTCTATGTTCTCCAGTCGTACAATGCCTGTGCCGCCCCAGCCATCGGTGGGTTTGTACACAGCACGACCACCCCAGTCACTCATACTGGCTCGCAGGGCTTCCAGATTATTGTGACGGGACAGGCAGTAATCCGGCGTAGTAATGCCATGACGACGTAGCAGGTGGGATGTTTTAAATTTGTCTTCAGTCAGGGCGAATGCTTTGTAGTTATTAACGATGGGAATACAGCGATCCAGCATTTCATAGAGATACATCTGGTACTGGGTCTGCTGGCCTGCGTTATAGGTATAAAACAGGTCCAGATCTTCCATCACAACACCATTACAGATGATGGAACCTTCGTGAGCCATAGCTTGAGAAAGGTTCAGGCCGGAAATAACACCGATATCCCGCTCCCTTAACCGGTCTACCAGTTTTCGTTGGATGACGTCCCCTCCGCCATTCTGGTAAAGCCAGAGTCCAACGGTGTGCTTAGACATAATTGTGTCCTGCGGTGCTGAGTAGTTTGTGATTCAATTTCCCAGGTAATAGCTGCTTGCCAGTTGCATGGAATGCAGGGCAAAACCGATAACAAAAGTTATCATCAAGTGGCTGTTTTTTATTTTATGAATCGAGCAGATGCTAATCGGTCTGTAAGGCAGTCAGACTATCTCTTTTCTCATGAGAGTAGCCATACAATGTCGCCAGCCCTCGTCGAATAAAAGCGAAACAACCGTGTAATAGGCTTTTTGTGTCGTTTGACTATACCTGATGGGGCAGGAATATATCGCTTTTCAGGCATAAAGTTAACCTTTGAAGCAACTTTTTATTTAATTTAGTAAATTAACACAAATTTACACTCAAAACCCTATCTCACCGGTCAGATTTGAGAGTAGTATTTCCACCTGTGGCTGTTTGTGTGCAAACGGATTTAAGAAAATCATACGGTTGTAATAAAAGTGGATTTCAAAGAACCTGAATTCAAGTCATAAGTGCATAACCCATGACTTTTCTTGCATCTATTCCAGTTGACTCTTTAAATGCCTCATAAGGAGTCTTGTAGCCCAGGCACTTTCTTGGCCTGTTGTTCAGCTTATCCACTGCAATGATGACATCTTTTTCTGTCACGCCATTAAGCTCCATCGACTTGGGGAAATACTGCCTTAGCAAACCATTAGCATTCTCATTCTGGCCTCTTTCCCAAGAATGGTAGGGGGCAGCAAAGTAGCTGTCACATTTTAAAGCTTTGGCAATTGATTCATGCTGAACAAACTCCTTTCCATTGTCGTATGTTATTGTCTTTACAAACCTTTTCAGAGGCTTGAGTACGTCAATTATTCCCTGTTTAACCGCTTTTGCCTTCTTGCCTGGTAGAGGGACAGCAAGGCGAAGCTTGGTTTTTCGTTCATCTAATGTAGCGATGGCTCCTTTATGATTTTTACCTATTACAGTATCAGCTTCCCAGTCACCAACTCGCTCTCTGTTGTTGACCACTTCGGGGCGTTCTTCAATGCCAACCCGATTTGGTATACCGGTTCGGTTATGAGCTGAACCGTATCGCTTTCGATAAGTTTTTTTCTGGTGCCTCAAGTGCTTATAGAGCGAGCCTCCGCGCCGTTTATCATCCGCTACAAATTGATAAATCGTCTCATGATGCAGCTTGATTACACCGTCCTTTTCAAGCCTTCCAGCCACTTGTTCAGGACTCCAATCTGAACGGATATCGTTTGAAATACGTTGTTTAATGTCGTCTGTCAGCTTAATAGCTTTTGGCTTATCTTTGTGCCGCTGCCGAGCTGTGCGATTAGCCTGTTGGTGCCTGTACCCTCTTTGCCCTTTATTGCGGTTTACTTCTCGCGACACGGTAGGCTGTGAACGGCCAAGCTTTTTAGCAATTTTGTTTTGTGAAGTCCCATTTTTGAGTTCAGTTTCGATATAATATCTCTCTTCAGAGCTCAGGTGTGTATAGGCCATCCTTGGCTTCCTCTGTATGGTTTGGTTGCTTTACAGAATACCCCTGAGTTCTGATTCACTTCAAAGGTTCTGAAACAATCCTCTGGTTACAGAGGTTATGCACTTATGATACGAATTCAGGGAATTAGCTTCAATTGTTGCGTTGAATTCCTATACCCAAAATAAACCCGGAGTTGATGAGAACGGCCGGGTGTTTTCTCAATGGATGGAAGCTCTGGGGTATCGTACTGAACGTTACCAGCGGGCAGACATTGGTGACCATCTGCACTTTATTGCACCAGAGCGTGACGGACGAAAAGTGCTGTTGCTGGGGCATCTGGATACGGTGTTTCCGGCAGGCAGTTTTGAACAGTTTAAAGAAGATGAGCAATGGATTTATGGTCCCGGTGTCTGCGATATGAAAGGTGGAAACTGGGTAGCCCTGAATGCATTGCGGCAGCTGCATCAACAGTATGGTGGCCTGCACAATATTGATATGTTGCTGGTCAGTGATGAGGAGACCGGCAGTGATGACAGCAAGCACCTGACGGCTAAACTGGCTAAAAAGTACGACGCATGTCTTGTTTTTGAAGCGGCCGGTGCAAACAATGAAGTAGTGATAGCCCGGAAAGGTGTTGCAACTATCTATCTGGATTTTACCGGCAAGGCTGCTCATGCCGGTAATCATTACACGGAAGGCTGTGATGCTAACCTGGCCGCTGCCCACATGCTGATTGATTTAACGAATCTGACCAACCTTGAGCTGGGAACCACGGTTAATGTGGGGAAAATGTCCGGAGGCATAGGTGCCAATACGGTTTCTCCTGATGCCAGGCTGGTGATTGAGTTTCGCTTTACCCAAGGGACTGAAAGAGATCGGGTGCTGGCAGCGATTGATCAGTTGTTGAGTGAGTCTGCGGTTGAAGGTGTGTCGGTCAGTATGTCCGGGGGATTGCAGAGGGATGTAATGGAAAGTTCACCCCGGCAACAGCAGTTGCTCGATGAAATCAGTCAGATACTGGGTTATTCGCTACCGGTTGAAAAGCGCGGCGGGGTCAGCGATGCCAATGTTGCCTCTGCAGCCGGAGTACCGACACTGGATGGTTTTGGCCCCTTTGGTGACGGTGATCATACGGTTCATGAGCGTGCCAGCAAGGCCAGCTTTGAACAACGTATACGGGAAGTGACGGCTATTTTGTCGGGGATGGTTATGGATGGCTGTTAGCCAACGGCTAACAGCCAGTATCCCTGATCAGGATTTTTTCATATAGCAGCTAAGCAGAACAACACGGGTACCGTTAACACGACCTTCAATATGCTCAGGGTTGGAGGTCAGTGAAATATTGCGAACAGCGGTACCACGCTTGGCTGTAAAACCTGCGCCTTTAACCACCAGATCTTTAATCAGAGTAACGGTGTCGCCTGCTTCAAGGCGGGTGCCGTTGCAGTCCAGGGTTGGAGGCGTATCGTCGTCTTCTTCAGGCATGCCTTCTTTCGCCCACTCCAGTGTTTCTTCGTCCATATACATCTGATCCAGCAGATCCTGAGCCCAGGTTTCAGACGACAGGTGGTTCAGCATACGCCATGCCATCACCTGAACCGCAGGGTAAGGGCTCCACATGCTGTCATGCAGACAGCGCCAGTGGTTGGTGTCCAGGGCTTCGGGCTGACTGATCTGGGAACGACAGGTTTCACAGATCATCACTGAGCGATCTGCTGATGCTTCACTTTCAGGTGGTACTGCAAAAATATCCAGATGTTGACTGGCTGCGCACAGCTCGCATTTGGAGTCGCAACGTTGCAGCAGTGTACTTTCAATGCTCATGGTAGAGAACCTTGGGGATGTCACAAACTTGGGTATGTCACAAGAAAGTGGCAGGATTAGAAGTGGGCGGATTATAAATACCCTGACATTTGTTTAGCAACAGACAGGTTGGGGCTACTGATGAACATTGGACAGATGCAGTATAACAATAAAAGGAAGGCATCATGTTGTACGTAGCAACCAGGGACACAAAGGGCCGGGGTGTTTATTCAGCGAAGAAAATTCAGCGGGATCAGGTGATTGAACGATGTGAAGTGCTGGTGATACCAGAGGAAGAAACTTCCCTGCTCGATAATACCGTTTTGTTTAATTATTACTTTTGCTGGGGGGAAGACCAGAAAGAGGGGGCAATAGCCCTGGGGTTTGGTTCTATCTATAACCACTCCTATACGCCTAATGCCTTATATCGCATAGATCTGGATGATCAGGTTCTGGAGTTTGTGGCGCTTCGGAATATTCCTGCCAATGAAGAAATTACCATTAATTATAACGGTGCGCCTGAAGACAAATCGCCGTTGTGGAATGCTGATGAAATTAAATGGATAGAATGACAGAATCGATTCCAACGTGTTGTTTTTAAAGATGAAAAAAAACTTGCATCATAAAACGTAATCCTTATACTAAGCGGCGTCTGGTTGAGGCGGTCAACATTAACGGCTTCTTCGAAAGGTGTCTTACATCAGCAGACCACATAGTGGTGGGCATAGCTCAGTTGGTAGAGCTCTGGATTGTGATTCCAGCGGTCGTGGGTTCGAGCCCCATTGTCCACCCCAAATTTAAAAACCCGTTACCGTTCTGGCAACGGGTTTTTTCGTTTATACATTTCCCTGTGTTCAGTTCCCCTTCATTATCTTCCTGTATTTCATCTGGTCTTCGTACATCTCCAGAAAAACACAGTATTTTCTTTCGTAATAATCCGTCAGCTCCGGGTCGGGATTATTGATTTTTTCGTAACGGCTGACCGACTGGATGGCATGAGTCCAGTCATAGAACAGTTCCGCAGCCAGCCCTGCCGTCATTACTCCAGATAGAAGCATCGCATCGGATTGCTCCGCAATGGCAGCAGGCAACCCGGTTGCATTGCAGTGTTCTGCCAGAAACAGCGGATTCTTCGCCAGCCCACCTGCCGGAGTCAGAAGGTCAAACTCATAACCTGCTGAAACCAAGGTTTCAATATTGTGTCGGGCACCCAGTGCCAGAGCCTGAATGGTACAGAGATAGTGTAATGCCAGGTTGTCTTCACTGTTATCCAGCTTTAGCCCGCTGATCATTCCTGTCAGGGTCATGTCCATTCTGGGGGTTCGGTTGCCGGCAAAGTAGGGCAGCATGTGAATGTTTTGGGTCAGGCAGGCGATGGGTTGTTCTCCCGCCATCTTTTCAAGCTGGACATTCAAATAGGCGGTAATGCCCAGTCCCTTTTGTCTTGCCCTATTGCTGGCGAGTTCGTGTGCCGGGTGGTTGGCAAGGATGTAATCCAGCAGAATGCCGGCCGCACTCTGTCCAACGGTATTGTGGTAAAGGTCAGGCAGTACTGATGGAGAGGGGCCCCATATTCCGTAAATGGTTTTGGGCTGGCGACTGGTGGCGACATAAATGGTTGACGTTCCGACAATCATGCTCAGTCGTTTAAGGGCTGTTTCAGGAGAGTTAACGGGTTCGTTCTTACTGCGGGACAGGATCGTAGAGAGCGTGCCACCATATCCGTCGATGATGGCACTGGCCACTGGCATACCAGCAGGCAGCTTTAAAGAGGTTGCAGCCGTTTTGCACAGCCCTTCGCCAACCGCAGCGCCAATGGGTAAATGGATACCGTGAAAGCGCTCTTTAACATCGGCAAAGTCCACTGCTTCCAGTAACTGTTCATCAAAACGACGGGAGAGCGAGCCGTTGGTCCAGGTGAGTTCTTCAGTCAGTTTCCAGACCAGATAGTCACTCAGGTCAATAATGCAGTAGCATTGATTCCAGAGTTCCGGGTGACTTTGCTTCAGCCAGAGTGCCCGGGCGATGTGGGTTTCCGGAATCATTCTCTGATGGTTGTCGGTGCGGTGCATGACGGCTGAAAACTGTTCTGATTGTGGTAGTGCTCTGTGATCCATCCAGCCATACACGTCGCACTCCGAATTATCGGGCAGGGCAATGGGTTTCATGTCAGCCGTAAGAAACAGCAGGGAGGCAGTGGCATCAAGCCCGATGCCTCGTATGCAGTCTGGTTCATAGCTGGACAGTGAGATCAGGTTTTTAATGGTGTCGACCAGAGTGCTCCAGATATCATCCGATGAAAAGCCCATTTTGCCAGCAGGGTTCCAGCAACGAATAGCGTGTTTCTGCTGTGCCAGAATTTGTCCTTCAGTGGTGGTCAGGGCGCAGCGCAGACTGCCGCTTCCTACGTCGATACTGAGCAGTATGTCATCCATCGGGGTTACCTGTTGCCTGATCGGGATGATTTCCAGCATAGACAAAAAAGTGGCTCTGGATGATCTACTCTGTATCAGGCTTGCAATACCGTTCTTCAAATGCAGCAGTGGTGGTAACAAAGTGGCAAAGTCGTCGTATGCACTGGTTCAGGGCGTTCAGGGAGCTTCCCGGCTGGAGGTGATGACCCGCCTCAGCTGGCCTTCAAGCCATAATTTTCTTGTATCACAAGGGGTCATAGAAGGGATGAGTTGTCTCGAGGTGGCCTGCGGTGCAGGGGCCGTTACCCGCCAGTTAAAGAGTCTTCTGGGGGATAGCAGTCTTGTGACAGGCTTTGACATGGATGCAAAATCGATAGAACTGGCGCGAAAAAAATTCTCTGATGCCCGTGGCGTGAATTTTCAGGTGGTTGATCTTGAGGCGGATGAGTTAGCTTTTGATCAACCGTTCGATCTGGTTTATTGCCGCCATATTCTGGAGCATGTTTCTGATCCGGAAGCGTCGATTCATAAATTGACCCGGTATCTGAAACCGGGTGGGTTGTTTGTCGCACAGACCGTTGACTGCGAAGGACGGTATTGCTGGCCTGATAATGCGGCTTATCAGAAAAGTGCTGAACTGCTGGCGCGGATTATTGATGTCAGGGGCGGACATTCGGATTGTGGCCGGTGGTTGCCATCCATACTGCGCAAACAGAAGTTTTTGCATATTAATGTCGAAGTGGAAAATCTGGTCTACCTGGAAGGTGAAGGCAAACAGTTTTTACCTCTGACCATGGAGGCTGTGGAAAAAGGGCTTCTGGAAGAAGGATTGCTGGAAAAGGATGAGTTCCGCCAGTTGTTGAATGACTTAAGGCAGTTCTGCAACGAGCCGGACAGCATTGTATCGTTGCCAAGGTTTGTCCATTGCGCTGGAAGAAAACCCTGTTAATGTGGACGCTTAAGATTTTTTACACAGGGAAATGGCATGGGCCTGTTGATGAGTGAAATGATTGGTCATCGGGGGGTGGCAAGTCTGGCACCTGAAAATACGCTGGCAGGCATTCGCAAAGCGGCAGAACTGGGGCTGGAATGGGTTGAGCTGGATGTCACCTTGCTGGGCGATGGGGCAGCAGTGATGTTCCATGACTCCCGCCTGAATCGAACGACTAATGGTCGTGGTCATCTGAAAAAGCAGACTCTGACAGCCGTTAAATCACTGGATGCTGGCAGCTGGCACTCCGAACACTGGTCTGGAGAGAAGGTTCCTGAGCTGGATGAAACGTTGAGTCTGATTAAAGTGCTGGGTCTGGGGTTGAATCTGGAGTTAAAACCTAATCGCTGTGACCTGCACCGGCTGGTCGGTCAGGTGATTATTGCTTTGGAGCGGGCAGACTTTCCAACAGAGAAGTTACTGGTTTCCAGTTTTAACCATAAGGCACTGGTTTTGTTTAGTGGGCGTTCTGAGCACCGTATTGGTTGCCTGTTTGAAACCTTGCCCCGAAGCTGGAGCCATAAGGCACAAAAGGTGGGCGCTGTGAGTATTCATGTGAATGCTGGAAAGCTGACAGAAGCTGGCGCTAAAGCCGTGAAAGCAGGTGGGTATCAGCTTTACTGTTATACAGTAAACGACACACAGCTCCTTAGCAGGCTAAAGAGCTGGCAGGTAGACGGTGTTTTTTCAGACTGTCCGCAGAACTTGAAGTGACGTTTATAACTCGTCTACTGCGCGCAGGTATTTGAACAGTTTGCGGGCTGCGGCAGGCGCTTTGTTTTGGTCAGCTTCTTTTTTCGCATTGCGCACCAGCTGACGAATGTGCTGGTGGTCGGCTTCCGGATACTGCTCCAGATACTCCGTCAGAACCTTGTTGTCACCACTGACCAGGCGATCGCGCCAGCGTTCCAGCTGGTGAAAGCGGCGGTTAAACTCTTCACTGGTGGCATCAAGGCGGCTGAGCAGTTCCTTGATGGGCTCAAGGTCTTCGTCCTGCATCAGCTTGCCGATAAAGCCGAGATGGCGCTTTCGGGCGTTGTGGCTTTTGATGCGTTTGCTCTCATCAAGGGCGGCTCGCAGGCGCTCGCCCAGAGGCAGTTTATCCAGCAGCGATGGTTTCATTTCCATCAACCGCTCACCCATATCCTTCAGCTCCTGCATATCACGCTTGAGCTCGGCACGGCTGACGTAAATGATCTCCTCAATAGGGTCGCCAAATTCGTCAAATTTCTGTTCAGACATTACACATTCACTTTAACTGTCACTGTAGCGATCACTGTAGCGATGAAAAGACGCTTGCCGTCATCGGTCAGACTGCTGATGATGACAGAAACAATCGTTTTTCGCTGATAGCTGTTCGACGGGAAATCACACATTTTACTCTATTCGCCGATAAGACGACGTGTTTTTTTCACAAAGCCCGCTTTAGCAGGTAGGATTTAGGAGTCATTTTTACAAAACCGGAATGCAGGTGTTTCATGGGCGCAACAACCAAAGCAGATTTGGACCCAAAAGCAGAAGAAGGTCGTTTGAAAACGCTGGTGAGCGATATTCTGGATGAAGCCCGCCGTCAGGGAGCGGACGCCTGTGAGGTTGGGGTAAGCCTGGATGCAGGGTTGTCGGTTGGTGTCAGAATGGGCGATGTGGAAACCGTTGAGTTCAATCGTGACCAGGGATTTGGGATAACGGTCTATCGTGGCAAAAAGAAAGGCTCTGCCAGCACGTCTGACAGTTCGCTCGACGCTGTCCGGGAAACCGTAAAGGCGGCTTATGATATTGCTGGGTATGCCTCAGAAGACCCGGATTCAGGGTTGGCAGACGCTGAACTGATGGCTAAAGACCTGCCTGATCTTGATTTGTATCATCCCTGGGGTATTGAGCCTGATGCTGCGATTGAGCTGGCTCTGAAGAGCGAAGATGCAGGACGACGGTTTGATGGAAAGATTGCCAACTCTGACGGTGCCAATGTGTCAACCCATCAGGGCTGCCGTGTGTACGGCAATAGTCACGGGTTTATCGGCAGTTATATTTCTACCCGTCAGAGTCTGAGCTGTGTACTGATTGGCCAGAAAGGTGATGATATGCAGCGGGATTACTGGTATACCGTTGCGCGCGATGCAATGGATATGGAGTCAGCCGTTCAGGTAGGCGAAAAAGCTGCACAGAGAACAGTGGATCGTTTGGGCAGTCAGAAAGTATCCACTGGGCAGGTGCCGGTATTGTTTGCGGCGGAAGTGGCATCCGGTCTGATTTCACATTTTCTTTCAGCCATCAGTGGTGGCAGTCTTTACCGACAGGCGTCTTTTCTGCTGGATCATTTGAATAAACCGATTTTTCCGGAATGGGTCAGAATTCATGAGCAGCCTCATCTGAAAAAAGCTTTGGGGTCTGCCAGTTTTGATAATGATGGTCTTGCCACCCGAGCCAAGGATTTTATTACTGACGGTGTTCTGATGAACTACCTGCTGGGAACCTATTCTGCCCGCAAGCTGGGTATGGTCAGTACAGGGAATGCAGGTGGTGTGAATAACCTGTTTCTCGACAGCAATGCCGGAGACCAGAAAACCCTGTTGCAGCAAATGGGTACCGGCCTGCTGGTTACAGAACTGATGGGACAGGGCGTTAATACCGTAACCGGCGATTACTCCCGTGGTGCAGCAGGCTTCTGGGTGGAGAATGGTGTGATCCAATATCCGGTTTCTGAAGTAACCATTGCTGGTAACCTGAAGGATATGTTTATGAACATTGTGGCGGCGGGTAATGATTTGGATCGTCGGGGCAATATTCAGGTGGGTTCATTGTTGGTTGAAGGCATGATGGTTGCCGGAGACTAAAACGTTCGGGAGGCATTGTTCGGATACGATGAAAATCACAGTGTATTTTGATGGTGCCTGCCCTTTGTGTGTTCGGGAAATCGGTCGCTGGCGCAACGCCCCTTTCGGCTGTGAGGTGGAGTGGTTTGATATCACGGGGCAGGAGCAGGCATTGCGACAACGGGGCATTGATCCCCGGCAGGCGATGTTGCAGTTGCATACGCAAACCAGCGATGGCAAAACCTTCGTCAGTATTGACAGTTATGCCCTGCTGCTGAAACAACTGCCACGTTGGCGCTGGCTGGGGGTGTTAATGGCATTGCCGATTATCAAGTCGCTTCTGCGCTGGGTCTATGATGGTCTGACCATTCTGCGACTTAAGTCTGAAGGGCGTTATCCTGCTGAGTGCGCAGACTGTTCCGCTTCGAATAAAGACAATTAATAGCCAGATACAAATGCTCTCAGTCAACGAATATCAGGCATAAAACAGTGTTGCCAGCCCAAGAAATGAGAAAAAGCCCAGCACATCAGAAATGGTTGTCAGAATAATGGTTCCCGCCAGGGACGGATCAATATTCATAGACTTTAAAATCACAGGCAGGCTGGCACCTACAATAACGGCGGCACTCAGGTTAATGACCATGGCGCAGCCAATCACGAACGAAATAATCGGGTCGTTAAACCAGAGGTAAGCGATCAGGGCGACCAGGCTGGCCCAGAGCAGGCCGTTCATGAAGCCTACCGCCAGTTCACGACTCAGCAGCCAGCGCAGGTTGGTGCTGCTGATCTGTCCAAGCGCCATCCCGCGTATCACCAAAGTGAGAGCCTGGCCTCCGGCGTTACCACCCATTCCGGCGACAATCGGCATGAGTACCGCCAGTGCGACCACTTTGTCGATGGTGGTCTGGAACATGCCGATGACAGAGGCAGCGATAAAAGCCGTAATTAAGTTAATGCCCAGCCAGACAGCGCGGCGCCTTGCTGTTTTAAAGACGGGAGCAAAGGTGTCCTCGTCATCATCCAGACCCGCCATGCTCATCATGGAGTGTTCGGCTTCTTCCCGAATAACGTCAACCACATCATCAATGGTAATACGACCCAGCAGCTTGCCTTTGTCGCTGACGACCGGGGCGGAAACAAGGTCCTGTCGTTCGAATATCTGAGCGACCTGCGTGTCTTCGGTATCCGCCGGTATAGGAGTGGCATCGGATTGCATCACTTCGTAGACAGTGGCAGAAGGGTCTGTTGTCAGCAATATACCCAGAGGCAAAGAGCCTATGTATTCATCCCGCCGGTTTACGACCAGCAGACTGTCGGTCATTTCAGGGATTTTCTCGTGTCGGCGCAGATAGCGCAGCACCACATCGAGCGTATTGCTGGGGCGAATGGTGATCATGTCGGTGTTCATCAGACCGCCAGCAGTATCTTCCGGGTAGGACAGAACCGCTTCAACCCGCTGTCGATCCTGGCTGTCCATGGAGTCGAGAACCCTGCGGGTGATGGTGCCGGGCAGTTGTTGCAGCAGGTCTGCAATGTCGTCTACATCCTGACCGTCAGTGATGGCCTTAAGCTCAGTAATGTTCATCCGGTCCAGAAAGAACTGCCTGACTTCGTCGCTGAGTTCCTGAAGTACATCACCTTCCTGTTCCGGGTCGATTAAACGCCAGAGCAAACTGCGAAGTTTTGGAGGGGAGGATTCCAGCAGGTGTGCTGCATCAGCCGCCGGAAGGCTGTTGAGCATGCGCCTGAGTTCCGGTGAGACGCCGTGTTCCAGTGCCTCGTTAAGCTTTTTAAGC
This sequence comes from Endozoicomonas gorgoniicola, assembly GCF_025562715.2. NCBI lineage: Bacteria > Pseudomonadati > Pseudomonadota > Gammaproteobacteria > Oceanospirillales > Endozoicomonadaceae > Endozoicomonas > Endozoicomonas gorgoniicola. Next base: position 5,992,393 of record NZ_JAPFCC010000001.1, read on the forward strand.
TCCTTGTCTCCGATACTCAGTTGCAGTTGCTGGACCATATTGCACGCCTGGTGTTGTCTATGACTGAGGGAGCTGTTTACTCACCTTCTTCAAAATAATCGTTGATCAGATTGCACAGTGCATCGGCTGCTTCCTGCTCATCTTCACCATCAAATGTCAGGTCGAGGGTGGTTCCCTGACCAGCAGCCAGCATCATGATCGCCATAATGCTTTTTCCATCCACTTCACGACCGTTCACACCGACTTTAATCTGACTGATAAAGTTGGAAGTGGTCGAGACAAACTTCGAAGCTGCACGAGCATGCAACCCAAGTTTGTTGATGATGGTCGCTTGCGTCTGGATCATTATTTGGATAGCTCCCTGTGCCGCACCTGAACCCGGTCAAATCGTTCGCTGAACCAGGTACCCAGCCGTTCACTAATATAGACCGAACGGTGTTGTCCGCCGGTGCAGCCTATGGCAATGGTCATGTAGCTGCGCTGGCCGGATTCAAACCTTGGTAACCATTTTTCCACGAACTGTTTAAGGTCTTCAAACATCTCCGTCACCATGGGTTCTGCTCCAAGGAACTCCTGAACCGGCTTGTCCCGCCCGGTGTATTGCCGGATGGATTCATCCCAGTATGGGTTAGGCAGGCAGCGAACATCAAATACATAGTCAGCATCCACCGGCATACCATGCTTAAAACCAAAGGACTGAATCAGCAGTGTCATGCTTTTGGTGCCATCACCAATGACCTTGTGACGAACCTGTTCATGTATTTCATGCACGGACAATGGTGATGTGTCGATGCGAACATCAGCCTGTGCCGCCACGGGACCCAGCAGGCTGGTTTCCAGGTCGATGGCTTCGATCAGCGATACCTTGTCATTCGTCAGAGGATGCTTGCGGCGGGTTGAGCTGTAACGCTTCATCAGGCAGCTGCTGTCAGCGTCCAGAAACAGAACCTTGCAATCGATTCCCTGTTGCCTGAGTTTTTTCAGCAGTCTTGGGAAATGCTCCAGGGCTCCGGGAACATTACGAACATCAATGCTGACTGCCATTTTGGGGGGCTCGTTGGCGCCTTCGCTAAGTTGTTCAGGTAGCTGGTTGAGCATAGTGGCTGGCAGGTTGTCGACACAATAGTATCCCTGATCCTCAAGTGCATGGAGTGCTGCACTTTTTCCTGAACCTGAGCGGCCGCTGATGATAACGAGTTTCATGGGGGGTCCCTTTATGCGGAGCTTTTTATAACAGATAACAGGTTTTAATGTTGAAGGATAGATGAACTCAACGAGATTAAAACCTGTTTCTTTATTTCAAGGATAGGTAATACTTTCAGCCTTTTCATTCTGAGGAGAATCGGACAGCCGTTGAACCGGGCAGGCCGTCAGGCCGGTGCTGTCAGTATCTGATACAGGCTTTCCGAAGAGTTAGCTGACCGGATCTGACCGAGAAGGTAATCATCGGTAAAGCGCTGGGCCAGGGCTTTCAGGATATCAAGGTGTTCCTGAGTGCTTTCTTCAGGGACGATCAACGCGAAAATCAGGTCAACAGGCTCCCGGTCCACCGCGTCAAAATCGACGGGTTCTGACAGACGAATGAACAGCCCGGTTGGCTCCGGGCAGGCTTTGGAGCGGCAGTGAGGCAGTGCAATGCCGTTGCCCAGTCCGGTGGTACCCAGTCGTTCTCTGTTGATGAGGTTGTTGAACAGATCCTTGGCGTTGATGGCGGGAACATGTTCACTGATCTGTTCCGCAATTGTTTCCAGGATTTTCTTTTTGCTGACCCCTTGCACACCATGGAGGGTGCGTTCGGGGGTTAAGATGTTTTTAATAATCATACAACGATTGGAAGACTCACAGGGTGCGAGTGCAAAATAAGAAGCCGATGACTGAATGGGAGTCGACTGAAAGCCAGGGGCCTTCAGTCGGTTGTGGATTCAGCCTCGGGCTCCCTGCATGCGATCGAGCGTCTTTTCCTTGTGTTTTACCAGCTGTCGGTCGATTTTATCTGACAAATCGTCAATAGCCGCGTACATGTCATCGGATTCAGCGGTCGCATTGATGTCAGCTCCACGTATGTGCAGAATCGCTTCTGCCTTGTGCAGTAGTTTCTCTACGCTCAAGGTGACTTGTACATTAGTGATGTTATCGAAGTGAGCTGCCAGTCGGTCGAGTTTTTTAGTGACATAGTCTTTCAGAGCTTGAGTCACCTCTACATGATGTCCACTGATGTTGACTTGCATGTAACGCTCTCCTGCTGATCCCGTTTGGAGACAGTAGCCAGTTCCCGGGATTTTCGAACTGGTCTGTTTAGATTTTATCACCGTTAATAACATTGGTGCTGTCCTGAAGCAAAAAAATACAGGATTTTTACCTTAAGGTTCTGTCCGAAAAATTCCTGCTAAAATTCCTGCTAATAAGTTTCATTGTTCGGGTACTTATCGTTAAGCACTCTACATGACTTACACCAGGCGCTTGCGTTCATTGGAAGGGGGTATATGCATCGACTCCCGATACTTGGCGATGGTTCGTCGGGCTACTTTTATACCCTGCTCTCCCAGTAAACCGGCAATTTTGTTGTCACTGAGCGGTTTTTTCGGATTTTCATCCTGAACCAGCTTTTTGATCAGTGCGCGAATAGCTGTGGACGAACACTCTCCACCGCTGTCTGTGCTGACATGGCTGGAAAAGAAATACTTCAGCTCATAGACACCCCTGGGCGTATGCATGTACTTCTGGGTTGTGACCCGGGAAATAGTTGATTCATGCATATCCACAGCTTCAGCGATATCCGCAAGCACCAGCGGTTTCATACCTTCGTCGCCCTGTTCCAGAAAGCCCTGCTGGAAGTTAACGATCTTGGTAGCGACTTTGAGTAATGTTTCATTACGGCTTTGCAGGTTTTTCAAAAACCAGCGGGCTTCCTGCAGCTGGTTTTTCATAAACTGGTTGTCCCGGCTGCTGTTGGCTCGCTGAACCATTGACGCATAGCTGTTGTTGATACGCAGACGAGGCAGTGACTCAGAATTCAGTTCGACCACCCAGCGCTCTTTGATTTTTCGAACGGAAATATCCGGTGTGATGTACTCCGGTTCGCTTTGATCCACTCCAGAGCCTGGCTTGGGGTTCAGGCTCTGTATCAGCCCCAGAGCTTCTTTGAGCTGATGCTCTTTCATCCGGGTGCGGCGCATAATCTGGCTGTAATCGCGGCTGCCCAGGGCTTCCAGATGGTGATCAATCAGCTTTTGGGCTTCGTGAATAAAGGGTGTTTGTGACGACAGCTGAGCCAGTTGTACGGACAGGCACTCTTTCAGGTTTTCACTGCCACAGCCAACCGGGTCAAACTGCTGAATACGGCATTGCATGACTTTCAGCTCATCAAGATCGAGTTCTTCAAACGCCGGATCCAGGGCAAGGCTCTGGTGGATATCGTCCAGTGGCGTTGTCAGATAACCATCAGGGTTAGTGGCTTCGATGATCGCTTCACCCAGCACCCTGTCGGTATCGGTGGTGGGGGTCAGGTTCAGTTGCCATTGCAGGTGTTCCTGCAGGGACTCCGTGGTTCGGGAGCGACTCAGGGGGTCAAACTCATCGTTACTGCCTGATGGCATGCTGGAGTAAATCTCCTCCCATCCGGAATCGACGGGCAGGTCCTTTGGAATGCTTTCTGACCATTCGGGTTCCTGAGACTCTGAGGAAGCCGGTGGCTCCTGGGCATTGAGATCAACCAGTTGCTCACCTTCAGCGGCGTTACTGGCTTCCCGGTCGCGGCTCTCCTGATCCTGAATGGCCTCTTCGCTTTCCAGCATCGGGTTGGATTCCAGCGCCTCCTGGATTTCCTGTTGCAGATCCAGTGTCGAAAGCTGTAACAGGCGAATGGCTTGTTGCAGTTGAGGTGTCATCGTCAACTGCTGACCCATTTTAAGCTGTAGAGAGGGCTTCATAGGGCAACCGTGTACCTTTTGCTGTGAAAATGCAGTATTCCAGGCGACGAAAGCTGCATTTCTGCTTATGGCTGTTTACTTTATACGCTGTGCGTTCCTTCGCACTGAGTGGAATGGCTGATCAGAGGATAAGTTCCACCGGTTCGTCTCTGCACATTTTCGTTTGCACATTTTCGTTTGCACATTTCCGTTTGCACATCGTCGTCTTGAGATGCATTCCGTGTCACCGGATTATAAGCACAGAATATTAATAGTGAAAAGCAAAACTGGCATGAAGCCGGTGCGGGAAGAGGGAAGCTCTTCCCGGAATGTGACTGGCTACAAACTGAACTGATGGCCCAGGTAAACGTCACGAACCTTCTGGTTGCTCAAAACGGTCTGGCTGTCACCTTCGGCAATGATGCCGCCTTCGCTGACAATATAAGCCTTTTCACAGATATCCAGTGTTTCACGAACATTATGATCGGTGATCAGTACGCCAATGCCACGGCTCTGCAGTTGCCTGACAATCGCCTTGATGTCCCCGACCGAGATCGGGTCAACACCGGCAAATGGCTCGTCGAGCAGGACAAAATCAGGGTCAGTGGCCAGCGCCCTGGCTATTTCCACCCGCCGGCGTTCACCGCCTGACAGGCTCATACCGGCGCTGTCGCGGATATGACCTATGTTGAACTCATCCAGCAGCGATTCCATCTTGTCGAGTTGTTGCTGTTTATTGAGGTCTTTGCGAGTTTGCAGGATGGCAAGAATATTGTCTGTTACCGACAGCTTGCGGAATATTGAGGCTTCCTGTGGCAGGTAGCCAACACCGGCTCTTGCCCGCCCATGCATGGGCAAATGGGTCAGGTCTTTGTCGTTAATGCTGACTTTACCACCATCGGCTTTTACCAGACCAACAATCATGTAAAAACAGGTGGTTTTACCTGCCCCGTTAGGTCCCAGCAGACCCACAATCTGGCCGCTGTTGACGACCAGAGAGACGTCTTTTACGACCTTTCTGCCTTTGTAGCTTTTACTGAGGTGTTCTGCCTTTAGCGTAACCATCAGGTTAATTCTTTTCCTGTTGCTCGGTTCTGGGCTGAATGACCATCTGTACTCGTCCTTCGCCTTTTCTGTTTTCCAGACCTTTGGCGTTGACTTTCTGTTGCTTCAGGTCGTAGTCGATGCGCTCACCCTTGAACGAGTCACCTTTCTGTATGAGCTGAGCCTGACGGATCAGATGGATTTTCTCATCCAGCACTTTGTAATCAATCGTATGTCCCCATGCCTGCAATATTCCCTGGGCATCGGGCTGTTCTTCTTCGTAGTAAGCGCGCTTGTTAACGCCTTCGGCAACAACCTTTTGCACTTCCTGGTCTTTGGTGTATACCGTGACCACATCGCCGGTAATTCGGGTGCTGCCCTGGGTCATTACGACATCGCCCCGGTAGACTGAAACACCTTTTTTGTTGTCAATGTCTGCCGAGTCGGACTCGATTTCGATGGGCATTTCCCGATCCGATGGCAGTGCCATGGTCAGGGTGGGCAGTAGCAGTAAGATGCCTAAAATTGAACGTATAGCTATTTTTGCATTACGCGCAGGCTTTTTTTTCCGCTCAAGCTTTTTTTTCGGCTCAAGCTTTTGTTTCGGCTCAAGCTTTTGTTTCGGCTCAAGGCTGTTTAGGTTCATGGAATCCTCGTACCCTTGATTTGAGTTTAATCAGACTGTCCTTGTAGAACGCTTCCATACCGATGGCTCTGGTACGACCAGTGTCGTTAGTAATCAGAACCGGACGATCTGTTACAGCAAGACTTTGCTCAGAGTATATGGTGATAAAATCGGTGTCCATACGTACCTGGCTGCCGTTGCTGGTGTCGGTCTGGATCATGACCACGTCGTCCCAGAGTTCAATATCCTGGTCTCCGGGCAACAGCTTGCCGTTCAGGGCATCGGTTACTATGGGTTTTTGTGGGTCACTGTAGTTGCGCAGATGGGGAGTCTTTAGCAGGGTGGTGTCATTATGCGGATAGTGAGTAATGGCGTTGGAAGTCAGCTCGTATTCCAGTGTTCCCGTTTCATTGAACTGGGTAATGGTGGCGTCTACCAGATAGTAGTCTGCGTTTTCCTGTATTTCTGGCTGACGATTCTGTTTTGTAACATGCAAAGTACCGTCGTATGACCAGTAGCCTATCCCAACCATGGTCATCAGCACACAGGCAACTAACAGATAGCTTTTGTAAGAGCTGGTTATGGGCATCAGGTGTGTGATTCCTGTTGATAAAGAAGCCAGTCACTCAGGGACTGGCCTCGAATTACAATAAATTAATGCTTAAAGGTATTCTGCCAGCATCGGCTCCAGCTTACCCTGGGCATCAAGGATAAAGTCACAGAACTCCCTTGCAGCACCCAGGCCTCCATGGTGATCGGTTACTGCCTGTGCATGCTGACGGACAAATGGATGCGCATTGATCACTGCGCAGCCAAAACCAACACGGCGGATAACGGGCAGGTCTGGCAGGTCATCGCCCAGATACGCGATTTCGTCCATGCTGAAGTGTTGGGCTTCCAACAGTTCGTTCAGGGCATTGATCTTATCCTCACGGCCCTGATACAGAAAATCGACACCCAGGTCACTTGCGCGCTTCTCGACAAACGTCGAACGTCGTCCGGTAATGATCGCTGTTTTGATACCAGCCTGTTGCAGCATTTTCAGGCCATGGCCGTCCAGTGTATGGAAGCATTTCAGTGCTTCACCCTGTTCGCCAAAAAACAGCTTGCCGTCGGTCAGTACGCCATCAACATCAAAGACTGCCAGACGCACTTTGGCAGCAGAAGGCTTCAGGGATGAGTCGATCATACAACACCTGCTTTCAGTAAATCGTGCATATTAATAGCGCCAACAGGCTGGTCGTCGGCATCGACACAGATCAGGGCGTTGATTTTACGGTCGTCCATAATCTTCAGGGCTTCAGCGGCGAGGATATCGGGTGAGATGGTTTTGCAGTGACTGGTCATGACATCATCGATGTCGGTCTGGCGCAGATTCACACCTTTATCCAGGGCACGGCGCAGGTCACCGTCGGTGAAGATGCCCACGACTTTACGGTCTTCGTCCACAATGGAAGTCATGCCCAGCCCTTTGTGAGTCATTTCCAGCAGGGCTTCACTGATCTTGGTACCCTGAGTTACTTCCGGAATGCGTCTGCCACTGTGCATAACGTCTTTGACCTTCAGCAGCAGACGTTTGCCCAGGGAGCCGCCCGGGTGCGAGAAAGCAAAGTCTTCAGCGGTAAAACCACGGGCTTCCAGCAGGGCTATCGCCAGGGCATCGCCCATCACCAGTGCGGTGGTGGTGCTGGAAGTGGGAGCCAGGTCCAGCGGGCAGGCTTCTTTGTCGACACCGGTATTAATGTGTGCGTCAGCGTCCCGGGCCAGAGAGGAATCGGGATTGCCGGTCATGCTGACCAGTGGTGTCCCCATCCGTTTCAGCACCGGCAGAAGCGTAACGACTTCGTTGGTTTCGCCGGAGTTGGACAGAGCCAGAACCACATCTTCAGAAGTAATCATACCCATGTCACCATGGCTGGCTTCACCGGGATGCACGAAGAAAGAAGGGGTTCCTGTGCTGGCCAGGGTGGCGGCGATTTTACGGGCAATGTGACCAGATTTGCCCATGCCTACCACAATGATACGGCCGCTACAGGCCAGCATAACCTCACAGGCCCGGGCAAAACTGCTGTTTACCCGGTTCAGAAGCTTCTGAACGGCCTCCAACTCCATGGATACGGTACGTCTTCCTATGGCAATGAACTGCTCGTCATTGTTGGTCATAATGAATAACTGTCTTAAACGTGGCTGCGAAACGCCCTATTGTAAAACGGTTATGCGTTAAGGGGTAGGTCGTTGTCCGCTCCATGCCTTAGAACCGATTTGGCGACAGTAGTTCCTTCAGTGATGAATAAACAGCCAGACGGTGTAGGCGGCATAACCGCTTAAAAGCAATAATCCAGTCATTCGCCCCAGATGTTTTGGCTGTTTGCCAAACAGACAGCTCATGGCGAGAAACAGGGTCAGGGCCATCAGAACGGGAACGTCCTGCCAGATAACCTGAGGGTTAACGGGGCCTGGCGCAAACAGTCCGGGCATGGGCAGAACCGCAAGAAGGTTGAAAATATTAGAGCCCACCACATTGCCAAGGGCGATGTCATGGTGCCCCTTAATGGCACTGGCAACAGAGGCTGCCAGTTCTGGCAGGCTGGTGCCGATAGCGACAATGGTGAGGCCGATAATCAGTTCGCTGACCCCAAACAGACGAGCCAGCTCGGTGGCTCCCCAGACCAGAATCTGCGAGCTACCCAGCAGAAACAGTAGTCCTGAGATCAGATAAAACCATGCTTTACCAGGTGACAACTCCGGAACTTCCTCTTCTTCGCCTTCGATAAGAGGTTCGTCGGGATGTTGCTTTTGCCAGCGAAACATCAGGTACAGTGCCAGAAACAGAGCGCCCAGCAGCACTATGCTGTCCAACTGAGTCAGGAAACCATTAACGATACAGAGGCCAGCCAGCGTTGAGACGACGACCAGCATTGGAATTTCCCGGCGCGCCAGGGATCTTTTGACTGGCAAGGGTGCAATCAGGGCGGTAACACCCAGTACCAGGCCAATATTGGCAATATTGGAGCCAATGGCGTTACCGATGGCAAGGCTGGCATGGTCCTGGGTAGAGGCCATGAGGGAAACCAGAATTTCCGGGGCAGATGTGCCAATCGAAACCACGGTCAGGCCAATCAGCATTGGGGATATATTAAAGTTTCTGGCGGTTGCAGCAGCCCCATTCACAAACTGGTCTGCACTCCAGGTGAGAATAATAAAGCCGGCAATAATGGCAATAATGGCAACAAACATGTTGGAGTTATCCGGTTTTTTCCTTGAGGGGTTGAATCAGATTTTATTTATTAATGGTAAGTCATCCGGCCATCTGTAAGCGATGCCCTGAGACGGTTTATTTTCAGTTTTTTTCAAGATGCTTTTAACAGGCGGCGCGAAAACCTTGCAGGCAAAAGACAGTTGATGTTCAAAATGTAAGTAAAACCCGCCATAATAATAAGACTGCATAAATAATGTGTGACAGGAATTGTTGCACACCTATGCTCAGGTGCCCTTTTTTTAGCGAGTTTTTAGCAAGTTTTTAGCGAGTTTTTATAGCGGTTTTTACAGAAAGAGTTTACAGAGGGTGTTTCAACCACGTTTTTAAGGCAGGGAAATATCGGCTGATGGCTGTGGCTACTGATAACTTTATTGAAATTCACGGGCTCACTTTCTTTCGCGGTGGCCGGTGTATTTTTAACAACATTGATATCACCATCCCCAGAGGAAAGGTCGTTGGGATCATGGGGCCGTCCGGAACCGGCAAGACAACACTGCTCCGGCTGATTGGTCGCCAGCTTCGCCCTGATTCCGGACGAATTATTGTCGACGGGCAGGACGTTAACCGACTGTCCCGTGATGAACTGTTCCGGCTTCGTCGTAAAATGGGCATGCTGTTCCAGAGTGGTGCCCTGTTTACCGATCTGTCTGTGTTTGAAAATGTGGCATTTCCTCTTCGCATTCATACCGAACTGACGGACTCCATGATCCGGGACATCGTATTTATGAAGTTGCAGGCGGTGGGTTTGCGGGGCGCCTGGTCGCTGATGCCGGCAGAATTGTCCGGTGGTATGAATCGCCGGGTGGCGCTTGCCCGGGCAATCGCCCTTGACCCGGAAATGGTGATGTACGACGAACCTTTTGTCGGGCAGGACCCGATTGCCATGGGGGTTCTGGTTGAATTGATCCGTAAACTCAACCAGGCGCTGAAAATCACCAGTGTGGTGGTCTCCCATGACCTGCATGAAACAGCCAGTATCGCTGACTACCTTTATGTGCTGGCTGATGGGGATGTGATCGGTCAGGGAGCACCGGATGAAATGATGCTTTCTAAAGACCCCCGTGTCTGTCAGTTTATGAATGGTCATGCTGATGGTCCGGTTCCCTTCCATTATCCTGCCATGAATTACAAAGAAGCTCTGCTCAGGGAGTGCAAATGAGTTCAGGTTTGTTCGACCGGCTGCAACAGCTGGGTCGATTTGGTTTGGATCATGTCCAGTCTGTGGGACGGTCTGGTGTTTTTTTGCTGCTGGCTATATTTTCCCGCTCCGGGTTTGGTCACCGCTTTTCATTACTGGTTCAGCAGCTCTACAGCGTTGGCTTTATGTCCCTGATTATTATCACGGTGTCCGGGCTGTTTATTGGCATGGTACTGGCTTTGCAGGGCTACAACATACTGATTACCTATGGTTCTGAGGACGCTGTCGGTCAGTTGGTCGCACTGAGCCTGCTCAGGGAGCTGGGACCTGTGGTGACCGCATTGCTGTTTGCCGGACGGGCTGGCTCAGCCCTTACCGCTGAGATTGGTTTGATGAAAACCACTGAGCAGTTGTCCAGTCTTGAGATGATTGGCGTTGATCCGCTGAAGCGTATTATTGCCCCCAGATTCTGGGCTGGCGTGATATCAATGCCTCTGCTGGCCTCGATTTTCAACCTGGTGGGCATTCTGGGAGCCGCCATGGTCGGGGTCGACTGGCTGGGTATTTATGAGGGTTCCTTCTGGTCCACTATGCAGCAGTCTGTGAGTTTTACCGCAGATATTGGTAACGGGCTGGTGAAAAGTCTGGTGTTTGGTCTGGTGGTGACCTGGATTGCAGTGTTCCAGGGCTATGATGCCATTCCCACATCAGAAGGCGTAAGCCGTGCTACAACAAGAACTGTCGTGTATTCGTCACTGGCTATTTTAGGGCTTGATTTTATTCTGACCGCCGTAATGTTTGGAGAACTGTAATGAGGATGAAAACAGTAGAAATCAGTGTCGGCGGTTTTATGATTGCCGGAGTTCTGGCTCTGATTGTGCTGGCATTAAAAGTCAGTGGTTTGTCATTAGGCACGGATCACCAAACTTACCAGGTTCATGCCATGTTTGATAACACTGGCGCCCTGAAACCCAGGGCTAAAGTGGCTCTGGCTGGTGTGATTATCGGGAAGGTCAAGCAGGTCAGCCTGGATAAGCACACCTATATGGCACGGGTTGATATGGAAATCGATGCCGATATCGACAATATTCCCATCGACAGTACGGCATCCATTGTGACAGCCGGCTTTCTGGGAGAAAAATATATTGGCATCAGTGTTGGTGGAGACGAAGAGTACCTCAAGGATGGCGGACGTTTTGAAGATACCCAGTCAGCCGTTATTCTGGAAGAACTGATTGGCAAGTTCCTGCTCGGGGCAGTGAATAAGGACGATAAATAAAACAGGCGGTCATTATGAGCAAAACAATAGTTGTTTCCATCCGGCAGTTTTTCTTCGGAGTATTCACCTTGCTGTTGGCATCAACAGCTCTGGCAGCACCGCAGATACAGCCTCCCGAAATTGAAGTGGAAAAAATTACCCGGAATTTACTTAACCTGTTTGATAAAAATAAAGAAGAATACAAAAAAGACCGTGATGGTTTTGTTAAAGAGGTGGATCGCCTGTTATCACCAGTGGTGGCTTTTGACCAGATTGCCCGTTATGTCATGGGAAAATACACCCGACGCAGCCCCGAACAGGTCGATAAGTTTGAAGCCACCTTCAAGGACAGTCTGCTGAGATTTTACAGCAATGCCTTACTGTCACTGGATGACACCCGTCTGACCATTGAATCTGTGGAGAAAACCTCTGAAAACCAGCTGAAAAAGTACATTGCCGGAGATATCAGCCGTATCCCGGTGAAGATGAGTGTCAGAACCAGTACCCGGAGTGTTGATATTTTCTACTCCATGGTACATACCGACGGTCGCTGGAAACTGCGTAATATTACCGTCGACGGTATCAATATTGCCAAACAGTTCCAGACACAGTTTGCCGACGCTGTGGATCGCTATGGCAAGGTTGAAACGGTGGTGGATAACTGGGCTGAGATTATGCGGGGCAAAGACATAAAAGCGGGTAAATAACCTATGCCACTGGAACGCCTTGAACCGGGTCACTATGCCCTCAAGGGTATAGTGACTTTTGATAACGCTGCCGTGGTGGAAGAAAACGGTCGCAAACTGCTGCAGAAGGAACTGCAAAGTGGTCAGTCTTCAGTCAGGATAAGTCTTAAAGAACTCCACAAGGGCGACAGCGCTACCCTGTCTGTTTGCCTGTCCTGGCTACGGCTGGCTGGAAATTACAACACGGCTTTCTGTTTTTCTGGTATCCCTGTGGAACTGCAGGCCCTTGCCAAGGTCTGTGGTATTGATGAGCTGCTTGACGCCTCTTCCTGCCCGCCCTGCTCAGCTGTTTAACCGACCGGTGCTTGTGGCTGGTCGGGAGGTCATATATCATTGTCCGATTTGCCCCGAGCCTGTATTTGTTCAAATGACAGGCTTGTTAACTGTTTTATGATCCATGGAATTCTGTCGACATGCTCTCGTGGACATACGTCTAACGCTTTGATGATTCTGTCGGTTTCCATGGCTGTTGCTACGAGGTGAGTGCATGCTAGCCACCCAGGTAAAGGCGCTGCTGGAAGAGAAAATTCAAGGTTCTGAGGTTCTGGTTGAAGGGGAGGGCTGTGACTTCCGCCTGACCATCATCAGTGATGAATTTCAGGGTGCCATGCCAGTAAAACGCCAGCAAATGGTGTATCAGCACCTGAACGGGATGATTGCCAGCGGTGAGATTCATGCGGTGACCATGGTGACTCTGACGCAGTCTGAATGGCAGCAGCGCAACAGTTAATTGAAGGGCTCTGGTGGAACCTGATGGATAAATTGATCATTACAGGCGGAAATCGTCTGGACGGCGAAATTCGGATTTCCGGCGCCAAAAACTCTGCTTTGCCTATTCTGGCTGCGACTTTGCTGGCTGACGATCCGGTAACGGTTTGCAACCTGCCTCACCTGCACGATATCACGACCATGTTTGAGCTGTTTGGCTGCATGGGCGTAGACCTGATGGTGGATGAACGCATGAACGTAGAAGTTCATGCCAGCACCATCAAACAGCTGCGAGCCCCTTACGAACTGGTTAAAACCATGCGAGCCTCCATCCTTGTACTGGGACCGCTACTGGCTCGTTTTGGCCGTGCTGAAGTATCCCTGCCGGGAGGCTGCGCGATTGGCAGCCGTCCGGTAGACCTGCACATCCGGGGCCTGCAGGCGATGGGAGCAGATATCGTTGTGGAAGACGGTTACATCAAGGCGAGCATCAAGGATCGTCTGAAAGGCGCTCGTATCTTTATGGATACCGTCACCGTAACCGGCACTGAAAACATTCTGATGGCGGCCTGTCTGGCTGACGGCGAAACCATTATTGAAAACGCTGCCCGCGAACCGGAAGTGGTGGATCTGGCCGACTGCCTGATGACCATGGGTGCAAAAATTGAAGGTGCCGGTACCGACACTATTCGTGTACAGGGCGTTGAGCGCCTGAACGGCTGCACCTACTCTGTACTGCCTGATCGTATTGAGACCGGTACTTATCTGATTGCTGCGGCAGCCACCGGTGGTCGCGTTCGTCTGAAAGATACCCAGCCCGATATTCTGGACGCTATTTTGCTGAAACTGCGTGAAGCCGGTGCCTGCGTTGAGTGGGGTGAAGACTGGATTGAGCTGGATATGAAAGGTAAGCGACCACAGGCTGTTGACCTGAAAACCGCACCTTACCCGGCGATGCCTACCGATATTCAGGCGCAGTTTACCGCGCTGAATATCATTGCAGAAGGCACCGGGCATATCACGGAAACCGTGTTTGAAAACCGCTTTATGCACGTTCAGGAAATGAAACGCATGGGCGCTGATGTGGTGGTTGAAGGCAATACCGTGATTATCAAAGGGGTGGACAGCCTTAAAGCCGCTCCGGTCATGGCAACAGACCTGCGTGCTTCTGCCAGTCTGGTCATTGCCGGTCTGGTGGCGGAAGGTGATACCCAGGTTGAGCGTATTTACCACATTGACCGTGGTTACGAATGTATTGAAGAGAAGCTGCAACAGCTGGGCGCAAGCATTCGCCGCGTTGCAGGATAAAAAGCTTCAGGATAATCCCTCCGGATCGCTTCCAACTACGCCTTAAAGCCAGCCCTGCGCTGGCTTTTTTTGTTAATAAATACCTAAAAATTTGTGTAAACTACGGACTCTTCAGGGCGGAATAATTAATAAGGAAACCTGATCAAGATGTCCAGTCAGCTAACCATTGCTCTCTCCAAGGGGCGCATCCTCAAAGACACTTTGCCTTTGCTTAAGGCGGCCGGTATCGAACTGACAGAAGACCCTGGTCAGAGTCGTAAGCTGATTATTCCCACCACCCATCCAGACGTGAACCTGCTGATTGTGCGTGCCAGTGATGTACCCACCTATGTGGAATACGGTGCAGCTGATGTAGGGGTTGCGGGTAAGGATGTACTGCTGGAACACGGCTCCACAGAGCTCTATGAACCGCTGGATCTGAACATCGCCCACTGCAAGCTGATGACCGCAGGCAAAGTCGGTGTCTCTGAACCTGAGGGACGAATCCGGGTGGCGACCAAGTTCGTCAATGTCGCCAGGCAATACTATGCTTCCATTGGCCGGCAGGCAGACATCATCAAACTCTACGGTTCAATGGAGCTGGCACCGCTGGTGGGTCTGGCTGATATCATTATCGATGTGGTGGATACCGGCAACACGCTGCGGGCCAATGGCCTTGAACCCAGAGACCTGATAAGAACCATTTCGTCACGGCTGGTGGTGAACAAAGCCTCCATGAAAGTTAAACACGACGCTGTCAGCCAGTTAATTGATCAAATGTCCCGCGCCGTTAAGGAGACATGCTGACCATGACAAAAAAAATACTGAAACCTGCCCGTCTGGATTATCACGATCACAGCTTCAGACAACAGCTTGAGCATCTTCTGACATGGGAAAACGTGTCGGATGATAAGGTTCACAGCACCGTTAAGGACATCATAACCACAGTGCGCAAACGGGGCGACGGGGCGCTATTGGACTACAGTCGTCGTTTTGATCGTGTGTCTGCCAGTTCAATGAAAGAGCTGACCGTCAGTCAGCAACAGCTGCAGGATGCGTTAGATGCCATTCCTGACGAACAGCGCAAAGCACTGGAAATCGCTGCTGCCAGAATTCGCAGTTACCATAAACGACAGGTTCTGGAATCCTGGACCTGCAAAGAGCGCAGTGGCACAAAACTTGGGCAGAAGGTTCAGCCAATGGATCGTGTCGGGCTCTATGTTCCGGGAGGTCAGGCAACGTACCCCTCATCAGTGCTGATGAACGCTATTCCAGCGCATGTGGCGGGTGTGGAAGAAATTATTATGATGGTGCCAACGCCGGATGGTGTGATCAATGATATGGTTCTGGCCGCCGCTGCCCTGGCGGGTGTGCATAAAGTCTTTACCGTTGGTGGGGCTCAGGCGATTGCAGCTCTGGCTTATGGCACAGAGACAGTGCCACGGGTAGACAAGATTGTAGGCCCCGGAAATATTTATGTTGCGACCGCAAAGCGGGAAGTCTTTGGGCAGGTGGGCATCGATATGATTGCGGGACCTTCAGAGATTCTGGTGGTTTGCGACGGTTTAACCGACCCCGACTGGATCGCCATGGATCTGTTCTCTCAGGCTGAACATGATGAAGACGCCCAGGCCATTCTGGTTTCCGATGATCTTGAATTTTTGCATGAAGTAGATGACTGCATGAACCATCTGGTGCATGAGCTGGAACGCAGGGAGATTATTAAAGCCTCGATCAATAAGCGTGGAGCCCTGATTCATGTACCCAATATGAAAGCTGCCTGTGATGTCGTTAATCATATTGCGCCGGAGCATCTGGAGTTATCGGTGGCAAACCCGGAAGCCCTGTTGCCGGATATCCGGCATGCCGGTGCGATTTTTATGGGACGCCATACTGCTGAAGCCCTGGGTGATTACTGTGCAGGCCCTAACCATGTATTGCCTACCTCGGGAACCGCAAGGTTTTCTTCACCTCTGGGCGTTTATGATTTTCAGAAACGCTCATCCCTGATTCATTTTTCAGACAAGGGCGCTTCTGAAATGGGCAAAGTGGCTTCAGTGCTGGCCCGAGGGGAATCGTTAACGGCTCATGCCCGGTCGGCTGAATTCAGGATTAAGAAGTAGCTTAGCATTTCATACTAAACGTCTCATACTAAAACTGCCTCTATGCCTGAAGAACGAATAAACGAAATATCGCCTTCAGGCGCGTCATGGTCGGTGATCAACATTGAAATATCATTCATATCATCGACTATCGACGTAGAATGGATACTTCCAAACTTATTGGAATCGGTCAGTATAATATTTCGACGTTGCTTGCTGATAATATGCTTTGCTATATCGGCTCGCATCATATCCTGGCTGGTAAACCCGGAAGCAATGTCAAACCCATCAATACCAATAAACGCGGTACTGAAATGTGTGTGGTCAATGCAGAGCCTGGTCAGCGGCCCAACGGCGCTTTCTCCCTGATGCTGGTAGATGCCACCCAGCAGAATGATATTGGCTGACGTATGGCGAACCAGGTGCGCAATATAAGACGATGGCGTAATAATGGTGACATCGCCACGTTCGGCCAGCAGTCGTGCCACCAGTGCGTTGGCACTTCCTCCCTCTATCATTACTGCTTCATTAGGGGCAACCCGTTCAGCCGCTGCACGTGCCAGTTTCTGTTTGGTGTCAAAACGCACTTCAAGCCTGGAGTCAAGGTCATCATTGTTCAGCGAGACAGCGGCACCATGAGTTCGCTTAAGACGCCTTTCGCTTTCCAGAAAGTTGAGATCGTGCCTGATCGTAACGGCTGAAACACTGAGTAGCTTTGAAAGCTCTGAAACAGAAATACGTTTATTGTCGTTTACAATCTGCGTAATTTGCTGCTGTCTCGAATTCACAGACACAACTCCCTGAAAAATGGTCGATTATACTGGTTTTCGCTGTTCGCTGTTCGCTGTTCGAAGCCCGAAGCCCGAAGCCCGAAGTCCGAAGCCCGAAGCCTTAAAGCTGATGTTCTGTGCGCGAAATAATGTCATCCTGGGCATCGGGCGAAAGCGCGGTAAAGAACGCTGAATAACCGGCTACACGCACCACCAGATCCCGGTAATCCTGAGGATTTTCCTTAGCCGCCAGCAATGTTTCTCTGGACACGATATTGTACTGAACATGCCAGGCTTTATGGTGGTTAAAGAAAGTGCGAATCAGCATTGAGAGCTTTAACTTGTCGGCTTCTGTGGCGACTGCCGCAGGCGACAGTTTCTGGTTAAGCAGGACACCGCCAAGAATCTGGCCGGTAGGCAATTTGCCAAGGGAGTTGTAAACAGCGGTAGGGCCCAGCTGGTCAGAACCGGAAGCCGGGCTGGCGCCTTCTGCCAGTGGTGTTCTGGCCTTGCGTCCGTCCGGTGTTGCCATGGTAGACGCACCAAAGGGTACGTTCGCGGAAATGCTGGAAGTACCGGCGTAGTAGCCACCACCCACAGGTCCACGACCGTGGCGGGTATTCACAAACCCTTTCAGCTCCTCAATATAGACCTGATAAGCTTCACTCAGCAGGTTGTCCACAGCGTCATCATCATTGCCGTATTTAGGGGCGAAATTAATGAGTCGCTGACGTAGCTGCTCATTTTCAGAACCGCTGAAATCTTCCGCCAGAGCCTTAGCCAGTTCTGGCTGGCTGATCTGGGGCTGGTCAAACACAAGGTGTTTGATGGCTGACAGGCTGTTGCCAAGGTTGGCTATGCCGACTTGCAGACCGGAAACCCAGTCATAGGTTGCCCCGCCTTCTTTAACGGTTTTGCCTCGTTCCAGACAGTCGTCTACCAGTGCAGAACACAGAATGTCCTGAGCCTGTTGCTCAAGGACGCTATCAACCACGGTATCGATTTCAATGGATTTACGAGCGTAATAACGAACCTGGTCAGCCCAGGACGACATGACTTGCCCGAAGTTTTCAAAATTGCCTTTTGCCAGGGACTTGTCGTGTTTCAAAAAGGCTTTGCCAGAGGTCGCGTCGACACCTTCATTAAGCGCAGCCAGTAACATCCGGGCAAAGTTCATAAAACTCATGCCGGTGCAACGATAACCCCACTTACCCGGAACAGCGGTCTCAATGCAGCCAATGGAGGCATAGTTGTAAGCGTCGGCTCGCTCGACCCCCAGTTTGATAAACTCGGGAATAACAATTTCATCATTGTTAAAGGCTGGCATGCCAAAGCCGCACTTGATCACTTCTATGCAGCCCATTAAGAACGACTGGTCCAGGCCGCTGTGATAACGGACACTCAGGTTGGGTTGAGTCGACCTCAGTTGTCCACAGGACTCCAGAATTGCCCATGAGAGTGGATTTACCGCATCAACAGCCTCGCCGTCGTCGTTTAATTTCTGGCCACCGATACAGACATTCTGATACAGCGGCGAACCGGCCGACGCTTTTGAATGCGCTCCTGAACGGATTTTGTTGACTTCCAGTAGTTTCAGCCAGCAGCTTTGCAAAAGCTCCAGGGCAAACTCTTTCTGCAAAGTATGGTTTTCAATATCGCGACAGTAAAAGTCGTTCAGGTACTGGTCCATACGACCCAGTGATACGGAGTGGCCGTTGGATTCAATTTGCAGAAACAGTTGCACGAAGTAGCACAGCTGCAACGCCTGCCAGAAGGTTTCCGGTGGCTGATGAGCAATGCGCTGACAGTTGCGGGCAATGGTTTCCAGCTCTTGCTTGCGAGCTGGCCTCTGCTCTGTTTCAGCCATGGTCTGAGCCAGTTGGGCATAACGCTGTATATGCTCCTGAATGGCTAACAGTACAATGCTTGTGGACTTATAAAACTGTGCTTTCTTCAAGCCTTCAAAGGTAGCGATATCATTATTGGCCTGATGCTGGCGAATTTCTTCGATCAGCCCGTCCAGCCCCAGTTCAAGGAGCTTGTCATTATTGATCGCCAGGTGTGCGTCACCTGACGTCATATTACCTTCCGCCTTGATGATGGTGGTTTCCAGAATCGCCTGCTGCTCATCGGTAAACAACCCAAAGCAACGATCCTGTACGGTCTTGTTGCGCCAGTAGGGCGTTATGCCATGGATAGCTTCCTTGTCTTCTTCTGTAACGGCAAAGCCTGCGCCGGGGCGGTCTGCCAGGTCATCAATTTCTGCTTCAATCCATCGAACGGTGTATTCCGGAAAGATGGGGGCGGCACGAACTTTGCTGGCCTGGTTGCCTACAATCAGTTCGTCGTGTTTGATCCAGATAGAGCGTGTACGCAGATGCTCCTGCAGTGCCAGGGCGCGCCTTACGATAACCGGCTTGTCTTCATGGGCCTGATAGATGCGGGTGTAAGCTTCTGCACGCTCGGTACAAATCGGCGGAGTAACGATGTTCACAAGCGCCTGTTTGTGCGCTTTGATTCGATCGGCAAGATGGTTCAGGTTCATGCTCAACCTCCAAGTGTTACCTTGAGTTTTGTGTGTTTGTGGCCGTAAGCCTGTGCATTCTGCAACAGTTCAGGTTTGTTCAGGGGGGACTCTGAGCATTGATAAGGCAGACCCAGCAAATGGTATTTGCTCATGCCCAGAGTGTGGTAAGCCAGCAAGTGAAGCTCACGACAGTTTTCCAACGATTCGGCAAAGTCGATAATTGATTTTAGTTCATCATCCGTGTCGTTGAAGTCAGGGATAACGGGGACACGGATCACTATGCGCCGGGCAATTCGGGCCAGTTTTCGGAAGTTAGCCTCGATAAGCGACAGTGACCCCTTTGTCCACGCTTTAAACTTATGTTCATCCGTATGCTTCAGGTCAACCAGCCAGCAGTCAATAAAAGGCGCAATACGTTCAATATATTTCCAGGGGGCATGCAGACAGGATTCCATGGCGCAGGAGACGCCTTCAGCCTGTAACCGGCTTGCCAGATTTTCTACCAGATCCGGTTGCATCAGAGGCTCTCCCCCTGAAAACGTTACTCCGCCGTTGCTCTGGTCGTAAAAGGCTTTATCTCTCATCAACAGGTCAAAGAGTTCGTCTGCGTTCGCCTCTTTTCCGCAGACTGTCAGTGCTTTCGTGGGGCAAATGGACTCCAGTGCGATCAACTGATCCTGTTTAATGGCCGGACGGTCTATTTTCAGAGTGCCACCTTCCCGTTGAATAGCCGGACAGCCCTGTTCGCATAGATTGCAATCCGTAAGGCAGCTACGCTCATCAAACATCAGTGATCGTTTTCTGTACAGGCTTTCCGGATTCTGGCACCAGCTACAGTTCAGGCTGCACCCTTTCAGGAAAAGGATGGAACGAATCCCATCACCATCGTGGGTTGAAAATCGCTGGATATTAAAATACATGTCTAATCACCCTGTTGCAGGCAGCTACTACCTTAAGAACAACCGTTGCGAACGGTCACCTTATAAACTGGCTTAAAGACTTCTTTGGTGACTCTACGCTTTCGTCCGTAATTATCCAGCTTTCATACGAAGGCTGTATTGACTCAGGTCATTAGTTTTTTGCCCCACCAAAACTATAATTGCCTCAGGCTTTATTATTTGAGTAATGACGATGATTGAGATTTATCTGGATACTGCGGATGTTGGTCAGGTAGCCCGTTTTAATCAGTGCTTTCCCCTGAAAGGAGTGACCACCAATCCAACGATACTGGCTAAGGCTGGCGCAGGATTGAGGGGAACGCTTGAGGCATTGCAGAACACGATGGGAGGCTCGCCACGGTTCCATGCTCAGGTAGTGAGTACCGAAGTAAAGGGTATGGTAGCAGAAGCGCGCCAGATCGCTGAGCTTCCTTATGACATTGTGGTAAAAATACCAGCGACTGAGGCGGGTCTGGCAGCCATAAAAGAAGTCAAAAAAGAGAATATCCCGGTATTGGCGACGGCGATTTACAGCGCTCAGCAAGGGTTTATGGCGGCACTGTGCGGAGCTGACTATCTTGCTCCCTACGTTAATCGCATTGACGCCATAAACGGCGATGGCGTGAAAGTGGTCGCTGACTTACAGACGCTTATTGAGCGTCATCAGCTGGGGGCAAAGATACTGGCCGCCAGCTTTAAAAATGTACAGCAGGCGATGGACGTTATGAAGCTGGGTATCGGGGCGATTACTTTGCCGGTAGATGTAGCCGCACAGATGCTGGCGCACCCTTCAGTAGAGCCTGCGGTTGAGCAGTTTACGTGTGACTGGAAAAATCAGTTTGGTGAAAAGCTTTCATTTGAAAGTTAAGCTTTTTTGAGAGCCTTAACTTTCGGACAGCCCGGCATGATCAGTAGTGCGGGGCTGTCAGACTGATTTGCCTCAGTTCACCATTCTCGGCCGGGTGCTGACTCGTGCTTTCAGTTCCACAGGTTGGTTATCCCGCAGAATCTGCAATGTGACTTCGGTTCCCGGTGGCACCTGAGCCACCAGGTTCATGACTTTGTTGCCATCGCTGGTGCTGATGTTGTTGATGCCGGTCAGAATGTCGCCACGACGCAAACCTGCCTGATCCGCAGGGCCGTCCTGATAGACACCGGAAATCAGGATGCCGGAATTGGTTTTAACATCATAAGCCTGAGCAAGCTGCGCACTGAGAGGCTGGGATTCAATACCCAGCCAGCCACGAATCACCCGGCCGTACTTGATAATGGATTCCATAACAAACTCTGCCATTCTGGAAGGAATGGCAAAGCCTACCCCCTCGTTACCACCTCCCCGGGTAAACAACAGGGTATTGATGCCAATCAGCTCACCGTAGGCATTGACCAAAGCTCCGCCGGAGTTACCAACGTTAATGGCTGCGTCAGTCTGGATAAAATCCTCGTAGGTATTCAGTCGCAGGTCGTCCCGCCCGGTGGCACTGATGATGCCCATGGTCACGGTCTGTCCAAGACCAAACGGATTACCGATAGCCAGCACAACATCACCGACTTCGGCTTTACTGGAATCGGCCAGATGAATGCTGGGCAGGTCTTTCAGGTCGATTTTCAATACCGCCAGATCGGTATCCGGATCACGGCCAACCACCGAGGCGATTTCTTCCCGGCCGTCCTGCATGGAAACATAAATTCGCTCAGCGCCCTGTATGACATGGTTGTTGGTGAGCAGATAGCCATCAGGACTGACAATAACGCCTGAACCCCGGTTAGCGTCCTGGTCAGGGCTGTTGCGAAACGGCATAGGTGTTGCCGATGCGTCGGAACGATTCAGGGAAGCGGTGGCAATATTAACCACGGCCGGAGCCGCCTTTTTTACCGCATGGCTATAGGAAACCTGACCCGTTCCCAGCAGGTTGCTGCGGTTAAGGAGCGTACTGAAGAAGGCAGTCAGGTTGTCTTCCTTAAAACCGGCCACCTCAGGTTTGATGACAATCACCAGAAGTCCAATAACAAGGCCAAGAAAAACAGGAAGGCCAATTTGTAAAAGAATTTTTTTCATGGTGATCGCTGCAACTACCCGTCAAACAGTATAATGATTGAATACTTAAATATACCGTTATCCATGCTTGGAACGATAGAGTCACAGGAGACGAATCATGGGCATTTCCCTCAAAAGGCTGATGGAAAAACTGGATGATGAACTTCAGCCGGGGTTATTCAGGGATTACTGCCCCAATGGTTTGCAGGTTGAGGGTAAGCAGGACATTAATCGTATTGTCACCGGAGTCACCGCCTGTCAGGCACTGATTGACAAGGCTATCGAGTTGCAGGCGGATGCTGTTTTTGTGCATCACGGCTATTTCTGGAAAGGGGAAGACGCCACGATTACCGGTATGAAGCGTCGTCGGGTTGAAGCATTACTCCGACACAATATCAGCCTGATTGCTTATCACCTGCCACTGGATGGTCACCCGACCATGGGTAATAACGCTCAGCTGGCAACATTGATGCAATGGTCAACGGAAGGCGGTATGGATTCTGCCCCAAGGCCTATAGGTAACTGGGGAACCGTAAGGAAAACCCAGACGGTTAAGGCGTTATCAGAACAGTTACAGCAACAACTGGGACGGGAACCTCTGGTGATTGAAGGCGGTTCTCATGACATCAAAACCGTCGCCTGGTGTACCGGCGGGGCGCAGAAGATGATTGAACAGGCTCACGCCCTGGGGGTTGATGCTTATGTGAGTGGTGAAATCTCGGAATCCACGGTTCACTTTGCCCGGGAGAATGGTATTCATTACTTCAGTGCCGGTCATCATGCCACTGAGCGATACGGCGTTCAGGCGGTGGGCGCATGGCTGGAACAGGAATACGACATCGAACATCTATTTGTTGATATACCTTCTCCGGTCTAGGGTGGTCTATAAAGCCATCGCCAGCTGTTCCGTTTCGACAGGCTTCGGGGGCTCCGAAATGAGTGTGTCGATAACAGTCGATTGCTCATTGATCGCCTCAATGTCGTTCAGCAACCGGATTAATGATCGGCCTATGGCATGAGCCAGGTTCACAGGGACAGCATTACCGATCTGTTTATACTGTGCGGTCAGAGGGCCAGTGAACTCCCAGCTGTCGGGGAAGGTTTGAATTCTTGCGTACTCTCTAACCGTCAATGGTCGGGTTTCTTCGGGATGGCAACGTTCTGTCTGCTTTTGCGCCGGGGCACAAGTCAGTGTCAGGCTAGGTTCATCCCAGGCCAGGCGGCGTGCCATTCCCGTTTTACCACCTCCCAGAAAGTAACTTTTCTTCATGTACTCACGCTGAAGGTCGTCCGGCAGGTCTCTCCAGTAACCACCCTCAGGAACATTGGCGAGGATTTCAGCCTTTCTTGCCGGGTAATTCTGGCCAGCAGACTCGGGAACGTCTTCCGGGTACAAGTCACCTTTCTTGAGAGCGTCACGCATGGTCATAATGCGCTTGTAAGGTGAAGGCCACTTAAACTCAACATAATCAGCCAGGTCTTTACGGATACCGACCAGTATCAGTCGCTCCCGTTTTTGTGGAACCTGATAAAAAATAGCCTTCAAGACACGGGGTTCAACCAGTTCATAACCCAGCTCATCAATAACGTTCTTGATCGCTTCCAGCGTCTGCCCACTTTCATGGTTTAGAAGACCACGAACGTTTTCTGCAATAAAGATTTTGGGATTGGTCTCTTTCACAGCCCGGGCAAATTCAAAGAACATCGTTCCCCGGGTATCTTCAAAACCCAGCTTTTTCCCTGCATAGGAAAATGCCTGGCATGGAAAACCACCAGAGACAATGTCTACCTGCCCGTGGTAAGGGGTGAAATCCACATTCGTTATATCGCCTTCAACCACTTTCCAGTCAGGGCGGTTTTTTCTCAGGGTGTTACAAGCATGTTTATCGATTTCGTTATGGACAATGGACTTGAAGCCCGCTTTATCTAAACCGATGGCCAGCCCCCCTGCGCCTGCAAATAGTTCTACCAGACCATAATCTCTTTTCGGGGTAATATTTTTTTCTTCATCCCAGTTACTGTTGAAAAGTAGTTGAGCCTGCTCAAACCTGTCGAGCTGGGAACGGTGGTATTGACGATAGTTATTGTCTTCACCTCTCTTCTCGGGGACAAGTGTTCCGTTGTTGTCCCAACGCCTGAGCGTCTCCTTGGAGACGCCGAGAATATCAGCCACCTGGGCGATACTGTAGTAATTAGGTGTCATGTGGTTATCCAAACATTGGTCATGGTTACCACACTGTAGACATCAACAGCTACAAGATTAAACGCTGGTCATGGTTACTATGTTTGATGTTGAACAGCCCCGGTTCGGCCAAATTTTTTGTTTGTTGGGTAGTTATTAAATGGATACCCTTTTACCTGCTGTCAGAAGCCATGTGATGGCTGCCATCCACAGCAAAAACACCAAGCCAGAGCTAATCGTCCGCAAGGCTCTCCATGCCCTCGGCTTTCGCTACCGAATTCACTGCAAAAACCTCCCCGGCTCCCCTGACCTGGTATTGTCAAAATACAAGGCTGTAATCCAGGTTAATGGCTGTTTCTGGCATGGTCATGACTGCCATCTCTTCAAAATGCCCAAGACGCGCACAGAGTATTGGCAACAAAAGATCAGCAGCAATCAAGCACGGGACGAGAAAAACAGGGAGGCCTTGCTGGAGTCTGGCTGGCGTTTGATGGTCGTTTGGGAATGTGCTATTCAGGGAAAGCAGAGGCTGAATCGGGAGGTATTGGTTAGCCTGATGGAGAATTGGGTGTTGGTGGGAAATGGGTTTGTGGAGATAAGGGGCGATGCCAGTCTTTAACAACAAGTCTTAAAAACCTGAGTTCGGTAGCACTTTAAATATTTCAACGTATTGTGTTTCGCCTGTTTTGGACGATAAAACAAGCTACAGATAACAGTTAAAAAAATTGCAGCCATGCCAGTTTCCGGACCTAAACCGCCTTCAACAGGAAGTACCGGGTTTACCTCACCTTCTGAACCGCCAGAGGCAGAAGGTTTACCCGCGCCAGCCAGACGTATTCCCAAAAACGACAACCGAACATCTGGCAAGTCTCTCAGTGAACGCCGGGCCGCTGTTGCTGTAAAGGTTCCGCCCCATATGGGAGGGGCTGCTAAGGCAGAAGTCAGAAGTGTCACTCAGAGTCTTGAGCGTTCCAGAGACCGGCAGGCGATGTTAGAAGGCCAGAAGTTTCTTTGTAATCATCTGGAGAGTCTTTCACAGCAGCTTAATCGTTCTGGTGCAGCAGAGCCTGTTAATTACCGACTGGTGTTCATACCCAGGGGAAAACCTCCCGTCAGTGTGATTCCTCCTGAGCAAGGGGGGGCAGATGTTCAGGCAAGGGTTCAGGCATTGCGACAGCAGGCGAAACCGCTTGTCCGGCAGACCATGGCCTATTTCTCGCAAGGTCGGGTTCAGGAGCTGGAGCAACAGCTGGCTGAGGTAAAGCAGGAAATCAGGCAACAGATTAACAGACTGGGGCAACTTCAGGTAGAGGTTGCTATGGCACCTGTAGTGCCAGCCCCTACTGCGCTAAAGAGGCAGGAACCCTTACCGGGAGAGCCTCCGGAAAACGCTGACCCTGCGACAGATGACCCGGAGTTTGTGCTGATACCTCAGCCCGTCGCTAAACCGGCAGCGTCCAAACGACCTGCGCCAGATTCCCGACCGGTCCCTGTTCCCGATGCTGTGCCTGTTGTTGCTCCAGCTCCGGCTTCCCGCAAGACAACAACACAACAGTGGTTAGACTTTTACCGATCCGGGGGTCGAATTAACGGACAACGACTCACGCTGAATCAGATAAGACAGTTTACGGCCAGACAGATGGAAGATGAGCATCAGTACATTCAGCTGTTGTTTCCCAACCAGCATCAAAGTCCACACAACCCGGATGCTCCCGCGCTAACCCCTGAAATGATTCAGGAGATCCAGAGAGACCCGGCACTGCAGGGCGAACTGCAAAAATCCCTGGATCAAATGTTGAAATTCTGGGGGTTAAAACGTATCGGGGATGATA
Source organism: Endozoicomonas gorgoniicola (assembly GCF_025562715.2). Taxonomy (NCBI): domain Bacteria; kingdom Pseudomonadati; phylum Pseudomonadota; class Gammaproteobacteria; order Oceanospirillales; family Endozoicomonadaceae; genus Endozoicomonas; species Endozoicomonas gorgoniicola. The sequence continues at coordinate 6,018,755 of NZ_JAPFCC010000001.1, forward strand.
TACAGGTTATTCCGGGACAGGCAGAAGGGCATGCAAAGTGGATCGGTGACTTTGACCATAACCACCAGCGCATAACCCGCGTATTGAGTTGTCTGAATGAGTGTGGCTATGTTAAGTGTGCTTCCAGCCTGGAAAAAGCACTGCAAGCTGAAAGACAGCGAAACCGGCAGGCTCCTGTCGCTTTCTGGACGAATGCAGTAGGAACCCTTTCGAACAGCCCTCTGTACTTTTCCAAAACCCCCAATTAAACACTATATATCAGCTCTACCCATCACCCCACCTATATGCTATAAGCAGAGCTGATTATTAAACAAAAATACAGAGGTTTCTAATGGCAAGATTAGATATAGGTACTTATCAAATCTTACGAAGTAATGAAAGTGAAGTACCAGACCATGAAAATGATAGAAAAAAAATTGAGGAAGCTAAGAAAGTTCTAGAGTCTTCCGGTCTTGAACTCATTTATTTGAATGGATCTGATAGCAAAAAAAACAACGATTTTAAATATGACTATTTCGTTTCCAAAGAGGCTGAAATGATATTTTATTTATCAGTTCTTACAGGCGAAGCCCAACAGGACATGTTAAATATTGTACCTTCATTTTATAAGGATAAAAAAAAGGCAAAGGCATGGAGAGATGAAATAATAAAGAAAATACATCCTGATAAATCGAATCATCCTGATGCAAAAAAAGCAACTGAAGTGCTGAACTTGCTTTATGAAAGGATGTTGAAAAATGCCAAACGATAAACAAAGAGGCAAAGGCTTAACGGTATTATTTGAAAACAGCAAACCAAATTATAATCTGGATGAAAATCTAAGTTCTGATTTAGACAGGTCATCTGCCCGGGCAACGCTAAACGCATGGATTAACGGCTCTGTAGTGGATGGTACTGGCAAAGTTTGGATCATGGAGGACTTTCTTTTCACTATATGGAGAACAGACAAGGCTACAGCCAGTTACTTTGTAGACGGTATAAGCGATATTGATAAATCTAATTTCAACGGTTCAAATTGCATTAATTATTCTGCTGTAATCTATCGGTTAAATGAAATAATAGATAGCCCAATCACTGACAAAAGAAGAGGTTACCTAAGGCTTTCTGAAGGTATCGGTCAGTCTGTAAGAGATTCTGATGCTGCTGAAGTGTATAGATTGAAATATAACGAGCATGTAAACGGTATCAAAAAAGAAATGAAAAATAGACGTATTGAACACTTTAGTATTGAAAATGATGAGCTAACGGGAAGTCGTTTAAATAAAGCAACAGCTGAGTTTCACCATATACGACGGCAGTCAACTTGCCCCGATCTGATTAGCATGATTTGGAATGGTGTAATAGTTAATAAAGATACCCACAATGTTATAACATCCAGAAATGCCAATGATGAGTATGATTTGCTTGATTTGTGTGAAGAGCAAGGCTGGAATACTGGCTGGTTTAATGATTATCAAACGTCACTAAAAAGCCTGAGTATGCAATAACATCGCACTCTAAGAGTAATCTCTAGTTCGCAGTGCATATTATTATTCGATAAAAATATAGATATTGAATTTATTATTACATTATCGCTGATAGACTTTGGTTCAAATAAAAACTCTAAATGTCAGGTCTTGCCGATTATGTCTGGTGAACAGTCGCGCTATCAGCTGAATCATCTTAAACAGCTGGAAGCGGAAAGCATTCATATTATTCGTGAAGTGACAGCCGGGTTTGATAACCCGGTGATGCTCTATTCCATTGGCAAGGACTCGGCTGTGATGCTGCATCTTGCCATGAAGGCATTCTATCCGGGAAAGCCCCCCTTTCCTTTAATGCATGTTGACACTCTTTGGAAATTCAAAGAGATGATTGAGTTCCGCGATCAGCATGTAAAACAACTTGGGCTGGAGCTGATTGTTCATACCAACCCGGAAGGTGTTGAGCAGGGTATTGGCCCCTTTACCCATGGCAGCGCTAAACATACCGATGTTATGAAAACCCAGGCTTTAAAACAGGCACTGGATCAGTATGGTTTTGATGCCGCTTTTGGGGGAGCCCGTCGTGATGAAGAAAAGTCCAGGGCGAAAGAGCGTGTCTACTCCTTCCGGGACGCTAACCACCGCTGGGACCCGAAAAATCAGCGGCCGGAGCTTTGGAACATTTACAACAGCCAGGTAGAGAAAGGCGAAAGCATACGGGTTTTTCCGTTGTCTAACTGGACTGAGCTGGATATCTGGCAGTATATCCATCAGGAAAATATCCCGATTGTCCCCCTGTACCTGTCAAAAGAGCGCCCGGTGGTTGAACGGGATGGCAACCTGATTATGGTGGACGATGAACGACTTCCGTTGTATGAAGATGAAGAGCCGCAAATGAAAAAAGTGCGTTTCCGTACTTTAGGCTGCTATCCACTGACCGGTGCCGTGGAGTCCAATGCGGACACCCTGACTGAAGTGATTCAGGAAATGCTTCTGACCAACACCTCGGAACGACAGGGCAGGGTGATTGATCACGACAGCGCAGGCTCCATGGAAAAGAAAAAACAAGAGGGGTACTTTTAATGTCCCGGGGACTAATGCCACACCAGTCTGATTTGATCGCCAGTGATATTGAGGAATACCTGCGTCGGCATGAGCAGAAAGAGATACTTCGGTTCCTCACCTGTGGCAGTGTAGACGACGGAAAAAGTACACTCATTGGCCGGTTGTTGCACGACACCAGCATGATTTATGAAGACCAGCTGGCTTCGGTGCAGACCGACAGCAAGCGGGTCGGCACTCAGGGAGAAAAGGTTGATCTGGCGTTGCTGGTGGATGGTTTGCAGGCAGAGCGTGAGCAGGGAATTACGATTGATGTTGCCTATCGTTATTTCTCAACAGAAAAGCGTAAGTACATCATTGCTGATACGCCGGGGCATGAACAATATACCCGAAATATGGCAACCGGCGCGTCAACCTGCGATCTGGCCATTATTCTGGTTGATGCCCGGCAGGGCGTGCTGACCCAGACCCGTCGGCATACCTATATCGCCAATCTTCTTGGTATTCGGCATCTGGTTGTGGCTGTCAACAAAATGGATCTGGTGGACTTCAGTGAGGAACGCTTTACCGATATTCGTAATGAATATCTGGGGTTTGCTGAATCCCTGAATCTGGGGGATGTGCGTTTTGTACCCATCTCGGCGCTGGAAGGTGACAATGTGGTGGAACGCAGTACTCAAATGCCCTGGTACAGCGACCAGACCCTGATGGAGATACTGGAAACCGTGGAGGTGGCTGACGACCGTAATCTTGATGATTTCCGCCTGCCTGTTCAGTACGTTAACCGTCCCAACCTTAATTTTCGAGGTTATGCCGGTACCATTGCATCGGGTGTTATCAAGACCGGAGACCGTATAAAGGTTCTGCCCTCGGGTCAGGAAAGCAAAGTATCCGACATTGTGACCTATGATGGTCATCTGTCCGAAGCCTTCGCCGGTCAGGCTGTCACACTGACCCTGGACGATGAGATTGATATCAGCCGTGGCGATATGATGGTTCACAGTGGTCATAGTGATAGAAACCCTTCTAAGGTTTCAAGCTACTTTAATGCCAGTGTTGTCTGGATGGGGGAACAGCCCATGCAGCCCGGGCGGCAGTACTGGATCAAGTTTGCCACCCGCCAGATAGTGGGCAGTTTTGCGGGTATTCATCACCGGGTTGATGTTAATACGCTGGAACAGCAGGCTGTTGATGAGTTGCAACTCAATGAAATCGCTTCCTGTTCGTTAAACCTGACACAACCGGTGGCTGTGGACGTCTATGCCGCTAATCGTCAGACAGGCGCATTTATAGTGATTGATCGCCTGACCAATGCGACGGTTGCTTCAGGGATGGTGGAGTCAGCAGGTTCAGCGCAAAGGCAAACGGAGCCGGTTTCGGTGCAGGAGCGAACTCATCGTTTAAATCAAAATCCGGCACTGGTTCAGGTGAGGAATGCTGACCAGTTGCAGTTGCTCGAAAGGCAGCTGTTTGACCGGGGCTTTCTACCAGCTATTGTGGATCAGCAGCCAGACTGGCAAATCAGGGCTGAAGCTTTGCTGGAGGCCGGGCTGGTGGTTCTGGTGAACACTCTGGATGACTGGACTCCTGCCACTCATCCGGTTGTAAAAGTCAGTGCGGAAACCTCGCTGGATCAACTTTGCGGTAGGTTGGGACGAGTGTAACGACTCCCAACACGAGAACTTAATGTTATTCACCGTGTTGGGGGGGCTGAATGTAAATTATTTCAGCAGGACAAACAGCATCAGTACCGGACAAACAAATTTCACATACCAGGGCCAGATCTTCCAGAACAGGCTCTGTTCCATGTCCGGACTGCCTTTTTTCAGCTCATTCAGCAACCGATCCCGCCGCAGAACCCAGGTCAGCATGAGCCCAAACAGCAGAGCTAAAAGAGGCTGTCCGTAAACCGTTGTCAGTGTAACCACCAGACCAAAAAGCGCCTCAAAGTTCAGGATGATAATGGCTGACACAACGGATACTGCTCCACCAATCACGATGGACATTCTTGAACGGCAGCTATTCAGCTGTTCGCAGACGGTGTTAACCGGAGCTTCCAGCATGGAAATAGAGGACGTCAGGGCAGCAATGCTCATCAGCGCGAAGAATGCGATGGCGACAAGAGAGCCGGCAGCTCCCATGCTGTTGAACAGGGCGGGGAGAACGGTGAACACCAGTGTATCGGATTCCAGCAGGGTGCCATCGGGTGCATAAATCGTGACGCCGTTTGCCTGTGCAACCGTCATAGCGGGTATGACCAGCAAACCGGCCAGCAGGGCGACACTGGTATCCAGAGCTGTCACCATGGCGGCGGTTTTCGGAAGACTCTCTTTTTCAGACAGGTAGCTGCCATACACCATGATGGCGCAGACCCCCAGTGACAGGGAGAAGAAAGCCTGCCCCATGGCATTAACCAGAAGAGAGGGCTCAAGGATATGGCTGAAATCGGGTTTCAGGTACATGAGCAGACCCTGTTCGGCTCCTTCCAGGGTCATGATATAGGCGGCCAGGCCAATCAACAGAATGAACATCATGGGCATCAGTTTCTTTGACCAGCGTTCAATACCGTTGCTGACACCTGCCCGTACCACATGGATCGTCACAGCCATAAAAGCGCCCATGGCAATCAGGTTTAGCGAGGTCGAGAAACTGGTCAGCCAGCTGGCAAGCCCGGTCATTCCTGCCAGTTTTGCCAGAGGTTCCAGCATGAACGCCAGAAGCCAGCCGGAAATAATGGCGTAGAAACTGATAATCAGGGATAACGTGACAATGCCGGCAATGCCCACAACCGCACCGGTTTTTTTCCAGAAAGGTTTATCGGACAGCGATCCCATGGCTGCTACAGGGTTTTTCTGTGCCATACGGCCTATTGTCATCTCAGCCACAAGCATTGGGTAGGCCAGCACGACCACCATCAGCAGGTAAACCAGTATAAAGGCAGCACCGCCATGGCCCGCTACCTGGGTTGGAAATCCCCAGATATTGCCAACCCCCACGGCAGAGCCTGCTGCAGCCATTACAAAACCGAGGCGTGATGAGAAGGCAGAACGGGGCTGTAAACCATCATTCGACGAGGCAATATCATTTTGAGCGGGTGCTGAGGGCATATTTTCTCTCTTTGTTCAGGTTTTTCTGAAATATAGACCTGTAAGAGAGCGGGAGTGTGAATAGGGGAAGAATAATATTCATCATTTTGTTTTAAGTCAGCTTCTTCTAATTTTGTATTTAGCTGCTATATTTTCGATGCTTTCAACGAATCTGTAAGAAAACAGCTTGTTGTGAATTTGTTGTGAATTGATTTTTGAGAATTAAAATCTGGACTTTAATTCCGCATTACAAGTTGTAGGGAGGGCAGGTATCAGAGAAACCTGCGTCAAAAAGACCTATGAGAATGCAATGACGTTAAGACGTGTTATTGAAACCTTTACATTATCCATGTTGTTGTGCTTCTTCTGCCGTTTAGCCATTGCTGATGACAACCAGTATGTGAAGCATTTTAAAGCCTCCTACCGGGAGGGAGCCTCTGCAAAACTCTTCGGCTATGAATTCCTCAACCACGGACAACTGGATATTTACAGCCGACATTCACCACCCAGCATGACATTTTCCTAATACCTGCTATCTATTATCAGATAAGCAAATATCAAGAAGCCTTGTTATGCCTCCTATTCAATACCGCTCTCAGGTCATGGATCATCTCGGTCTAGTGGCTGGAATGTGCAAAGAGCTGGGCATTGCCGACCATATCGACAGGCGCGCGCCCAAAGTATCTGACGAATGGAACATCTCCCACGGTGAGGCCGTTGTCGCGATGATTATCAATGGCCTCGGCTTTACGGGGCAGTCTCTCCACATGTTCCCTCAGTTCTTCTCCAATAAACCCCTCGATAAACTGATCAGAGAGGGGATTGAGCCCGAGCACATAAACGACAAAGTTCTTGGAAGAACACTGGATGAACTGTTTGAACTGGGTGTCAGTAAAGTCTATTTTGAGCTGGCTATCAAGGTGGCTACGCATCTCAAATTGCCATGTGATGCACTCAACCTTGATGGCACAGGATTTCACGTCGATGGCCGTTATAACAGCGAGGAGGAAGTCAGTGACGAAGACCTCAATTGCATCAGGCTTTGCAAGGGCTACAGCCGAGATCATCGTCCTGATCTGAACCAGGCCATATTGCTCCTGCTGACCGAAAACCGGGCAGGCATTCCGATGTTTATGAAAGCAGCCAGCGGTAATGTGACGGACAAGACCAGTTTCAAACAAGTGGTTTCTGAGCATATAAAGAGCTTCAAAGCGGCACTTAATGCCCGTTACTTCATCGGTGATGCCGCATTGTATGTGGCTGAAACCGTTCAGGAACTGAGTCAGCAGGATCAGTTGTTTATCTCCAGAGTTCCTCTCAACATTGGTGCAGCCAAAGAACTGGTTCAAAGTGCGCCATTGCGCTCAATGGTTGAGGTTGAAGGGTTTGAGCATTACGAATCTGTAGAAACTCTGTCTGACTATGCAGGTGTCGTACAACGTTGGGTACTGTTTCGAAATAATCAAAGCCAGAAAACAGAACAGAAGACACTGACAAGGCGTATGCAGAAAAAGTCCCTGAAGGAATTCAAGGAACTTGAGAAATTGGGCAAGAAGCCATTCTGTTGCGAATCGGATGCCATGGAAGCTTTCAAGCTATGGCAAAAACAGTCCGTATACTGCCAGGCTGAACCTGAGATCATCGAGAGTCCCTGCTATAAAACCAAAGGCCGTCCTGCTGATGGGACAGTTCCCGACCACTATGAATATTATGTGACAGGCTCCTGCGCGGTTGCTGTACAGACTCGTCGTGATGCAGAAGCATCGTTGGGTTGTTTTGTTCTGGCAACCAACGATACAGATACAGCCCGGCTTGACGCTGGCGAACTACTGAGGACGTATAAATCCCAGCAGCAGGTTGAGAGAGGTTTTCGCTTCCTGAAGAGCCCTGATTTTCTGGTGTCTTCACTGTATCTCAAAAAACCTGAGCGTATTGAGGCCCTGTTAATGGTGATGACACTCTGCCTTATGGTCTATGCTGCAATTCAGCATCGAATCCGCTATGAACTGAAAAGGCAGAGCCGAACGTTCCCGGACATGAAGAAGAAACCAGCCCAGAACCCAACGGGCAGATGGGTTTTCCTGTGCTTTGATGGGATTCATGTGCTGTCGGTTAACGGGACGGAGAAACACATGGTTGGAATATCGGAGAGGCAATCGACGATCATTTTTATTTTGGGCTCAACGTACCAAGAAATTTATTCCTGAATAGGGTGGTGAATGACGGTTACAAGTTGTTTCTGGCTTTATTGGAGCCAGATACAATCAATAAAGGATATTATCAACCTGACATCATGCTAACCACTAAGGCTTATCAGAGCCTGGGTGATGCGGCTTATGCTGATAAGGCAGCCAGAATCCTGCAAAAAAAGATTCCCTCGCTCATTGCAGGCATTGCCATCGATACATTCTCTTCTGAAAAAGCCAAACGAATAAATAAAATTTTTTCCAACAATGACTCACAGCATTACTGGTTAAAAGAAGGCGGTGACCCAAAAAACGCTGCTTTGGTGCTATCAACGGCTCAATTCATTCTGATGCTTGGAGCGGTTACCGATTATGCCGTTGAACCTTTGGAACACCAGAATGGTTTTTTTATCGGAGCTTCTGTCTCTGAATTGGAAAGTAATCATGGTTGTGAAGCCCTGGATCTTGAGTGTAGAAGCCATCAAATAGCATGGATTTACGGGAAAATTGATGACACGTCCAAAAAGTATGCTGAAAATGTTCTGGGCATGCCCTTTTACGACGTTGAGGGCTATGATCAGCGTGTTCGGGGGTTTGCTCAGCGATTGGAGGTTGAGGGGCCTTTCAGTGCTTACTCTCACCACATCCAGAATAAGCAATCAAATAAGAAATACAGAATAAAACCGAACTACTATTACCGGCGGGCTCGTTTATCCCATCCTATGGGCTATTGCACGCCTAAATACAAGTTCATTTCCTGTTATCTTGTACCTCGATTCGGTCTGGCTCCTCACAATGCCGGCATTCTGGTTGATCCTGAGCTGGATTCAACAGTCAGACAATTCGAGCAAGAGCCGGGTAATAGTGATTTTGTCCGGGCTCTTGAAGATTTGCCAAAGGTGATCAGAGAGACCCTTACAGGCAAAGAAAACGAGAAAGAGCAAATCGATACGTTGCTGGCTGGTGCGGATTATTACTTTACCTATTTTCACTATATGAGCGGCAAGTTAGAGTTTATAGCCTCTCTGGCCAAAGCCTATCCCGGCAAAAACCAAACGATTATTATGCCCTGCTCTGAGAAAGATATTGGTTCTACTTGTACTTATAATCTTGCATCAATTGCTTTGGGTCATGCCGGAGTTAGTACTGTTAAATTATGGACAAAAACCAGTAACGAGCCTCAAACCATTACCCTTCAGGAGTCACAAAACGGTATTACGCTCAACCTTGTAGATCCCGGCTTTCTGCCTCATAAGACGATGATGGCTCTGATGTACCTGTCAAATCCGGTGGTCGGTGTATCTGGGGATAATTCTCTGAGCGAAGCCCTGGTGATGGGTAAGCTTCCCTACCCTGAAGCCCTGCCCCATAACCTGTTTACACGAACACAGTTGGGATTGCTGTCGTCTAATAAAGAGCTGAATGCATTTTATAATAACCTTGACCCTGTAAGCGTGGGGGCAGCATGGAAAATACTGGAAGAAAATCCTGACATCATTAAAAGCTTTGCCAGAACGATTGTTGACACGCGTAATGCGTCCCATCTTCTTTCAGCAATTGCTTCATCTGTTCTGGAGCCTTCATTCGAACTGAGCGACTTTTTGTTTCAGGTCGATCAAAGCGTCAATGCAGCAATGGACACTCAGGCTCCCGGTTTCCCTGCTTTTGAGGATGACAACCGTCACCGGGCTGATATTGTCAGAATGAAATGGTTGCTGGCTCAGTTTAAAGTTGGGTACGCCAAACCAACAGAGCCTGACCAGAGACAGGAATACCTTAAGTCAATGAGAGAAGAAATAAACAAGATCAGTAGCCAGTATTTACGAAGGCTTATGGACGAGGCTCTTTACGATTACGTGAAGGAAAAAGGCTGATAGTCAGATAACGGGTTGTTGGACGTGAACCCTCAGGGCAAATAATTGTCGGAACACGTATAAATACCTGTTTAGTGAATGAAACTCCTCAGTCAATATTATGTCGTTCTTCTACAATGGATCACTGGTACTCCTTTTTACTGATATTGCGATCAGGGAATGCTTCTTTCGGATAGCCGATATCAGCACAAACGGGTTCTGTTTTCCTTGATAAATGATATCTGGAGTCGAAATGAAAGCCGATTTTTGCGCAGGGCTGCGTGAACAGTTGGAAGGCCTGAAACAAGAAGGTCTTTATAAGTACGAACGTGTTATTACCACTCAGCAGCAGGCTGATATCAAGGTAACAACAGGTGAAGAGGTCATTAACTTCTGTGCCAACAACTACCTGGGTCTGGCAAACTCGCCCGAGCTGATTCAGGCAGGCAAGGATGCCCTGGACAAGTATGGCTATGGCATGGCATCAGTGCGCTTTATCTGTGGCACTCAGCCGGTTCATCTGGAGCTGGAAAAGCGTATTTCTGAATTTTTGGGCATGGAAGAAACTATTCTGTACTCTTCATGCTTTGATGCAAATGGTGGACTGTTTGAGACACTGCTGGGACCTGAAGACGCTGTTATCAGTGATTCCCTGAATCATGCTTCTATTATTGACGGTATTCGTCTGTGTAAGGCTAAGCGTTTCCGCTATGCCAACAACGATATGGTCGCTCTGGAAGAGCAGCTCAAAGCAGCGACTGAAGCCGGTAGCCGCCAGAAATTGATTGTCACCGATGGCGTATTCTCAATGGATGGCGTGATTGCCAACCTGAAAGGCATTTGCGATTTGGCTGACAAGTACGATGCCATGGTTATGGTAGACGATTGTCATGCAACAGGCTTTATTGGCGAAAACGGTCGTGGCACCCATGAACACTGTGGCGTTATGGGTCGTGTTGACATTATCACCGGTACTCTGGGCAAAGCCCTCGGTGGTGCCTCCGGTGGTTACACATCTTCCCGCCATCCTGAAATCATTGAATGGCTGCGCAACCGCTCCCGTCCCTACCTGTTCTCAAACACCCTGAGCCCAACCATTGCCGGCGCTTCCATCAAGGTGCTGGATATGCTGGAAGATGGTGCAGAGTTGCGTGAACGTCTGCGCTTCAACACCCGTTATTTCCGTACAGAGATGGAAAAGCTGGGCTTTAACCTTGCCGGTAATGGCCATGCAATTATTCCGGTTATGCTGGGTGATGCGACGCTGGCGGCTAAATTTGCAGATCGTATGCTGGAAGAAGGCATTTATGTTGTTGGTTTCTCCTTCCCGGTTGTGCCTAAAGGTGCTGCCCGCATTCGTACCCAGATGTCTGCAGCCCACAGTCAGGAACACATGGATAAGGTTATTGCTGCTTTTGCCAAAGTAGGCCGCGAGCTTGGCGTCATTGCCTGAGGAAACAAATAATCATGAAAACACTGGCCAAACTGAAAGGCGAAAAAGGAATCTGGCAGGCAGAAAAGCCAAAGCCGGAACCCGGTTATAACGATGTACTGATTAAAATCCGCAAAACGGCCATCTGTGGCACTGACATGCACATCTACCACTGGGATGAATGGTCCCAGAACACTATCCCCATGGGGATGCATGTTGGTCACGAGTTTGTCGGCGAAATCGTGGAAATGGGTGAAGGTGTCCGAGGCTTTGAAATTGGCCAGCGTGTGTCCGGTGAAGGCCATATCACCTGTGGTCACTGCCGCAATTGCCGTGCCGGTCGTCGCCATCTGTGTAATTTCACGGTGGGGGTTGGGGTCAACCGTGACGGTGCTTTTGCTGAATACCTTTGTATTCCTGCTTCCAATGCTTTTCCGATTCCTGATGATATCAACGATGACCTGGCGTCTATTTTTGACCCGTTTGGCAACGCGGTTCACACCGCCCTGTCTTTTGATCTGGTCGGTGAAGACGTACTGATTACCGGTGCGGGGCCAATTGGCATCATGGCTGTGGCCATTTGTAAGCATGTCGGGGCTCGCAATGTTGTGATCACCGATGTGAACGACTACCGTCTGGATCTGGCACGCCAAATGGGCGCAACCCGTGCAGTCAATGTTGCTCAGGAAGACCTGAAGGCAGTGATGCAGGATCTGGGCATGGTAGAAGGCTTTGACGTAGGTCTGGAGATGTCAGGCAACGGTCGTGCATTCCAGCAAATGCTTGAATGCATGAACTACGGTGGCAAGGTTTCTCTGCTGGGTATTCCTTCCAGTGATACCACGATTGACTGGAATAAGGTGATCTTTAAGGGGTTGATCATCAAGGGTATCTACGGTCGTGAAATGTACGAGACCTGGTACAAAATGACCAGTATGTTGCAATCAGGTCTGGATATCTCTCCAGTCATCACCCATCGTTTGAGTGTGAATGAGTTTGAGAAAGGTTTTGAAATCATGGGTTCCGGACAGTCCGGCAAAGTGATTCTTGACTGGAACTGACACAGTTCCCTGTCCTGGTTTCTGTTATCGGGCTGTATGGCACAGAGCAACTGGTGAAAGGTGCATTCCTGAAGCTGGTTGCTAAAAAATCGTGGTTGAACCTATGGCGCCGTCATTTTCTGAAATTTCCAGACGCTTTGATCGTTGAGTTACCAGCATGAGCAGTAACTCAGCGTTGAAGACGCAATTATAAAAGGCCATCGGTTGCATAGAGTTGGCTATCTGATACCGATCCTTAAGCTTTTTTTCCATAGCGCTGCCCAGTACTTTTACACTTCTTTCTGTCCACCCCATGACGGTCGCTATTGGCGGTCGAACCTTTTCAAAAACGCTGTCTTCCTGAGTCATCAGAGAAATGGCATTGCCAAGCAGGATCGGGTATTCAGATAACGGGCAGACCAGGTTAAACGCTGCATCAACAGCCCAGGGTTGATCTATCTGGGCGGGCAGACGGTTGTGCAAAAACGTTCCTACCCTCCTGAGGGGGACTTTGATATCTTCGTCTTGCGCTGGCACTTCGCCAACCACGGCAAACTGGTGCAGCACCTTTGTCAGGTGCCGTTTGTAATGATGGTCGACAACCAGTGCGTGACTGACCTGGTCGAGAGTGCTACGACCTTTCCTCAGTGCTAAATATATGACCATAGCCGTACACTCAGCAGGGTTGGCATACAAACCCTTAAAGTTTTTCGTGTAACACTGGTTGAATAAATAGCGCCCTGTCTCATACTCATTATAATTCTGCTCTTTACAGAATTGGCGAAATGCAAACAGATGATCCGCAGCAGCTTTTGAGCCTACGTATGCTTCATGCGCCTTTAAAACCTGTGACGGCTCCTTACTTAAGAAATCAGCATCTGCGTAGACATTAAACGAACTTTGCATATTACCGAAGGCACGTAGCCTCAATTGAATTTCGGTATTAACTGTTTTTGCAATGTACTCATTATTCATGGCACCACCTGTTTCACTTACATCAAAAAGTCTTCTTTTTTGGAGGTTGTCCCCGATTTTTTAACGCAAAGAAGCTGATGATGAACTGTGGAACCTGCCATTCAGAAGGTTTGGATACAGTGTAGTTCAGTTGTGTGGAATGGTGACTCCGCTGTGATTAAAACCTCAGAGCCACATGCTGACCTGAAACAGAGCCCGTTAGCGAATAAACTGCAGGAATTCTTCCCGGCTGGATAGTCTGTCTCGCATCAGACCGAGCATCACAGAAGACGTCATGGAGGAATTCTGTTTTTCCACCCCGCGCATCATCATGCACATGTGCTTAGCTTCTATGACAACGCCAACACCTTTGGCTCCGGTCGCTTCTACAATCGCGTCGGCAATCTGCTTGGTCATATTTTCCTGAATCTGCAGGCGGCGGGCGAACATATCGACAATACGGGCAAACTTGGACAGACCCAGAACCTTGCCATTGGGAATATAACCAATATGGCACTTGCCAATGAAAGGCAACATGTGGTGTTCGCACAGGGAATACAGCTCGATATCCTTGATGACCACCATTTCACTGATGTCGGACTCGAAAATGGCACCATTTACAATCTCTTCCAGACTCTGCTGATAACCTCTGGTCAGATACTGCATAGCCTTTGCAGCCCGAGTAGGGGTGTCTGCAAGACCGTTCCTGTGGATATCTTCCCCCAAGGATTCAATGATCGCACGGTAATGTGCGCTAAGGGCTTCATGTTTGTTCAGATTATCAGTCATCTCTTGAGAGTCGCTCAGTGAATACACAAAGAGGCGAATTTTAACACAAACGATTAAAGCATGAATTCTTTTGGCTCAGGGGTTCTGGTGGTTTTGACTTGACCAGTGTTCGTGCCAGAGCTGAAGTGGTTGAAGACGGCTTCTGAGATCGTGGTCTATTTTCAGGTTTTCAAGCTTACCTCGATGAATTCTCAGCTGTTTTTCCTTTCCCAGTCTCCAGTTTGTAAGCCAGGAGACGGTTTGAAAATAGCCGAGCCATGGGTTGATGTCATGGCGATACATCTGAAAGCTCTTTTTCATGCCCTGGCGCTCCTTCTTATGCATCGCTGTCAGGTCGCCGGTTGCCAGAAGCGCCATAAAGCTGCCTTTCATTGTCTCAATTTCAGGCACGATCTTTTCCCAAAAATAATCACTTTCGTTGTCGGGCGAACCGGTCAGTACTTCATAAGCCCAGAAATAGTAATGAATCAGTGTCGACCTGACCCGATGTACCGCTAAAAGTGCATTTTTTCTGAAATCGTCTTTTGGTTTTAAAAAAAATGGCAGGTTGCAAGTGTATTCATCAAAATAAGTGGCGAGTTGTGGCATCACCGATAAAACGTGCATCACTCTATCGCTGTAGTCAGCCCGGCTTATGTCGACCGCCAGTATGTTCGTCAGCAAACGATCAGCGTCGCTGGAATCAGCATTTTCTGTATCCAGTGCCGCTGGATGTTTCAGCATAAAAGCCCTGATCAGGCGCAAATATTTTTTAATGCTGTCCGATTTTTCGCTGGCGTATATCTGCTGGCGCAACAGGCTGTCATAGTCTTCCAGTCTTTTCTCAATTGATGGTTCCTGCCTCAGTTCATCCAGAGGTTTCAGAAGGATTTCCTCAAAACTGTCGGTATGGCTGTTTCCTGAAAACAGAGCTTCTTCAACTTCAGCGCCTTTGTTACGGAAGGAAAAGTGAATGTTATGGGTTTCAGGGGCAATCAAGAGCCATTTGACAATCTCTGCAGGCCATCCAGCCTGGGGAGTATGCAAAAGGTTAAAGGATTCACTGGTAAAAATTCTGATTAAAATGTCAGCCGCTGAGCGAACATTCAGTAATGCGCTTTCCATCACTGCGGGCAGAATATCCACCAGAATATTGCCCGCCTGGATAAAGATTTGTTCGCCTTCTTTTCTGGTAGAGGCTTGTTCGATAATAAGTTCCGGTATAACTGTTCGACTTTTTTTGAACGATTGTTTGTTGCTGAACTGGTAGCGGTTATTCAGTCTCATTAATATCAGCGCATCCAGATAACCAGAGTAGGGGAAACCCGCCTCACGCGCTTTCACGAAATGGGCATGAGCTTGAGCCAGCAGTGCTTCTGTGCTCATGGTGAATACAACCGAGTGTTCTGATTGTATTTCTGGCTTCAGAAGGTTCAGCCCGGCCAGACAGTTAAGCCAGCCCGACATCAATAATGACTCAGGATCAAACTTGCCTTCGTACAGGCTCAATAAGGCGACTAATTGCTGATAACCAGTTTCTCCTGCATGCTGAATGGCATTAATCAGGTAAACGTCTTGTCCTTTTGCAAAACCTTTCAGGCTATCGATATTGAATGCAGCGGGCATATGGTCATAGGGTGCAGTGGTTCTAAGCCCGGCTTTACCAAGCAGGTCGGGGCGTTTATTCCACATTTTGTTCAAGATTCTTATGTGAAACAAATCCAGTTTGTCTCTGTGTCTTACAAATGTCTTCAAGAACTGCCTAATTTTTTTTGTATTTTCACCAGCTTGCAGCTGCAGATATAGCTGAGTCAGTACGGCCAGGTATTGTTGCGTTACATCATCGTTAATTTGTAACTCTGGTAACAGTTGTCTTGCTTTTTTCATAAGCGGCGGTTTATTGCCAAATAGCCCGGCAATTAAACGGTCCTTTCGAGACAAATCCAATGTATTGTAATAGGCGAGAGTTGGCACAGATGCAGAAACGCCGGTGATATAGAGGACCAGTTCGGTTATATCTGTCATCAGTCCGTGTTCATCTGGCGTAAGATCATTTACATTCTCTGCCCGTTTTCTCAACTCTTCTGCTTGAGCCTCCACTGCTCCGGGCTCTGACATCAAATATTGAAACACCTTTAGCTCTGGCGAAAGTCTCTGGTCCTCGGATCCCAGCACTTCTTTCCGACCTGTAGCAATGCAAAGCATTATTCGCATGGCGCCTTCCGCTCTAATCGCCC
Source organism: Endozoicomonas gorgoniicola (assembly GCF_025562715.2). Lineage (NCBI taxonomy): Bacteria > Pseudomonadati > Pseudomonadota > Gammaproteobacteria > Oceanospirillales > Endozoicomonadaceae > Endozoicomonas > Endozoicomonas gorgoniicola. Next base: position 6,034,836 of record NZ_JAPFCC010000001.1, read on the forward strand.
GGATAACAGTCTGTTCAGGGGGAGTATCTGTCAGGTGTGGCGAATCGGTAAGTCCTGTGCCAATGCGGTTGATAATAGAGTCAAGTGCGCCATCAGGGCCTTTATCTGGTAGCTGTTCGAAAAACTCCCTGAGCAGAAGAGAACCTGAGGTGTACTTATCCATATTCATATCTATATCCAGATCGGTAAGTTCGCGGTTGTCTGCATTTGAGCCGGGCTCGATATCAATAGAGATTTTCAGTTGAAAACGATCCGGAAGCCGCACCAGCCACTTCAAAGCCAGCCCGGCCAGGGTCGCACTACCTACACTGGGCTTCATTAAGAGCTCGACCCCCTGCGAAACTCCTGCCATCGCTGACTGGAAGCCAGTTAGGATTATTCCTCCGTGATTGCCTGTCATACGATAAGCAAAAAGAAACCTCAGTAGTAACGCATAAGGGAAGTTATGGATTTCGGCACTATTTAAGAGGCTCGCTATTTTCTGATTATTGGAATGAGCGGCCGGGTTGATGGTCAGTTTGATGACTTTGTCGTCATCGGACATTCTGGCGTCCAGCAAGCATAATGCAGCCATGAAATAGTAATAACCGGACTGGAAGATGTTTGTTATTCCTTCCGACTCCTGCTGTAGCTGCGAGTAGAGTTCTGCCAGACCTTCATACTGCTTGTACGACAGATGGGTATCCTGTATGGATTTAATAGCCTGCACAAGGCTGATATCCAGATGATTAATCAGATTTAAAAATTGCTGGTTTTTGTCTGTTGGTGGTGCCAAAGGTTTGATATCTGTTTTTTGTTTGGTTTTTGGGGGCGTTTTTTCTGTGACTTTTGCATTGTCCGGAATGTCTGTTTTATCAAATTTGTTTATTGCTTCTTCCAGTTCTATCGATTGCTCTATCATTTTCCTCGTTGCTTTGTCGAAGTGTTTCTTTAGCTCTGCCAGCTGTTCCACATTTTCTGATAATGCGCCCGAAACCAGAGAACTGGCTCGTGAGAGCAGGAAAGATCGTGCCAGAGTCCAGTCCCGGATCAGGTCGGGCCTGGCTTTTTCGACAGCGTTGGCGCCTATCTCGTTGAAAAGTGCCATGAAACTATCTTTAACAGCATCCTTGTCGTCGTTTTGTGACAATGCGTGATAGCGTTCCCACAATCCCGTGTGTTCAAACTGTATGGCATTACCCTGATGGCCTTTAAGCAGAACTCCGGTAGAAGCCGCTCCTTTCAGCGCTGTCAGGTCGCTCATTGCCAGAACTCCTGGCGCATCAAGCAAAAGATTGGAATAGCTGCTTTTTTTCTTTGAGGTACTTTTCTTTGAGGTACTACCCAGCTTCAGAGAGGTAAGACTGTGACGCCATAGCTCGGTATTGAGCTGTTTTGGTGCAGGTTCCTGATGTTTTCCCAGTAATAGTCTGAGTAAACTGATGGATTGCAACAGCTCCGGGAACGTTGGTCTGACTTCCTTCAGTTTTTTTGCTTTTTGAGTGTCAGGTTCTCTCAGGGCTTTGAGAATGGCGTATACCTCCCTGCCTCTACCGGAAAGGTCTGATTCTTTATCAATCCCCTGTTCAATCAGCATAAGGTTTGCCACGTCGTTGTCTTTTAGCAGCCGTTCCAGAAATCCACCATCCACTAATCCCTCAATGGTTATATGGGTAGAGCTTGATTCTCTTGCAGCCCAGCTGCGCAACAGTCGGTTAACCGATTCTATCTGCGGCCAGCCTGCCGGGTGGTGAAGGTCGAGTTGCAACCCCAGTAGCAGCTGATAGGCGAGAGGAATGCCGGCCAGTGCGGCAGGTAACAGCAGATTGAAGGCATTGTCATAAATCGCCAGCGTGCTTTTCAGGTCTTTCTCAGAATGCTTCTGGTTTAAGGTCAGCAATGCCTGAATCAGTTTCGCATAGGGGAAATGGTTTTCCAGTGCGGCTTCTTTTAATGCTCCGCGTTGTTTTTCATTCAGTTCTGTTGCCAGATTCATCGTGATCTCAGGGCGGCTACCGGTTATATCAACACGGGTTCCTGAACAGATCAGTATTTGAGCGGTTGTTATAAGCCCTGTTTGCAGGCGCATTCTTGATACGTCGGGTTCTGTCGAAAGAGAGGGTTTCTCAGGGAACTCACATGATGGCGTCTGTGCCGTCAGGGTCAGTGCATCCAGAAACTTTTTATCCATATCTTCCAGCCAGAAGGATAGCTCTTCAGACTGCAGTTCAGCGGCTTTTTGATCTATGGCTGGCGGAGTTGGCTGTTGGGCAGCGGTTTTTTTCTTGTTACTCTTTTTAACGCTTTTGTCGTTTTCAGTAGATGGAAGGTGGGCTGTGGCTTCAGCGTGGATAGTTTGAGGTTGGATAGTTTGAGGTTGGATAGTTTGAGGTTGGCTGGTCTGAGGCTGTTGTGGCATATCTTCCGGCGGCTGTTCGACGGTTTCGGCATCTGCGGTTGTCGGAGTTGATTGCCGGGCAGTGGTTTTTTTCTTTTTTTTCTTCTTTTTCTTTTTCGTGCTTTTGTCGGATTCAGTGGAGGGAAGGGCTTCAGCAGTTTCTGCCCGGATCGTTTGAGATTGGACAGCCGGAGACTGGACAGGAGATGGTAAACTTTCTTCACTCGTGGTCTGGACTTCTGCGTCTTTTGTTGATGGTTCGACCCTGACAGGCGTTGTGCTGTCGATGGTAGAGAAACTGGCAGAGTCCTGTTCACTGATGTCTATTTCGGCTCCGGAATCAGAGTCTTCCGGTTTGTTATCAGCCTTGTTCGTTTCGTGAACAGTCATTGCGACCACAGAGTTTTCGCTTTCCTCAGGCAAAACCACATCATTATCAGACAATGGTTTAGTAAATGGATGCAGAAATTCCGGTAACTCACTAAAAGCCAAAGTCTCTCTGGACAGGGTGTTATGAATAATGGTTTCGACCTGTTGGTCTGAGTCGTAGGCAAGCAGTATTTTTAATGCTTTATGGGTACTTTTTTCCCTGCGCTCTTTATCTCTCCCTGTATAGCTTTGGAGACTTTGTAAGTCCTGCAGCAATCTTTCCACAGTTGCTGTAAGGGTCGGTATAATAAGCCAGGAGTCTGGCTGGTAGGGCTCTACCCGGTTGAAATCGAAGTGACCCTCAGTGGCGGAAGAGATATCCATAGAAAAGATACGCCAGTCTTCTTTTGTGCTGAAGTCTCTGCCCTGATAAAGGTAGATAATGATTTTTTCGGTTGTTACCGCTTCTGTATGGTCGTTAATCACTTTAAGACCGAGGTTGGTAGATATGACCAGAGTGCCGGGCAAATCACTCTTTAGCTGTTGCTCCAGAGGGGCTGAGAACTCTTCAGGCAGTTCTGAGTCATCAATAGCCAGATCGATATCGTTTGTAACAGGCGTTTTAGTAAAATCACCGGGGGCTATTCTTGATGAAATATGTTTGTGCAGGGATTTCCCTCCATAAACGAGAGCCTTTTTAGTTTTCAGTATCCTGTTAACCGTTTCATGTGTTTTTTTAACAACAGGTGCAAGCGTGAGCAGTGCAGGGACGACATAGGCGAAAAGTCTTTCTTCTATTAACAAGGCACCCGTTGAGTAGTTGGTTAAATAACGGATTAATTCTTGTATTTGCGCACTGATGTCTGATGCCTGTAACTCAGGATAAAGTACTGGAGCATATCTTTGGGCAGAGTCTTTCCAGAAGAAGATAACAGCCCCAATAGTATTTTTGCTGATAAAGAATTCTGCTCCGTTTGCCCCTTCCGTCTCATCGAATGGATAGCAGACCAGCCCCAGCTCACTGTATAACTCAAACAGATTTCGCCAGTATTCTCCTTTCATTAACTCTTCAGGGGCTGTGAGTGCCTGTTGCAGGACGTCACTGGCTGAAGCTATGGAATGGCATCCAAGGCTTTCACGGCACAGCAAAACGTGTTGCCGCCATTCTGGAAAGAGTTGCCAGAATGCATTCTTTTGCCGGTTTGATGCTGGCCATATTGTTTCTTTCGGATCCAGCTGTGAGCTGTCCAGAAAACCTGATAGCCATGGAAAAACTCTGCTTCCAGAAGTGAAATAAGAGAGCTTCATGGCCTTGTCGTCATGCAGGAAAATAATATTCCGGGCTTCTATCCTGTCCATAGGCTGTGGATTCAGTGTTTTCTGCAGGTCACTCGCATAACACAGATACCTTTCTAAGCTAATCGGAATGATAACCTGTAAGGAGGAACCTAGCGCGGCGGCTGCTTGCTTCATATTCAAGGGGTTTTTCGGATTAAAGCTTTCTGTCGATTGGATACCCGGTACACTTCCAACAAAGTCTGGCAGTGGCTCAAAGGTTTCGGGTTCCAGATGATATTTCCTGTAGAGGTATACCAGGTGATCCAGAAGTGTTGGCGATAGAGGGTTGCTTTCTAATCTTGGCAAGCCGGTTGCTGTTGGTGGTCTCTTATCGTCCTCGTCTTTTTCCTTTTTTTTCCGAAGGTCGCTCTGTCTTTTTATGTTGTCACTGTTTTTTTTGTTCTGAACCGGGGCTACTGACGATTGTTCAGGCAGACTGGCCTGATTATTGGGGTGAGTATCTGATGCTGTGTGGATAGGAACAGGGAATAATGACGACGAAAGATGAGGGTTTGTCGGCTGAAGATTCGGGTTGTGGGACGATGGTTGTTTATTGGTTGTCAGGCTGACAGAAGAGGGCGGAGCCTGATTGGAAAAGAAGGCATTAAGAGGGTGTTCCGGAAGCTCTGTTTCCAGATAATTTTTTATAGTGCTATGGAGTTCAGGCCGCTGTCTGGCGAACTCGTAAAGTGACTGGGGGTTGCGCAGTATTTGTTCACGTACCCTGTCGCCCAGGCTTTTTGATAGTGGTACTGGCCTGAACCCCAGCATGGCTCCGTGCCATTGATAGAGATTAAATGGCGTGTTGGGTACCGTATTCAGAATCAGGTTGGCAAGGTTGAGGTACTGGCTTTCGATCAGAGTACCAATGTCTGGCTTGTCCAGGCCAAAATAACGATCCTGAACATTATAGGGCGTGTCGCTGAACTCCATGATAAGCACCGGGTCGCCTGCTCCCCAGAGGTGGTATTTACGATGCCTGTCGTTGCGGGCAATGAAGAGGGAAGATTTTGACCAGGTGGGATGGGCATCTTTTCCCGGAGAAACCGCTTCCAGTGACCAAAGGTTAAAGTAATGTCCGGTTATCAGTACCGGGCCGGGTTTTACCTGAGGCTCAGGGATGCCTGTTTGATAAAGCCACTCTTGATCCGACAGGCGATAAAGCCAGCGGTTATCTGAACAGGCGTGCGTTTTTTTCTCACCAGACAATGAGAGACATTGAATAGCCTGACTGACCAGTTTCAGATAGGTGCTGTCCAGAGCCGTTTGTCCGTGTGGGCTGACGGCCTCTTTTTTTGCCAGCTCAGGCAGCAACCAGGGCTGTTCGTGGTTCAATGGAAGGTCAATAAAAATGCTCTGGCATTTCATACCCGAATTATCCGAAAACGGGTTATTCTGGCAGAGAATCGCTTGCAGGCGATTGTGCTGCCGATCTCGCCAGGGACGCACATAAAGAGTACTGGTATTTGTGTTATTGAGCAGCTTCCACAATGAAAGCCAGGTAGACAGCGACTCCCCACCGACGGCTTCTGGCTCAGAGGCTGATGTTATTGGAGAGGCGGTAATCTGCCATACGGGTTGATGGTCGATGCAGCCGGTTTGTACAGAGAATCGGCCACTCAGTAAAGGGTGATCCATAATCACCGGGTGCGGACTGCAGTCAGGAGTATTTCCAAAAGCGCGGGACAACGAAGGTAACCCTCGGCTGAAAGAAGGGTAGGGGACGATTGAGGGAGGAAGTAGCCTTGATATCAGAAACCAGTGTAGATTACTCCACCATTGGCTCCTGAAAAAGCGGTATAGTTTTTCAGGTGTGCCAATATCGTGCAATACATGGTAATGGTTGCCCAGTTTTATATGGAAGTTGTTTGCTTTAAATCCGGCGTAGATATTTAAAAAGCGAATTTCTGATTCACTCTGCTCTGATCCATGTGGAGTGGCTGAGGCGTGGCTTATTGATACCACTGCTCCCCAAATGAGTAACAGGGTGATAAGAAAAAGGAGTAATGCCTTTCTACAACGAATTGGCATAAAGTTGTGAAATACCATGTTATTAAGTCAGGTTTAAACAGGCCAAAGCTTAAAGGTTTAAATGATCAATTTTTGTACTTATTAGGCCGGGTGACCTGACTGCTGTTTTTTATAGTCTGAGCAAAAGTAGCAGTGAGACCGGAATGTATCCAGTATGTTTTCTGACCGATTGTATGAGATGTTATTGTTTGCCGTTCTTACAGGTTGAAACTTGCGGATTAAAAGATCGTTTGCCAGTTATGGACTTTATCGATAAGGTGAGACTTTAAATGAGCAATCATAAAATAAGGGATATAGTTTATTATCCCGTTTAATAAAAAAAAGATCACAATAAAAACAACAAAAAAGGAACGTATAGAATGGCCAGCCGCTTCTATAAGGTGTCAATGGCTGTGACCTGCCTGCTGGGTGTACTGGCCGGGAACGCCACCTCTGCAAATGCAGCTTCAACCCTTGAAGCTGTGAAAGAAAAAGGTTTTCTTACCTGCGGTGTGAATACCGGGCTGCCCGGTTTTTCCAGTCCTGACGAAAAAGGCCACTGGACCGGCATGGATGTGGATGTCTGTCGCGCTGTTGCTGCCGCAACACTGGGGAATGCTGAAAAAGTCAGATTTATTCCCCTGACAGCAAAAGAGCGTTTTACCGCGTTGCAGTCCGGTGAGATTGACCTGCTGTCCCGTAATACCACCTGGACATTAACGCGTGATGCCACCCTGGGGCTGAACTTTGCAGGTGTGGCGTATTACGATGGCCAGGGCTTTATGGTGAAAAAATCCCTGGGTGTCAGCAGTGCTAAAGAGTTAAGCGGTGCTGCGGTGTGTATTCAGTCCGGCACGACCACCGAGCTGAACCTTGCTGATTATTTCCGTATGGGCGGCATGAAGTATGACCCTGTTGTTTTTGATACTTCCGACGCTGTGGCAAAAGGTTTCGATGCGGGTCGTTGTGATGTGATGACATCGGACCAGTCCCAGCTTTACGCCCTGCGACTGAGACTGTCCAGACCCGCTGAAGCGATTGTATTGCCTGAAATTATTTCCAAAGAACCCCTTGGTCCTCTTGTCCGCCAGGGTGATGATCAGTGGTTCAATATTGTGAAGTGGTCGTTGTCAGCCATGATCAATGCGGAAGAGCTTGGGTTGAGCAGCGCGAATATCGACAGTAAGAAAATGTCCAAAGACCCTGCCATTAAGCGTTTCCTGGGAATGGATGGCACCAAGGGGAGTGGCATGGACCTGTCAGATGACTGGGCATGGCAGATTGTCAGGCAGGTAGGTAACTATGGAGAAGTGTTTGACCGTAATGTGGGCATGGCGTCACCCCTGAAAATCGAGCGGGGGCTGAACTCGCTCTGGAGTAATGGTGGGATTATGTATGCACCACCGTTCCGGTAATCGGAGCGGCTCTCTTTATGCAGAAAGTGTTGTTCAAACGTTTATTCTCAAAACTATGGCGTGACCCGGTCTGGCGAGGTGTACTGTTTCAGACCGGGTTGATTCTGGCTATTGTTCTGGTTGGGTATCAGATCATCCAGAACACGCTGCATAATCTGGAAACTCGCGGCATAAGCACGGGTTTCGGATTTCTCTCCGAGTCTGCCGGGTTTGGCATTATCCAGTCCCTTATCGAATACGACGAGTCTTTTTCATTTGGGCGAACCTTTGTTGTTGGTTTGTTAAATACCTTGTTGGTGTCGTCTTTTGGAGTAGTGCTGGCAACGCTTCTGGGGTTTCTGATTGGCGTTGCCAGTCTGTCTTCAAACTGGTTGCTTACCCGTCTTGCAGACGCTTATGTGGAATGCTTTAGAAATATTCCGCTGCTGCTGCAGATATTCTTCTGGTACTTTGCGGTGCTGGGCGTATTGCCATCTCCCAGAGAGAGTCTGGCGTGGGGCGACTGGCTGTTTCTTAATGTCCGGGGGGTCTACATTCCAAAGCCTGAACTGGCCGGGGAAACCTCAGTGTTTTACGGATCATTCCTGTTCGCCTTTCTCGTTATTGCTTCACTGGTCTGGGCTGGACGACAATATCGACGACAGACAGGGCGAACCCTGCCCTGGATTAAATCGCTTTTTCTTCTTGGTATTGTGGCTATACCGTTGGTAGCGGGCTGGGTATCGGGTGTCCGGCTGGGATGGGAATTGCCAGTACAGGGGCGCTTTAACCTGTCGGGTGGACTCACCCTGATACCTGAGCTGGTCGCCCTGTTTCTGGCTTTATCCATTTATACCGCTGCGTTTATTGCTGAAGTGGTTCGGGCGGGTATTCAGTCGGTGAGTAAAGGTCAGAGAGAAGCGGCTGCGGCCCTGGGTTTAAGAGAGGGGCGGATTCTTAAGCTGGTCGTGGTGCCTCAGGCGATGCGGGTCATCATTCCGCCGATGACGAACCAATACCTCAACCTGATAAAAAACTCATCGCTGGCCACTGCGATTGGTTATCCCGATCTGGTCAGCGTGTTTGCCGGAACCACATTAAACCAGACCGGGCAGGCGATTGAGGTGATTGCCATGACGATGGCTGTGTATCTGTTGATCAGCCTGACGGTGTCTCTGTTTATGAATGCTTATAACCGCTATATGGCAATGGTGGAGCGTTAGGATGATTGAACCCCGTAAACCACCGGTGATGAATGATGGCGTAGCGGGTTGGCTGAAAAGCCGGTTGTTTTCAACGCCCCTGAACACTCTGACGACACTGGTCATTATCTACGGCTTGTATCTGGCTATTCCCGCTTTCTGGAACTGGGCGGTTGTTGAGGCGACCTGGCAGGCAGCAGGCAGTGAAGAATGTTCACCGACCGGAGCCTGCTGGGCATTTGTTAATGCCCGGCTGAACCAGTTTACCTATGGCTTTTATCCTGTTGAGCAGCAATGGCGCGTGGATCTGTTTTTTCTGCAGCTGGTGGTCGTGATCGGTTGGATAACCTTGCCGGGACTAAAGGGTAAACGCTGGAGCCTTGCCTATGGGTTGCTGGTTATGCCTTTTGCCTCGTGGGGGATTCTTTACGGCGGCTTTGCCGGACTGAAGACCGTGGAAACCCACTTATGGGGCGGTCTGATGCTGACCCTGCTGTTAGCCCTGTGTGGCATGATCGCGTCTTTTCCCTTTGGGATTTTTCTGGCGCTGGGCAGGCGATCAAAGCTGCCGATGGTGCGAGCGCTGTCGACGGCCTATATCGAAATATGGCGTGGTGTTCCGCTGATTACTGTGTTGTTTATGGCATCTGTGATGCTGCCATTGTTTGTGCCGGAAAATGTGGTTTTTGACAAACTGTTAAGAGCGTTGATTGGTATTGTTATGTTCCAGTCGGCGTATATGGCTGAAGTTGTTCGGGGCGGTTTGCAGGCTATTCCCAGGGGGCAGTATGAAGCGTTTGCCAGTCTTGGCCTGAGCTTCTGGCAGGGGATGGTCAAGGTTATTCTGCCTCAGGCGATCCGGCTGGTGATTCCGGGTATTGTTAATACGTTTATCACACTGTTTAAAGACACCAGTCTGGTGTTGGTCATCGGCTTATTTGACTTGCTGGCTATTGTTCAGTCTGGGCTAAGTGATCCGGTCTGGCTGGGCAATGCCGTTGAAGGGTATCTGTTTGCAGGTCTGGTCTTCTGGTTATTTTGTTTTGGCATGTCCCGGTACAGCAAGCGCCTGGAAAAACAAGTATAAAGAAAAGCAGAAAGAAAAATGAATACGATAAAAACAAACGATGCAAAAACAGATGATTCAGAAACAATTGATTCAGAAATAAGAAGCAAGTCGTCGTATATTGTTGAGCTCAATGGCGTTAACAAATGGTATGGAAGCTTCCACGTACTCAGGGATATTAATCTCAAAGTGCAGCGGGGCGAAAAAATTGTTATCTGCGGTCCTTCGGGTTCCGGTAAGTCTACATTAATTCGCTGTATTAACTGTCTTGAAGAGCATCAGGAAGGCGAGATTATTGTTGATAACACGGTTCTGACCCGAGACCTGAAAAATATTGAAAAAGTGCGCCGGGAAGTGGGCATGGTTTTTCAGCAGTTCAATCTGTTTCCCCATCTGACGGTGCTGGAGAACTGCACACTGGCTCCCATCTGGGTGCGTAAACAGCCCCGTAAAAAGGCTGAAAAGCTGGCGATGGAATACCTTGAAAGAGTACGCATTCCTGATCAGGCGAATAAATATCCGGGGCAGCTGTCGGGTGGGCAGCAGCAGCGAGTTGCCATTGCCCGCAGCCTGTGTATGAATCCGGAAGTGATGTTGTTTGATGAGCCGACGTCTGCCCTTGATCCGGAGATGATCAAGGAAGTGCTGGATGTGATGACCGAACTGGCTTACGAAGGCATGACCATGCTCTGTGTCACCCATGAAATGGGGTTTGCCAAAACCGTGGCGGACAGGATGATTTTTATGGATGAGGGTCAGATCATCGAAGAAGCGACACCCGGTGTGTTTTTTGATAATCCGCAGTCAGAGCGAACCCGGCAGTTTCTGGGGCAGATTCTTTGATGGGGTATTAAGGCTTTGAACCGGGCAATTTTGCCCGGTTCAAAGCCTTTGTCATCAGAACTTGTAACGCAGGGTTGCATGCACAGCAAAAGCCTCGGTGTCGTAACGACCGGAAGCTGCTGGTGAGTTGCCTGCCAGGTGGCCGCCACCTTTTACGTTCTTATTTTTTGCCCGGTTATATTCCGCCGCAAAATCAAACAACAGAGTGTCGTTCAGGAAGCTGGTTCCGGCACCAAGGATATAAGTGTGCGCAGCCGCCGGAGTAGAAAAGGTCGGAGCCGCGTATTTTTCAGGAACTACCGCTGTTGTGTATACGTAACCGCCGCGCAGGGTCCAGTCATCCAGACCATAGTATTCGGCAGCAAAACGGTAGTTCATCTGGTTTTTCCAGTTGGTGTTCAGCTGGGGCAGTACTTTTTTACCGATTGGCGTGCCAGAGATGTCGGTATCGAATTCAATCTTATCGACTTTCTTGTAATTGGTGTAAGTGGCCTCACCAAACAATCGCCAGTTGTCGCTTACCAGGTAATCGACACCGGTAGAAATCTGCATGGGCAATACCGTTTTTGCTGTCGCTTTTCCTTTTTCGGAAAGTGGACCTACATTAGCGGAGTAGTCACCCTTGGCCTTCATGTCGACTTTTGAACGGTAGTTTATACCCCAGCCAAAGCGGTTATCGTCGGAACGGTACATAGCGCCCAGACGCATACCGAAACTGTCAATGCCGCTCAGGTCGTTGTAGCCAACCTTGACACCAACGGGGAGTTTCACAAGTCCGGCATCAATTTCAGTTTTGGACATAATGTCGATATCAGCGTAAGCGTAGGTCAGACGATAAGTACCACCCACAGACCAGTTGTTGTTGATCTTGTAAGCCAGTGCCAGTCCGGCTTCAATCAATTTAATTTCAGTGCCGTAGTCTCCGGTTTGCTCCAGACCACCTTTGCCTGTCGTGACACCTTTATACTTCGCCGCCGCTCCACCTGCGGCATAAACACCATAGCCGAGAACGAAGTCGTCACTGAGTCGGTAAGCGCCGGTGAAACCGCCGTTTGGTACAAACAGGCGCTTGCCTTTGGTGTAGTCTGAGCCATTAGCCGGGCCGTTAGCCCGTACAACGGTTGGAGAAGCGTGGACAGCAATATCGTTGGATTCACTAAACGCCAGACCCGCCGGGTTATAGAAAATGGCGCTGGAGTTATTGACTGAAGAGGCCGCAGCGCCACCCAGAGCAGTGTACTTTGCATCCCACATGGTGGCTTTCTCAAAACCACCCGCCACAGCATTACCGGCACCAACAGCCAGTGCCAGAGAAGAGATTAAAAAGGCTTTACGACGCAGGACGGTAGGCATTAGAACTCCGGGACAACAACATCCGTTTACTGTGATTAAATGTCACGAAAAGGTCGTGAAAATCACAAAATTTGTATAATGCGGGCTAGCCTATATATAGCTAAATTAAATGTATGTAAGTTTTTTGTTAACAAAATATTATAAACTGTGACCGATGCAGGTCTTGCAGTTAAACAGAAAAGAACCTTGCTTGATCTGGGCATTTCGAATCTTTAATGTGCATTGCAAGCAAATTTTAAAATTGATGGCAAAAGCGTATGGAAAGACTGATTGAACGAGTGCTGTATTCGGCCCGTTGGCTTCTGGCTCCGATTTATCTGGGGATGACTCTGGTACTGGTGGTTCTGTTGATAGAGTTTTATCAGAGTCTGGGTTATTTGCTGCTTAACGTGATCGATATGAAAGACACCGATGTCACCCTCAAGGTACTCACCCTGATTGATGTGGTGCTGGTGGCGGGTCTGATCGTTATGGTGATGTATTCCGGCTATGAAAACTTTGTTTCCAAGCTGGATATTGGTGAAGATACTGAACGCCTCAGCTGGCTTGGCAAAATGGATACGGGCTCTTTGAAAGCCAAGGTAGCGGCTTCTATTGTTGCTATCTCCTCCATTCATTTGCTCAAGGTGTTTATGGATGCGGAAAATATCGCCAACGACAAGCTGCTCTGGTTTGTGGTGATGCACCTGACGTTTGTTGGTTCTGCATTTTTTATGGGGATGCTGGATTATTACACAGAAAAGAAAAAACGTATTTCCGACCCTATCAGCAGTACTAACCTTTAACAGCTAACAGCTAACAGCTAACAGCTAACAGCTTCCTCTCTTACAGGGTCAGAGGCTTCTGACCCTGCACAGATCCGTCAAACCGCATCCCGAATAAACACCCACTCACCATCAGATGACATGGACTCATTGTAGGCATAGCCTTCATAATCAAAGCTTTTCAGCTGCTCAGCTTTTGTGATCTTCTGGTCAATGGTATAGCGGCACATCAGACCGCGCGCTTTCTTGGCATAAAAGCTGATGATCTTGTACTGCCCGTTTTTCCAGTCTTTGAACACCGGGGTGATCACCGGTACATTCAGTTGCTTTGGTTTGACGGATTTGAAGTATTCATTGGAGGCCAGATTAATCAGCACTTTGTGTTTTTGTGCTGCGATGTCTTCGTTCAGCTTTTCGGTTATCTGGTCGCCCCAGAAGGCGTAAAGGTTTTTACCCCCGCTGTTAGCAAACTTCGTTCCCATTTCCAACCGGTAAGCCTGCATTAAATCCAATGGGCGCAGGATGCCATAAAGACCTGACAGGATTCTCAAATGCTTCTGGGCGAACTGGAATTGTTTCTCCGTCAGGGTTTCTGCGTCCAGACCCGTATAAACATCGCCTTTGAAAGCCAGTACCGCCTGTTTGGCATTATCCGGTGTGAAAGGTCGTTGCCAGGCTTCGAAACGTGCCACATTCAGTTGCGCCAGCTTGTCGCTGATTTTCATCAGGCTACCCAGGTCTGCCGGGGTCAGCGTGCGCAGCTGTCTGATCAGCACTTCCGCCTGTTGCAGAAAATCCGGCTGGCTGGATGCAGTGGTAACAGGGGGGGTATCGTAATCCAGTGTTTTGGCTGGGGAAACAACCATCAGCATAATGACTCCGGCCTCTTATTTATCTTGTACGATGGAACTCAATACTAGACGCTTGTTTAGTGCTTTTCTAGCAGGCCATAAAGCTGGTAACGTTCATAGCCAAAGTTTTTGTCGTGGTTGTTTGAAGCACAATGTTATGGAAGGCTATCTGCTGGCCTGAACAGGCTGAAAGCAGGCAGATAGCCCCTGCTCTTACACGACACCGTATGACAGCATGGCGTCGGCCACTTTTTTGAATCCGGCAATGTTAGCGCCCTGAACGTAATCAATCTGGCCGTTATCATCCCGTCCATAGGTCAGGCATTGCTGGTGGATCTTGCGCATAATCACGTGCAGGCGCCTTTCCAGTTCCTCGGTTGACCAGGACAGTCGCATGCTGTTCTGACTCATTTCCATGCCAGATACAGCAACGCCTCCTGCATTTGCCGCTTTGGCAGGCGCAAACAGAACATTTTTCTCTTGCATAAAATGAACAGCTTCCAGAGTAGTAGGCATATTCGCGCCTTCGGCTACCGCCATACAGCCATTGGCCAGCAGGGTTTTGGCATCGTGCAGATCCAGCTCATTCTGTGTGGCACAGGCAAACGCCAGTTGGCATGGGAACTGCCAGACCTTGGTGTCTTTATGGAATTCACAGCCAAACTGTTCGGCAAATTCGCTGATGCGACCCCGGCGCACTTCTTTCAGGTCGATAAGCCAGATTAACTGATCTTTGGTGATTCCGTCAGGGGCATGGAAACTGCCTGAAGAATCGGACATAGCCACTACTTTACCACCCAGTTCAATGATTTTCTCAGCTGTATACAGGGCGACATTACCAGAGCCAGACACCACGCAGGTCTTGCCTTCCAGTCTATGTCCGTGTTCTTTTAACATTTCCTCGGCAAAGAACACGGTGCCAAACCCAGTGGCTTCCTTGCGAACCAGGCTGCCACCGTATTCCAGCCCTTTGCCGGTTAACACACCCCGGAATTCGTTCTCCATACGCTTGTACTGACCAAACATGTAGCTGATCTCACGGGCTCCTACCCCAATGTCTCCGGCGGGAATATCGGTGTGCGCGCCAATGTGCTTGTGCAGTTCGGTCATAAAGGACTGACAGAAACGCATGACTTCCCGATCACTTTTGCCTTTAGGGTTAAAGTCCGAGCCGCCTTTTGCAGCGCCCAGAGGCAGGGTAGTCAGGCTGTTTTTAAAGGTCTGTTCGAAACCCAGGAACTTGAGCGTATCGAGTGTCAGGTTTGAAGCAAAGCGCAGGCCGCCTTTGTATGGGCCAATGGAATTATTAAACTGAACCCGATAGCCACGGTTCACACGTATATGACCTTCATCGTCTTCCCAGCAGACCCGAAAGCTGATGACTCTGTCAGGTTCCGTCATGCGTTCAAGGATGCGGGCCTTGATATATTGCGGATGGCGATTAATGTAAGGGATAACGCTCTGGGCGACTTCCTGTACAGCTTGGTGAAACTCAGGCTCGTAGGGGTTACGCTTGTGCAGCCCCAGCATGAATTCGTCGAGGTTCAGTTGATTGGAGAACATTCAGAACTCTCCTTTTATTGTGTATTGTGGAATTTTGCTTTCTCGATTCAGGAAGTCTACTACTAAAACAGAGTTTCATTATGTATCCAGGTCAATAGATTCAATATGAGACTTTCACCCTATTATTTTCATACTCAGAACTCGATTAATTACGCATAACGCCTGGTTCAGCCGCCGCCGAAGAACACGGATGGTGAGATTTTGAACCGCTGGGAAAGTGCTTGAATATGATCCTTGGTAAGGTTTCTTGAACCATTAAGAATCATAGATATAAGACTTTTGCTTCCTAACTCATTTTTCAAGTCATCAGCTTTTAGCTGATATTGATCCATTATCGTTCTAAGGATTGCTACACCATCATCAAGTGCTTCAATTCTTTTGTTAAATTCAGAGAATTGTTCAGACCCATCTTCCCACTTTTCGATTGAAGCAGAAAGCACCTCAATTAGTGGGAGGTATTGATCATAATCCTCAATCAGTTCATCCATTAACTCCAAGGCTTGTTCGTACTCAGCCTCATTATGAATATGTCCGACAAAGCTGGCTTCAGAGAAGAAGTCTACAGCTTTTTGCTTTAGATTTGAGAATCTCATGAGTCTGCCTCCTTTGCGTACTTCTTGCATAGTTTGTCGTATTCAGCGTGAGTAACAATATGTTTCACATACATGCGACTATCTCTGAACTCAATGAAAGCGATGAGTCGGAGGTTATTGCCACCGATATCAATTACCCACCATTTATCTTAGGATTTACGCATCGACAGCGGGCTTTAAAATTTGATAATAGCCACAAATGACTATCTTTCAGGGACGAAAGTGAGAAGTACTACTCGCCCAACAACTGCAAAATGCACACTTCCACAATACATGGGATTTTTGATCAGCGAGCCTAAATCATCAACATGCACACGGTTGGAAGAAGTGACTGGCATTTCTCACGATAGCGTTAACCGCTTTCTTCAGCGCGAAAATTACCAACAAAAAGACATGTTCGATGAAGCCGCCCAAAACTTATGCCTTGTTGGTGGCACGCTGATTTTCCAGTATTCTGAGCTTTGTTTATCTCCAGAAAATGCAGATAGCGCAAGAGTTTACGAATATTTATCAGCACCAGCGTAAGCTGTTTAAAGAAGTGGTTGGTGCCTTCATTAAGATTTTTGCAAAGGACAAAGATGACCTGTTACCAAAATTTGCAGGTGCCATCAATGCGTAAGTCCTATTATGGAAAAAAATGGCCGCAAACAGCGGCCACTTCATATCAACGATGTATATTAACGATGGTGATCACTCACGCAGGTGTACAAACCAGTTGCTCAGACCCACCATAACACCGCCACCAATGATATTGCCGATGGTAGCAGGAATCAGGTTCATGAAAACCATGTTGTGCAGGTTGATATTGCTGAAGTACTCAGCCGTGTAACCGGTGTTGGCCCAGAACTCGGGTGTTGCGACAGACTTAATGAGGTAGCCCATTGGCAACAGGAACATATTGGCAACGGAGTGTTCGAAACCAGCGGCCAGGAAGCAGGCTACTGGCAGCATGCAGGCAAACATTTTACCCATGGCATCCCGGGAACTCAGAGTCATCCAGTAAGTCAGACACACAACCAGGTTACACAGTACACCCAGCAGCAGCGCCTCCACGAAATTGTGCCCCATCTTGCCGTTGGCAATGTACATGTAGTTAATGCCTATTTCACCATGCGCACCTTTAAACTGCCCAACAGCCATCATCATGGCCACCATGAAGAAAGAACCAGCCATGTTGCCGAAATAGACCAGTGTCCAGTTTTTGGCAATCTGACCAACACTGATACGACGGGTTGCACGCCCCATCAGCAACAGCGTGTTACTGGTAAACAGCTCTGAACCACACAGCACGACCATCATCAGACCCATACTGAATGACAGACCGCCCACCAGTTTAACCATGCCGTAGGGCAGATCACCGGCACCTGTGGTGACAATGGTATAAAACATGCCAGCCAGAGCGATGAAAAGACCCGACAGAATAGCCAGTACAAAAGTCACTTGTGGGTGTTTTTTGGTTTTACCAACAGCTGCGTCTTCAGCCAGACGAGCCATTTCAGAAGGGGCTACAGCTCCAAACTGCGGCGCTTTACCAGTTTGCATAATATTGATTTTCCATGGGGATTGAAGTGTTGAGTCTGCGTGTGGATTATCGCGTCAGCACATCGACATAAAAGATGAAACTTTTCCATCAGGCGTTATCAGATGAAGTTCCACAGCAAAAACACGAAAGTTTATCAATAGCTGCATTGCAGAGTCAGAAAGTGAATATACGCCTTCTGCTATGACAAGTACGTACATGGTAGTTGATCTTGAGCAGGTTTCAGGAGAGGATTAGCAGAAGGCTTCCATTTTTCGTCAACACTGTCTTCAACCTGCAGAAAGCCTTCAGGAATAGCCGTTAAATTCCTGCCTATAAGGACCTGTTCGTGTCATAAAGCCCGGGGGGGAAGGGTGATGCACCGTAGTCCATTGATTATTTCTGCCATCTGTTTTCTGATCACTTCTGCTCATGCAGCCGATGACGTATTGCCTGCTCAGGATGAACCAGACCAAACGACACCCGCCAAGATCAGCACCTTCGAAGTCCGGGCCTATCCCGATCATTTCTCTGAACTTAAAGTGGTTGAAAAGTATTCCAAAACACACTCTACAGGGCTTGTGGTTGATTACTATCCATTTGAACAGAGTGGTTTCAGGGTATCAGCCGGTGCTTACGGCAGTGGCCAGGGGAATGTCACTGACTCCTATTCCGCAGTGGGCAATAAAACCTATCTGGGCGTTGGCTGGAAAAAGTTACTGGACGACGCCAACCGCCTGGATGTGAGTGTTGAGGTGGGTGCGTTTTTTGGTGAAGAGAATCAGGTTGAATCTTCCCTGTCCGGAGGAAGTGATACCGGCACTATTCCGGATAGCCTTGATGCTCTGGAGTCCTCGGTAAAAACCGTTAAACCAGTGGTGAGTCTGGGTATTCATTACCGCTTTTAGGGAAGCAGAAAACAAGAATTTCCCTGCTCCCCCTATCGCTTTTAACATCAGTGGCTTAAGACTATTTAGCATCGGCCATCTGGGGCTGTTTGCTGGCCTTCTTCGCTGTTTCCTTTTTCTTCCAGGCACCAATATGCATACCTTTGAGAACATTCAGGGCCTGACTTAACTGGTAATCTTCTTCAGCCAGGCTCTTCTCTGGCTTGGTTTCTTTTTTATCAGTGGCTTTGGCTTTTTTGCCGTTGCCATTGCTCAGGTGTCCCTGCAGGTTAGCTTCCTTGTACTGTTCAACGGATTCAACCGGGGTGACTTTAGCACGGGGCAGAACAATATCCGGCTTGATGCCTTCCGCCTGAATAGAGCGACCGCTTGGGGTGTAATACAATGCAGTGGTCAGCTTAAGGCCCCGCTCGGAATCAACACTCAGTGGCAGTACGGTTTGAACTGAACCTTTTCCGAATGTCTGTGTACCCAGCAATACCGCACGATGATGATCCTGTAGCGCGCCCGCCACAATCTCGGAGGCAGAGGCAGAACCGCCGTTAATCAGAACCACCAGTGGAACACCGTTGGATGGATCGGTACTGGACGCATTAAACTTCAGGTCTGAGTTAGGAATACGGCCTTTCGTGTAGACAATCAACCCTTCTTTAATAAAGCTGTCCACTACGCCAACAGCGGCCTGCAGAACCCCGCCAGGGTTGTTACGCAGATCCAGAACCAGGCCTTTCAGCTTTCCATCTTTCTGGGCTTTTTTCAGCTTGCCCAGATGAACCAGCAGTTCTTTGTCTGAGTCGGACTGGAACTGGCTCAGGCGAATATAGCCGTAACCGTCTTCCAGAGTTTTGGAGCGAACACTCTGTACCTTGATGATGTCGCGTTTAACCGTAATTTCCAGCGGTTTAGGCTCGCCTTCACGGACAATGGTCAGCTTGATCGGTTCTCCGGGTTTGCCGCGCATACGGTCGACCGAATCCATCAGGGTCATGCCCTTCACACTGGTGTCGTCCAGCTTGATGATCAGGTCGCCGGGCTGAATGCCTGCCTTCTGGGCGGGCGTGTCATCAATTGGGGAGATGACTTTAATGAAGCCATCTTCCATACCGACTTCAATGCCCAGACCGCCGAACTGACCTGAGGTATTGATTTCCAGCTCTTTGAAGTCGTCGGGCTTCAGGTAGTCGGAGTGAGGGTCAAGACCCGACAGCATGCCCTTGATCGCGTTTTCGAGCAGCGTTTTATCATCTACTTCCTCGACATAGGCGGTCTTGATGCGTTGCATGACTTCGGTGAATGTTCGCAGTTCTTCCAGTGGCAAACGGCCTTTCTCACTGGCTGCTTTGGCATTCTCTGTAGAGGAACTGTCTGTAGACTGGCTGGTTTCTTTAACAGGTTGTTCTTTTTCACCAACAGGTGCTGTCAGGCCAATGGGTGAGAAACCGGTTGATAAAGCCAGAATGCTGGCTAATAACAGCCGGTTAAAGCGAAAAGTCGTTGTCATGGATGCTCCTGCAAACCGTTATGAGAGTTCAAGTATAGGAGGCTGTCGTGAATACATGGCAAGGCTGTCGCTCTGTACTCTTGCATCCCGATCAGCAGGGTGTTCACTCTATAGTCTATCGGTTGTCCGTAGTGCATCTTCAACAGCCTTAACGGGTTTGCAGCCATCGTGAAGGGTTTTGCGGCTTACCCTTGTGGCGTATTTCAAAGTAGAGCCCCGGCTCTTCCAGTCCGCCACTCTGTCCTGCCAGCGCCAGCGGCTCTCCAGCCAGAACGGTTTCACCTTCGGCTTTCAGCAGCCATTGGTTGTGGGCGTACAGGGTCAGGTAGTCATCACCATGATCAAGAATGATCAGTTGACCAAAGCCTCTTAACCAGTTAGAGAAAATAACGGTGCCATCGTGTACCGCGTTAACCCGGGTGCCGGAGTCAACGGAAATTAATACCCCTTCCCAGCTCATACCGGTGTTCGGGCGTTTTTGTTGGTAACCATACAGGACTTCACCCTCTACCGGCCATTGCAGTTCACCCTGGTTGCTGGTGATCGGACGCTGTAAAGCGGCTTTGGCCGCCAGCTGTGACAGAATGGTTTCCAGCTGGTTTCGCTGTCGGTCAAGGTCCTGCAGGCGCCGGTTACTGTTGCCCTGACGCTGACGTATCTGGCTGATCAGGCGCTGACGCTGTTCCTGTACCTTGTTAAGGTCATCGCGTTGCTTTTGCAGGCTGTTTCTTTGCCGGGTAAGACTGGCGTTGACCTGTTGCTGCTCCTGGGTGTTGTCATCAATTTCCCGGAGCGTATTCTCGAAAGCAGTAATCGCATCCAGCTGCGCCTGCTGCAGATGTTTTAAATACGTCAAATGACGTGAAATATCTTCCGGATTTTCCTGATTAAGCAACAGCTTAAGCCGGTTATCCCGGCTGGCAAGGTAGGCTGAGTGTACACTGCTGGCGATGTGTTTTTTTTCTTTATTTTTTCTCGCCGTCAGTTCCTGCTGACGGCGCTGGAGCTTTTTTACCTGTTTACTCCCTTCCTCCAGCTGGCTTTCCAGACTACGAATCGACTGGCGCAACTCATTCATCTCCTGTTCTGATCGTTGCAACTGCCGTTCTGTTGAAGATCGCTCCCGGTTGAGTTTAGAGAGCAGACCCTTCAGGTGTTCAATGTCGCTGTTAATGGTTTCCAGCTGGACTTCGGTGGTCGCTTTGGTTGCTGCATCCTCTGCGGCACTGGCAAAGCTGCCAGGGCTGCTCATGGACAACAGTACAGCCAGCGACAGCGCAAGCACGGGCGGCGTTGCTGTTGGTTTCATCATCAAACGTCACAGGTAGTTTATCTAGTACCTCAGTATGCCTTTAATTAAACCTGTAAAACAATATTCAACGTTCGGGCGCTCAATATAATCGGTTTAAACAGTCAGTGAAGGTCTTAAAATTCAAAAAATTGTAACTGGTCAGGGCTGGCTTTTTTGCTTACCGGCAGATGACGTTTATATCACAGTCTATAATATTCGACCGAGCCAGAGTCAAAGGACTCCAGGTGGCGGAGAGAGGTAAGCAGGTGCCGGGTCTGGGGTTTCTGACTTATTTCATTCAAGCACTTTTGAATAGTTAAGGTTGATGATGAGACGGTCAACTTCCCCCTCGGTTATCACAAAAGAGATCGAAAACACCCTCAAGATATACACTGACAAACGACACCCACACAACACACCAAACCTGTTCCTTAGTTGTCGAGGCTGGTACGAACAGGGAACATATCGTTCCCCGGACGAAATACCATTATTCACTCAGCCTTCATTTGCGTCACTTTTTTTCTATGCTCCGCCCGGTTCAATACTGCATTGTTCAAACCTGAGACTCATGAAAGGAGAGTACATGCCTCTGGAAGTACGTACTCCGGGAGAAAGAGTGATTGATTACCGGCTGGAGCATTTTTCCGAGATAGAGTGGGCTACGGAAAAGGCCTACAAGGATCTGTTTGTAAAATGCCGGGAACAGCAACCTTCGAGACCAGACAGGCACCCATTCCGTTTATACGATATTCTCACCCTTGAGCCCAGCCGTCGTTATTTTCGAATTCTAACGCTGCATGAAGTGATAGATCTGCTGAATAATTCCGGATACCGCTGTTATTCAAAAATACACTGTATATTTGATCGTATTCTTGTGCGGTCGGGGGGAGGGCCAAAACGACCCTTTAAATTGCATCAGCCAGAGGAAAGTGGCTCTGCTTTTGATGACTGGGTAGTAGTTTAGGCTAAAACTCATGCAAACCAGCCGACTAAACACGGTTCAATGTGAATAGTGACGGGTTTACATGAGTCTTCAGGTTATGCCTGCCAGGCTTTCGCCAACGCTTTCTGAATGGGTACCGGCACGCAGTCATAATGCGAGAACTGCATACTGTACTCACCATCACCGCCGGTCATGGATTTCAGCGTATTGCTGTAACCGGAAACATTGGCTAGTGGTGCCTGGGCATGCACGGTGACTTTCATATCCCGACCTGCATCAGTGCCTGTTACCATGCCCCGCTCACTGGCAAGGTGTCCCGTTACATCGCCCATTGCCTGGTTTGGAACTGTAATGTCCATTTCAACAAAGGGTTCCAGTACCACCGGGTCGGCTTTCTGGATCGCATCCAGAAAGGCTTTCTTGCCTGCAGCCACAAAAGCAATCTCTTTGGAGTCGACACTGTGGTGTTTGCCATCATAGACCACAACACGAATATCCTGCATGGGGTAGCCGGCAATGGCTCCTGACAGCATGACTTCACGAACACCTTTTTCTACGGCGGGTATGTATTGGGATGGAATAACGCCGCCCACGACTTCGCTGGCAAACTCAAAACCACTGCCTCTGGGCAAGGGTTCTATGCGCAGAAAGACTTCACCAAACTGACCGGAGCCGCCATTCTGCTTCTTGTGCCGATGATGCCCTTCGGCCTTGTCAAGAATGGTTTCGCGGTACGGAATGCTGGGTGCTGAAGTTGCCACTTCCAGACCATACACCTTAGCCATCTTTTCGATGGACAGTTGCAGGTGGGTTTCTCCCAGCCCTAACAGAACGGTTTCATTTTCCCGTTCCCGATGTTCAATGGTCAGGCTGGGGTCTTCGGCGATCAGACGGTGCAGAACCTCTGAAAGCTTCTGCTCATCACCCCGGTGCGCCGGAGAGATGGCGAGACTGGCCATGGAGGGTGGGAATTGCAGGTCACGCAGATGGTGATGGTCTTCATCGTGGGAATCGTGTAGTACTCCGTTAAAATACAGGCTGTCGATCTTGGCGACTGCACAGATATCTCCGGGGCTGGCTTCACTGACTTCTGTCGTTTTACTGCCCTGAAGCTTTAACAAATGCGCGATGCGAACCGGTTTACGGGTGTCGCCCAGGAAAATCTGGTCACCACTGCGAATTGTCCCCTGATGCACACGGAACACCCCCATCCGTCCAATGTAAGGGTCCATGGACACCTTGAAAATATGGGCAATGGTATGTAGCTCCGGGTCTGGAACTACTGAGACAGGGGTTGCGTTTTCTCCTTCTCCTTTTAAGAAAAGAGGCGGGTTGCCTTCCGAAGGCGTTGGCATAAGCTCACACAGAGTATGCAACAGATGTTCAATACCTGCTCCGGTTTCCGCTGAAGTGAAGCATACGGGAATCAGGTGGTCTTCGCGCAATGCCTGCTCAAAAGGATCATGCAGCTGATCTGGCTGCAGGCTTTCTTCCTGTTCCAGATACAGTTCCATTAACGCTTCGTCTACTTCTACTACCTGATCAATCAGCTGATCGTGGGCTTCGGTGACAGAGCTGAAAGCCGTCGGAGTGTCGTATTCCGGTGCAAAATAACAGTCAAGCATCCGGCTGCCGTCTTCTGATGGCAGATTAATGGGCAGGCACTGGCTGCCCAGCTGATCCTGGATATCCATCAACAGGGATTCCAGCTCAATCTCAGGCAGGTCACACTGGTTGATGATAATCAGGCCACATTTTTTATGTTCATGCATCTGCTCAAATGCCCGGCGGGTCACCGGCTCTATACCGTTTCGGGCATTAATGACCAGTGCCACCGATTCAACTGCGGGCAGAATGCTCATGGCACGGCCAAAGAAGTCAGGATATCCGGGAGTGTCGAGAAGGTTTACGTGGGTGTTAAAGTGATCAAACTGAAGAATGCTGGTTTCGAGAGAGTGTCCGGCGGCTTTTTCCTGGTCAGTAAAGTCCGATACCGTGTTTCCCCTGCTGACATTGCCTTTCTTATTGATGGCGCCGGAGGCATGCAGCAGGGTTTCCGCAAGTGCCGTTTTCCCGCTGCCAGCGTGACCCAACAGAGCTATGTTACGAATATGGTCGTTGAATGCGGCCATCTTGTATCCTCCCGGTCTCGATTAAGAATTGTTGTTCTTGCTTTCGAGTATATGTGTGTGTGATGTCGTTTACTTTGTCCCTGATCAATACTGAGTATTTATACGTGTTATGCTTTGATCTGGTGTGTTGAATTTGTGTGAAGGGAGGGGCTGATCAATGAGACTAACCTTTTTAGGCACTTCTGCTGGCGTCCCCACCCTGGAGCGAAACGTGACGGCACTGGCGCTGGCACTGGATGAGCAGAGAGAATGGTATCTGGTGGACTGCGGCGAAGGGACGCAGCACCGTTTGATGCGCAGTCGTTATACCCTCTCCGGTTTAAAAACGATCTTTATTACCCATGTTCACGGCGATCACATGTTTGGCCTGCCCGGATTGATCACAACAGCGAGCATGCAGGGACGCAAAGATCCGCTGACCATCTGCGCACCAGCCGGGGTTGAGAGTTTTGTGCGGCATGCCCTGCAATGTGCCGCTGTCACAGAGCTGCCCTTTTTGCTGACATTCAGGGCAACCGATGTGGAAGGCTTTGAATACCGTGATAGCGACTTTTCAGTGACTTCCCACGAACTGTCCCACCGGGTACCCAGCTTTGCGTATCGTTTTGCGGAATGCTGTCCTCCGTGCGCATTGGATCAGGATCGGCTCAATACTCTGGGCGTTCCCAGAGGGCCGCTATGGGGTAAGTTACAGGGCGGTCAGCCGGTGACTCTCGAAGATGGCCGGGTTATTGAGCCTGAGCAGGTTCGCCAGCCACCTCCGCCTGCCAGAGTCGCCGTTATTGGTGGCGATAATGACCAACCCGCCTTGCTTCATAAGGCATTGCAGGGGGCTCAGTTAATGGTTCACGAAGCGACCTTTACGGAAGACGTTTTTTATAAAGTCGGGCCGCAGTATATGCACAGTACGGCAAAGAGGGTGGCAGAAGTAGCAGAGGAGGCGCAGGTTAACCATGTCATTCTTACGCATTTCAGCGGTCGCTACAGGCGCTCACCAAAGCCGGGAGAGTATGGAGTCGAACTGTTGCGGGAAGAAGCGAAGCATTACTTTCACGGAACAGTCAGTCTGGCTGAAGACTGGGGGTGCTGGCAGCTTTACCGGGATGGAAAGCTGGAGCAGCTAAAGGATCATTGAGTCTTTCAGGTGAGTGTAGATATGGATGGGTGTCAGAACACCCCGTTTAACTCATTAGGGTTTAGCCGGTCTTTCAATAAGGTGAACCAATGCATCAGCAGTGCGCTGTTTAAGGGTGTCTTCAGGCACTCTCTTGAGCTGGAAGTTGTATATTTTGCCTTCACTGGCCACAAAAGCGTTCAGAGCAGGAACGGACTCATAAATGTCTTCGTGAGAACCAATCACATGAATATCAATGATGTCTGAAGCCTTATCATCACTTTGGAATTCATGCAGCAGTTTTTTCAAAACAGGTAACTGGTGGGTTATAGCCCTGACGAGTTGTTTTGCGCCATCAATGATCAGGATATTATCCACAGCATGTAACCAGCTGGCTCCTTGCTTGTTTTTATACAAATTCAGAGTATTGTCCCCGAGTTCATTATTCCGTTTGAATCCCTGATAGCGACCGATAATTTCTTCATCGGTCATATTCGGGAATGAATCCTTCATATCTTTTCTGAATTCTGCAGCTTCTGCCCGTTCTCGCTCTTTACGACTGCATTCATTACCAAAGCAGGGAGCTGGCGTTTTCGAAACAGCTCTTTTGGAGTAGAAACGATCTCCCACTATAAAGCCAAGTCCAAAAGAGCTGCCTGATGGCAGGTTTTTGTTTTTTCTCTGGTATGAATCATTGGTGAACGGGTATTTATGGACTGACTCCCATTTGCTAACAGGTTCAAAAGAAAAAGGTTTAGTCAGCAAGAGAATATCGTAAGTGGCCTTGAACAGGGTCAGGTGTGGTTTGTGATCAATTTCGCTGGCAAGCTGCAGCACAAAGTCCCGGTCACCGTAGCCATAAATAGACTCTTTAGTAATGGTGAGCCCATTGTCCGCAAAGACGCTGATAATGTTGATTTTCGCTTTTTCTTCACGTTCACGGGTTTTCTGAGGAGGAAACCGGACTGGGTGAGTGCCGTGAATGGTTTCATAGCCTGCTACCGCCATCACCATTGAAAACTCTGAGTCTGGCGCCTTTAATGCCGCTTCTTGTTTTAACCCGGATTGTACGGCCATCATTCTCCCGGTCAGCTTTTCTGCCATTCCGGGAAACTCCAGCTCAGGGTGATCTTTTTTGGTGTCTGCAATGTTACCCGCATAGCCATTGAATGCTTTATCTTTAGAAAACTCAACGGCTACAGAGGCGAGTGTCTCGTGACGGTCATTTTCAATGACTTTTACCAGCACCATAGAAGCACTGGCGTTTTCGCTGTAAAGCAGATAGGCGTATTTCTGGCCAGCCACAGCCAGGGGGCTGACCAGCAGCACAAATATGTACGAAAGTATTATTTTTTTGAACGTCATAGGTTCAACCCAGCTTTAGAGCGACAATGGGAAAAAGTAGCCCATTCGTACATAACTGCCAGAAAAGTTTTGATAACCCGGTCAGTATTCATCACCAGACACTATCTACCAGACACTATCTGTAACAGTCGTGCTACAATCTCCGGCTTTTGTGACAATCTCACCTTGAAGTGGAAATTTAATGTCTGAATACACAAGCGTTGAAGCTCGCGTAAGTTACGGTATTGGTCGCCAGATGGGCGACCAGCTGTCCAGTAACCCAATTGAAGGCCTGTCCATTGATGCCGTTCTGGCTGGACTGGCTGATTCCCTGAATGGTGCGCCAAGCGTTGTTGAGCCTTCTGCCCTGCAGGAAGCGTTCAACGAAATGCACAAGCGCATTCAGGCTAAAGAAGCTGAACAAGCTAAAGAGCTGTCTGCTGAAGGTGAGAAGTTTCTGGCTGAAAACGCCAGGCGTGATGAGGTAACCGTAACCGACTCCGGCCTGCAGTACGAAGTACTGGTTGCTGGCGATGCGAATGCTGAAAAGCCTGGCCAGACGTCTACTGTTAAAACTCACTACCACGGCATGCTGCTGGACGGTACGGTGTTTGATAGCTCTGTTGATCGTGGAGAGCCAATCGAGTTTCCGGTTAATGGTGTGATTGCTGGCTGGACTGAAGCTC
This sequence comes from Endozoicomonas gorgoniicola, assembly GCF_025562715.2. NCBI lineage: Bacteria > Pseudomonadati > Pseudomonadota > Gammaproteobacteria > Oceanospirillales > Endozoicomonadaceae > Endozoicomonas > Endozoicomonas gorgoniicola. The sequence continues at coordinate 6,061,997 of NZ_JAPFCC010000001.1, forward strand.
TGCAGCTGATGACCGTAGGTTCCAAGTGGAAGCTGTTTATTCCTTACAACCTGGCTTACGGCGCTCAGGGTGCTGGTGGTGTTATTGGCCCATACGCGACTCTGGTCTTTGAAGTAGAGCTGCTGGCTGTTTCCTGATCCGGAAGTGGCTAGAGTAAAAAAAGCCATTGTGTTGTGAAACGCAATGGCTTTTTTTATCACAGGTTTTGGAAAAAGGTCATCTGTCGTCTTAAGCCAGCAGTGACTTGCCCGTCATCTCTTCAGGCTGAGGGATTTCCATCAGCTCCAGCAGTGTGGGTGCCAGGTCAGACAGAATACCGTTGTTCAGCTTGATGTCTTTGGAACCGAAGTAGATCAGAGGCACTTCTTCACAGGTGTGAGCGGTGTGGATGCCGCCGGTTGCCGGGTCAATCATTTGCTCAGCGTTGCCGTGGTCAGCAGTGATCAGGCACTGACCATCGACTTCTTTCAGGGCTTCCATCACTTTACCAACCGACTCATCAACCGCTTCAACGGCTTTAACAGCTGCTTCATAAACGCCGGTATGACCGACCATGTCGCAGTTGGCAAAGTTGCAGATAATCAGGTCGTGCTTGCCGCTCTTGATTTCAGCCACCAGTTTTTCAGTGACTTCCGGCGCTGACATTTCTGGCTGCAGGTCGTAGGTAGCTACCTTTGGAGAGTCAACCAGAACACGGGTTTCGCCTTCGTATGGGTTTTCACGACCGCCAGAGAAGAAGAAGGTCACGTGAGCGTACTTTTCAGTTTCAGCGATACGCAGCTGGGTCTTGCCCAGTTTTTCCATGTACTCGCCCAGAGTGTTAGGCAGAGAAAACGGCGGGTATGCACAGATGGTGTCGATATCGGCAGCGTACTGGGTCAGCATCACGAAACCCGCCACTTCAGGCGCTTTCTCACGCTGGAAACCTTCGAAGCCGCTTTCAACAAACGCACGGGTGATTTCACGGGCGCGGTCTGCACGGAAATTCATGAACATCAAAGCATCGCCATCGTTCACAGTGGCAGCGGTTTCACCGATAACGGTGGCTTTAACAAATTCGTCGTTTTCATCACGTTCGTAAGCCGCTTTCAGTCCTTCAACGGCATCTTTAGCGGTGAATTCAGCTTTGCCCAGGGTCATCAGGTCATAAGCTTCCTGAACACGTTCCCAGCGATTGTCACGGTCCATGGCGTAGTAACGGCCGATCAGGGAGGCGACACGACCAATGCCTTTGTCTTTCAGCAGGGCATCGGTTTTTGCCAGGGAATTTTCAGCACTGCGCGGCGGTGTGTCACGGCCATCCAGGAAAGCGTGAACGTATACTTCTTTAGCACCACGTTTTTCAGCCAGTTCAATCATGGCATTGATGTGGTCTTCGTGGCTGTGTACGCCGCCCGGAGACATCAGGCCCATGATATGAACCGCCTTGCCAGCCGCTACTGCCTTGTCGATGGTGCTGACAAACGCTTCGTTTTCGAAGAAGTCACCGTCCATGATGGACTTGGTGATACGGGTGAAGTCCTGGTAAACCACCCGACCGGCCCCCAGGTTCATGTGACCGACTTCCGAGTTACCCATCTGGCCTTCTGGCAGACCAACATCCATACCGGAACCGGAGATCAGGCTGTTTGGGAATTCAGCCATCAGCTGATCCATAACCGGCGTTTTAGCGGCATGGATTGCATTGAATTCGGTTGTTTCACGATGGCCATAGCCATCGAGAATGATCAGAGCTGTGGTTTTACGCTTGTCTGTCATGGGGAAAACCTTGGCAGTTTTGAAAAATGGTCGAAGTTTACCTGCTTTTGTAGGGGGTTTCAGCATCGTTTATTTATAAACAGTATAGTGATGATATGACGTGAAATAGTCTTGTTATTCATGGGGTTCACTGATAACCCCTGTTTTGTTTTTCTGCGAATGAACTTTCCTGTTGACTCAGTGTCTCTATAAACAGTTAAAGGACATTTCAACAAAAGGAAGAAAAACGTGGAACCAACATCTTCAACGGCTTCAGCAACTGCCGTTCATAGCAATCCATGCGAAAATCTGCCAGAACCAGCTTCTGAAGCGGAAAAGTCACCCGTTGCTTTCGGGTTGAATGTCAGAAAAGAGGCTGCTGACGTGAGTGCTTCTGTGAGAAAGCACTTACCAGACTCACTGATTGACCATGATTACTGCGCTTCCCGGACGTCGGCTGAAACAGGGGAGCAGTCATATATTCTGATACCTGTGACCCTGGTAACACCAGAATCAGCTCAGACTGAGAGTGGGCGAAAACAAGAGTCTGACATGCCATCATCCGCTGCTGTAAAAGACAGGCCATTGTCTTCATCACTGGACAGTTTTCCGGAATCGGATGACAATCCGTTTGATGCTGCTTTCAAGGCTGCTCAGTCTGAAGCAGGCAAAGAGCTGGAAAATCATAATAGAAGCGACGTAGCCCGCCTCGAGAGCCGTTATGGCCCTATTCTTAAGTCCCCTGAGCAAAAGAAATTGGAGCAAACTCTTTTTACTTCAACAACCAGGATGTGATTCATGTTTGCCACTCAATAACTCCCCCTATTACAAAACCATGTGTTCTGACTGTATAATCCCGCCTTTTCCGATTCAGAAAGACTGGTTAATTCATGGCTCAGCTACTCGAATTTATAGGCAATCACCCACTGCTGGTGGGTTCTCTGGTGGCACTGATCACGGCGCTGGTGTTCACTGAAATGCGCAAGGGTGGTCAAAACATCAGCTCTCAGCAACTGACTCAGCTGGTCAACCAGCAGGGTGCAATTGTCGTGGATGTTCGTGAAAAGGCCGACTACAACAAAGGTCACATTGTCGATTCCATCAGCATGCCGTTCGCCAAGGTTAAAGAGCGTGTGGCAGAACTGAATAAGCACAAAGATAAACCGGTTGTTATTATTGATGCACAGGGACAGCACGCTGGCATGGTTGGCAAACAGTTCAAAGAAGCCGGCCTGCAACAGGTTCTGCGCCTGCGTGGTGGTCTGAGTACCTGGACTGCCGATGGTTTGCCGCTAGTCAAAAAATAACAGAGTTATTTGAGGTATAAAGACATGAAACCTGTCACCATTTATATGTCAGCAACCTGCCCGTTTTGCCAAAGAGCAATGAGCCTGCTGGACAGTAAGGGAGTTAACTATCAGGCTGTCAGCGTTGATGGTCGTCCTGACGTTCGTCAGAAAATGACTCAGAAAGCCGGGCAAAGCTCGGTTCCTCAAATCTGGATCGGCGACACCCATGTTGGTGGTTGCGACGATCTGTTTGCACTGGAATCCGCTGATAAATTAAATGATTTGCTTGCCTGAGGCTTGAATTATTTTATGTCGTCCCCACTGATGGTGGGTAAGCAATTTTTAACACCTGTTTGCCAGCACTTATAACCAGGCTGCGCAGGCATTCCAACTTATAGTAGTAAGGAATTTATAATGGCTGAGAACCAGCAAGAGCAGCAGCCTCAGTTTGCACTGCAGCGTATCTATGTTAAGGACCTGTCCTTTGAATCCCCGAAATCTCCTGAGATGTTTCAGGCTCAGTGGCAGCCTGAAGTTAAGCTGGACCTGAACACCAGCAACCGTCAGCTGCAGGAAGATATGTTCGAAGTGGTTCTGGCCCTGACCATCACTGTTGAAAACGGTCCTGAAGACAACCGTGAAACCGCGTTTCTGGCTGAAGTTCAGCAGGCGGGCGTATTCCTGGTGAAAGGTCTGGCTGCTGAAGAACTGCACCGTACTCTGGGTGCGTTCTGCCCGAACATCCTGTTCCCTTACGCTCGTGAAGCCATCGACAACATGGTTTTGCGTGGCAGCTTCCCTCCGCTGATGCTGGCACCTGTAAACTTCGACGCCCTGTACCTGCAGGCGCGTGAGCAGGCTGAACAGAAAGAAACCACTACGGTTAACTGATTCTGTTCAGCCCGGCAGGTTGACACAGACTTGCTGTGCAGATGTTGAATACGAAAAGAACGGCTGGCTTTCGGGGTAGCCGTTTTTTTTGTTTGCCCAGCGAAGCGGGCAAACCCGTCAGGCTGAAAGAAGCCTGAGCCGCCCCGACTGAGGGGAAGGCAATCTGAATGGCAAGGGCGTAACTGGCCAACGGTTGGGTCTGAAGGAAGCCATAGGAAGTCAGAGGTACACAGCGCAAGCGAACCTGATTCGGCAGGTTGGGAGCGGCAAGCGTGCGAAATAGCGCAAAGCCCGATACTCAGTCAGTCCCAACTCTGTGCTTGAGGGTGGCATTTCTGACGGGGAACCGTTTAGTAACTGGGGAAGCCTGGCATCAATCTCTGAATCTCAGGGGCTGTTATCGCAAGAGGAAACTCAAGGGTAACAGTGGTGTGAGGTGGCAGATGATCCTGTAGTAGTGATGAAATTCCGGCCTGTGAAGGCGGGTAACCGTTCGGAGGGCAAAACCGGAATGACTACAGCCAGAGTGACTGTAGGGCATGTGTCGTCAAAAGCGGCAGATGTTGCGAAGGGGTGAAGCATTCTTAAAGAACAGTCAGACCGCAGGAATGATACTGTGAGCGCACAAGCTGCCTGACGAGGCAGGACATCTTTGGCTGGTGAGGTTGGGAACAATCCTGCTAAAAGAAAGAGCCGCGCTCGGGAGTAAAGGACAGGTAGCAGGTAGATTGCCTTGAGCCAGAACGCCTGTGAATGTCCATGAAGAATCCGGCCACAGTAGAAGGATGGCGCAATCTGTCTGTCGTGAGACAGTAACTGATGAGAGTATATTATAGCCTGTATGGGCGCTTGCTGACGATGGAAGCGCTTTACAACGGATTCAAAAAGGTATGGAAAGCGAAAGGTGCGGCCGGAATAGATGGGCAGAGCCTGAGCGACTACGCCTCGAATCTGCGTGGGAATCTTGAACAGTTACTGCTTGAATTGCGGGAAAAGCGCTACAAACCGCTACCGGTAAAGCGTGTAGAAATCGACAAAGAAGACGGTGGAAAGCGTCTGCTGGGAATCCCCGCAGTAAAAGACCGAATCGTCCAACAAGCACTTCTAAATATCCTGACCCCGATCTTTGATCCGGACTTCCACCCGTCCAGCTATGGGTACAGACCGAATCGAAGCTGCCATCAAGCCATTACCAAGGCGACCCTGTTCATACGAAAGTACGACAGACGCTGGGTGGTGGACATGGACTTGTCCAAATGCTTTGACCGACTCGACCACGAGTTAATTCTCAAGGCGTTCAGGCACAAAGTGGCAGATGGAAGCATCCTGAACCTGATCAGAATGTTCCTGAAAAGCGGGGTGATGGTTGGCTATCAACTGGAAGCCACGGAAACAGGCAGTCCACAGGGCGGAGTGATCAGTCCCTTAATCTCAAACGTCTATCTTGATGCGTTTGATCAGGAAATGATGCGACGCAAGCACAGGATTGTCCGCTATGCGGACGATATCCTGATTCTGTGTGGCTCCAAAGCAGCGGCAGAAAACGCTCTGAAAGTGGCGACCAAAGTACTGGAGCAAGACCTGAAACTGACGGTCAACCAGAATAAAACACACATAGCCCATAGCGGCGAGGGTGTGAAATTTCTGGGAGTTGAAATCCTGAGCAGCTATACGCGCATACAGGAAAAGAAGCTCAACGCACTGAAAGCAAAGGTAAAGCGAATCACGAAAAGGAATCGGGGAACGAACCTTGAAGGAGTAATCCGAGAACTGAACCCTGTGATACGAGGATTTGCTAATTACTTCAGGATAGCGAACTGTAGTCGTGAATTAAAACGGCTGACAGGATGGATGAGGCGCAGGCTGAGATGTTTACAACTGAAACAGTGGAAGAAACCAGCGAAGCTGCATCGTCGGCTGAAGCAACTGGGTTACAAGCCACCATTTAAGTACATCAAAATGCGTTCATGGAGAAATGCGTGCAGTCCCCTGTCGCATTTAGCCATGCCGAACAACTGGTTCAATGAGATAAAGTTGTTCAATTTGGAAGGCGTTAAAACGGGCGTTCTTGCCCCTTATTGTTAAGGGATAGAGAGTGCAGGAGCCGTGTACGAGGTCCGTACGCACGGTTCTGTGGGAAGGACGGGGCAATAGCCCCGCCTTACCTAATGTTTGCCCAGCGAAGCGGGCAAACCCGTCAGGCTGAAAGAAGCCTGAGCCGCCCCGACTGAGGGGAAGGCAATCTGAATGGCAAGGGCGTAACTGGCCAACGGTTGGGTCTGAAGGAAGCCATAGGAAGTCAGAGGTACACAGCGCAAGCGAACCTGATTCGGCAGGTTGGGAGCGGCAAGCGTGCGAAATAGCGCAAAGCCCGATACTCAGTCAGTCCCAACTCTGTGCTTGAGGGTGGCATTTCTGACAGGGAACCGTTTAGTAACTGGGGAAGCCTGGCATCAATCTCTGAATCTCAGGGGCTGTTATCGCAAGAGGAAACTCAAGGGTAACAGTGGTGTGAGGTGGCAGATGATCCTGTAGTAGTGATGAAATTCCGGCCTGTGAAGGCGGGTAACCGTTCGGAGGGCAAAACCGGAATGACTACAGCCAGAGTGACTGTAGGGCATGTGTCGTCAAAAGCGGCAGATGTTGCGAAGGGGTGAAGCATTCTTAAAGAACAGTCAGACCGCAGGAATGATACTGTGAGCGCACAAGCTGCCTGACGAGGCAGGACATCTTTGGCTGGTGAGGTTGGGAACAATCCTGCTAAAAGAAAGAGCCGCGCTCGGGAGTAAAGGACAGGTAGCAGGTAGATTGCCTTGAGCCAGAACGCCTGTGAATGTCCATGAAGAATCCGGCCACAGTAGAAGGATGGCGCAATCTGTCTGTCGTGAGACAGTAACTGATGAGAGTATATTATAGCCTGTATGGGCGCTTGCTGACGATGGAAGCGCTTTACAACGGATTCAAAAAGGTATGGAAAGCGAAAGGTGCGGCCGGAATAGATGGGCAGAGCCTGAGCGACTACGCCTCGAATCTGCGTGGGAATCTTGAACAGTTACTGCTTGAATTGCGGGAAAAGCGCTACAAACCGCTACCGGTAAAGCGTGTAGAAATCGACAAAGAAGACGGTGGAAAGCGTCTGCTGGGAATCCCCGCAGTAAAAGACCGAATCGTCCAACAAGCACTTCTAAATATCCTGACCCCGATCTTTGATCCGGACTTCCACCCGTCCAGCTATGGGTACAGACCGAATCGAAGCTGCCATCAAGCCATTACCAAGGCGACCCTGTTCATACGAAAGTACGACAGACGCTGGGTGGTGGACATGGACTTGTCCAAATGCTTTGACCGACTCGACCACGAGTTAATTCTCAAGGCGTTCAGGCACAAAGTGGCAGATGGAAGCATCCTGAACCTGATCAGAATGTTCCTGAAAAGCGGGGTGATGGTTGGCTATCAACTGGAAGCCACGGAAACAGGCAGTCCACAGGGCGGAGTGATCAGTCCCTTAATCTCAAACGTCTATCTTGATGCGTTTGATCAGGAAATGATGCGACGCAAGCACAGGATTGTCCGCTATGCGGACGATATCCTGATTCTGTGTGGCTCCAAAGCAGCGGCAGAAAACGCTCTGAAAGTGGCGACCAAAGTACTGGAGCAAGACCTGAAACTGACGGTCAACCAGAATAAAACACACATAGCCCATAGCGGCGAGGGTGTGAAATTTCTGGGAGTTGAAATCCTGAGCAGCTATACGCGCATACAGGAAAAGAAGCTCAACGCACTGAAAGCAAAGGTAAAGCGAATCACGAAAAGGAATCGGGGAACGAACCTTGAAGGAGTAATCCGAGAACTGAACCCTGTGATACGAGGATTTGCTAATTACTTCAGGATAGCGAACTGTAGTCGTGAATTAAAACGGCTGACAGGATGGATGAGGCGCAGGCTGAGATGTTTACAACTGAAACAGTGGAAGAAACCAGCGAAGCTGCATCGTCGGCTGAAGCAACTGGGTTACAAGCCACCATTTAAGTACATCAAAATGCGTTCATGGAGAAATGCGTGCAGTCCCCTGTCGCATTTAGCCATG